>JAUXNY010000145.1 GCA_030682615.1 Candidatus Aquicultor sp. | reverse complement strand
AACAGTTCTTGTACATCGTCACACTTTGACATCTCGTTCATTTAGACGCTCAATCTCCCGTTTTGTTCCTTTATGGCGGCGAGGCTCCCGGCCAGCTTGAGGCGCGCGCGCGAAAGGCGCGACTTTACCGTGCCGACAGGCACCTCCGCGATGCTCGCGATTTCCTCGTAACTATAGCCTTGCAGGTCGTGGAGGACTATTGCCGTGCGCTGCTCCTCCGGCAGCGCTGAGATGGCTGCTTGCACCAGCGCTTTCGTCTCGCTCTGCTCAAAGAGTCGACTCGGGCCGGCTCCGCCGTTCGCGACGAGTGTGTCCTGGATTTCCTGGGTGGGTGGTCGGCGTGCTTCTTTGCGCAGCCAGTCTTTGCAGCAGTTTGTCGCCAGGCGGAAGAACCAGGTCGAGAACGCGGAGTCCCCGCGGAAGGTCTTTACATTCCGGTGGAGGCGGACGAATATCTCTTGCGTGAGGTCGGCGGCGTCGGCGGCATTGCCGGCCATCCGGTACGCGAGGTTATACGCGGACCGTTCGTATTTGCCGACCAGCTCGTTGAAGGAGTCCGTATCGCCGGCGAGATAGCTCTTTATTAACGCCATGTCGAGGTCGGCTTTGTCTTGCGGCATCCCCGGGCTCGTATCCCATCCTCATTCCTAACGACATTACGATGAAAGAATAGCACAGAAGCCCGCTCTTAAACAGACGGGGCGAACGCGAGGCGCTGGAATGGAACAAAACGCGTCGCTGCGGAGTCTAAAGGCCAGGCGACCGATGAGGATTGCCTTCGACGAGCGGAGACGATATTGGCGATACGATAGGAGGATGTATGAAAAAAGCGTGGATAAGGCGGGCGGCACCCTGGGCGTTCATCGGCATGGCTATTATCTTTATGGCAACGACGGGCTTCTTCTTGTTCCAAGAGCAGTGGGCGGCGGTGGTGCCCGCGGGCGACAAGGCCGCGCAGAACCAGTCGGCCGAACCAGGGGTGCTTTCAGCACAGTTGAATGCGTCGAGAAGCGAGGCGCACGATATCGACAGCACACAGCTGGAGTACAGCGGCACCAGTGAGTTCAAAGACGAGCTGCTGGCAAGGGGTCTTCCCGATGGCGCCGGGGGTGAGGCGCAGCAGTATTCCAATTCCACCGGCGGCTATAGCATGGGCACATCCCTTACTAAACTCGATATCCCCGCCCTCGACGAGCGGGTAATCCGCAACGCGAGCCTGGAGCTCAAAGTGACGAAGGGGCGCTTCGACGAGCGCTACGACCGGGCGGTAGAGATAGCGCGTGAAGCCGGCGGTTACGTCAGCCAGTCTAAAAGCAACGCGACGGGCACCTCTATCGCGAGCGGTGAAGTCATTATGCGCATACCCTCGCGCGACTTCGAAGGCGTCCTGGCATCGCTGAAGAAACTCGGCAAAGTCAAAGCGCTCGATGTGTCGAGCGAGGACGTCTCGGAAGAATTCGTCGACTTGAACAGCAGGCTCAAGCACTGGCGCGCCCAGGAATCGGTCATGCTCGAACTTATGACAAAGGCCAAGACGATTACGGAGAGCATCACGATTCAAAACAATCTTTCGCAGATACAGATGGAGGTAGAGCGGATAAGCGGGCGGCTCAACTATCTCGAGAACCGCACGGGCTATGCGACTATACGGCTGTATATGGCCGAGCCCCAAGTGGTGCCGGTAAAGGATGCATTGGGTCTCAAGGCCGCGCTGCGCGACTCCCTAAAGGCGAGCGTCAAGACGCTGGGCGTATTTTTGATGCTCGCCGGCTATCTGTTGCCGCTGGCGCTTATTGCAGCCGCAGGTTATGGCGCATACCGCACGCTACCGGGGACCAGGGAAAGATCGCAGCACAAAAGCGACCCGCAAAGCGGCTTAGTGTAAGCAATGGGACAAAGCGCTTAGAGATTGGCTATCAACTCGTCGCCGTACTTCTTTATCTCCCAGCGGATGCGGCCGAGCGTTGTCCATTGAGATGCGATGATTACCAGCGCGATGTCGGGGACGAGCGGTGAGATGACGACCGTGCCCTCCTCGTATTCGAGCATGCCGGTCGAGAGCGCGCCTCGCTCGAGTTCGGAGCCGATTTTATCGAGCATGCCGAAGCCGGTCGCGACGACCGCGCTTACCATGTCGAGTTCGAATTCGATGTTGGAGGCGTAGTCGACGATAAACCCGTCGCGGGTGACCAAGAGCGCGGCGATAACGCCGTCGAGCGCGGTGAAGCGGTGCAATATCTGCTGCAGGGTGACTATTTCGGCCGGCTCTTCTTTGCTGAGGAGCTGGTCGACTTCTTCTTTTGTGATGAGCTCTTCTTCGACCTCCGGCGCCGTTGTCGCAGCCTCGGACAGGGCGGTTACCGTGACCTCTTCTGCTTCCTGGGATTCTTTTATTCGTTCGGCTAGTGCTTCGATAATGTTCTTGCGAACCTCTGCTTCATTTGAAGACGCTTCCGGGTCAAACGCGTCATCCGTCGACCCCTTCTCTTTCCCTGCGGCGTCCTTGCCCAGCTCGCTGCCTTTCAAGAACACCGATATTAATTCCGCAAAGTCCTTTTCGTCCAAGACGAACCTCCCAAGAAATGCGCGCCACGTATTATTGACAATAGTTTACAGGCATTCTTCCGAATTGCCAAGTATTAAGGGGTCTCGTGAAATAGTATGCGCGCGGTTAGGACTTTTTTATGGCCTCGATAAGCTCTTGCATGGTCTCACGCGATTCGCTGCATAGCCCGACCAACGAGTCTATTATCTTGACCATAGCCTTTTCGGGTTCGTAAGAATAGATGGCTGATAGGTCGCCGTTCTCCGAGATCTTTTTGAGCACACCGGCTCTTGCCAGGCACTCGACCTCTTTCGATACGGCAGAGGGTTTGCGTCCGATGATGTTGGCAAGGCCTCGCGGCGTGTGTATGGAAAAGGGGTTGGCCTTGTAGAATTGGATGAGATTCCACTTGGTCGGCGATTCCAGTATCTCAAGCACAACGGCCTTTGTTTTCTCGTTTAAGCTCTTAACGAACTTAGCTATCTTCCTATCCATTTGATTTCCTCAATCTAGCTTTGCTTTTCAGCAAGCTTCTGAAACAGCCGGTACTGTCTGGTGAGGCCGACTATGACCAGCACCAGGAACAACATCTCCACCAGTACCTGCACGTTTCGCAACACCAGTATTATCGGCTCCCACACCTGCATGCTGAACAGCGACTGCTTTTCCAGGATGTTCACTTCAAAATTGATGTTCAGCACGGGGTCGACCACACCGAATTTTCTCATAAAATTATGCATAATAAGGACGGTATACGAGATGGCATAGACCGGCACGCTCGGCAGTATCCAACGCCAGCTTGCCGCGAGTTCCCCCTCGACCATGAGCCAGATTTTTCGCGCGATGAAGGCCGCCGCAAGGCCGCTCAGGGCTACGATGACGGCGAGAATGTCGACTATCGTCATCATGAATCGCGCTCCGTCAGATTCCGTATTAGTTGGTAATTGCGGAGCAGTCCGAAGAAGGCGAGTATGATGAAGACGAAATGCGCGGTATTTCTGAGCAGATCCGAGCTGATGCCTACTATCGAGATGACCCCCAATTCGTTGATGGCGGCAAAGAGCGTCGCCAGCGCGAGTATTTGAAACGCGACGACTGCGTACCGCCAGCTCGCAGCCAGCTCGCCGGCCACTTTTCGCAAGATTCCCAGGGATATCAGGGCTGCTAGACTTGCCAGGATGAAGTTGAGTATTTCGACTGCTACGATAAAGCTCATCTCGATTACCTTTTTTTGCGGATAAGGCCTTTCTCCAGCAGCGTTTCCCCGCTGATCATTCTCGACGGGAAGCCGGTCAGGATTCCCTGGTGGCCCGCGAACTTAGTCTCGATGGTCACCCCGGTTTCCGCGATTTCATACTTGCGGATATCTTTAGCGTGCTTGCTCCCGCGCACCTTCAAGATAGTCAGAGCGGTCTCAAGTTGGCTCTCTATCTCAACGTAACGTAAAAATAGTATGTTGTCGACGACAAAGCCTATGCTTGTCTCGAATGTATTCTCGTGACCGAAAAGGAGCGGGACCTCGCTCGTCAATACCGTCGTCAACCCCAGGCGTTTCAGCCCATTTATCAGACTATTAAAGAGCTGCCTAAGTTCGATGGTATCACAGCTTATCTGTTCCATCAGCGTGACCGAGTCGATGACTATGCGTTTAGCGCCGATTTCGGCGACCAACCTATCGATGAGCCCGTTTTCTTTCTCAAGCTCACTTTTGAGGACCGCCGGTGATGTAAAGACGATTCTTAGCTTTCCGGCCGCCTCTTGCGCCTTCAAATCCCAGCCGAAATTCATAGCGTCGCGATAGATGATCTCCGGGAATTCCTCGAATGTTATGAATATGCCCGCTTCACCGAGCGCGGCCGCGCCCTGGTATATGAATTGCGTAGCAAGGGTCGTCTTCCCGGTACCCGGAGGGCCCGCGATCACCGTCGAGCTCCGCTCGTGCAGTCCGCCGTCGAGCAAATCATCCAACCCCGGAATTCCACTCAGTATTTTTTTCAAGCAAAGCTCCCATTTCTCTGTCCGTGTTCGACTTAAATCTTGCGGTGCTGAAGCGCCATGTCGAGGGCGAAAAACGTCTCACGTAAAAGCGAATCACAAATCATCGCCTAACAATATTTTTACCAGATAAACGCGCTAAGAGCAAAACTTTGTTTTTTTGCGCACAAAAAAGACGCCAAATCTGCGTCCGGCGCCTTCAAATTTTCGGATATAGTTTAGTCCTCTACCTTGATAGCCTCCATCGCACATTCTTCTTCGCAAGCCTTGCAGCCATCGCAGCCATCCACGTTGACGGCTTTTGCGATGTCGTCGATGAGTTCGAACACATCGTTCGGACAGCTGTCTATGCAGGTTCCGCAGCCGGAGCACTCATCGACATCGATTAACGGTTTTGACATTAAAATTCCTCCCTAATAGTAGGCCGTACTCTACACAATAAATCTTATACATGACTACTAGCCGCTTGTAAAGAGCTTTGACAAAGAGAATCTGGCAATTTTTTACTGCGAGCCGTCGATTTGTACTAAATCAAGAAAACTGTTAAAGGTTTCAAAGGTCAGCCGATAGCTATAATAAGGTTGCTGTCATAAATCTTGACAAGACCAGACTTAGATTTTATACTTATGATAAAAATATAGCGATAGGAGTGTTTTTAATGCCAAAAGCTTTAGGTATCGACCTTGGAACGACAAATTCATGTATGGCGATTCTGGAGGTCGGTGAGCCGAAGGTAATAGCCAATGCGGAAGGCGGAAGGGTTACGCCTTCGGTCGTCGCGTTTTCCAAGACCGGCGAGGTGCTCACCGGCGAGGTCGCCAAACGCCAGGCGATTACCAATCCGGATCGGACTATCACTTCGGTCAAACGCCATATGGGCACCGACTGGAAGATAGATATCGACGGTAAGGATTATACGCCGCAGCAGATATCCGCCTTCATCTTGCAGAAATTTAAAAGAGACGCGGAGGCTTATCTCGGCGAAAAGATTACGCAGGCGGTCATCACGGTGCCCGCTTACTTCGAGGACGCGCAGCGCCAGGCGACAAAAGACGCCGGCAAGATAGCGGGCCTCGAGGTCTTGCGTATTATCAATGAGCCGACGGCCGCCGCGCTTGCGTACGGTCTCGACAAAGAGCACGACCAGACGATTCTCATCTTCGACCTAGGTGGGGGCACCTTCGACGTCTCTATCCTCGACATCGGCGACGGTGTCTTCGAGGTGCGGGCGACCGCGGGCGACAACCATCTCGGCGGCGATGACTGGGACCAGAAGGTCATCGACTGGATGGCCGACGACTTCAAGTCGAAATACGGTATCGATTTGCGCAACGACAAGATGGCGCTTCAGCGCCTCAAGGAGACTGCGGAAAAAGCGAAGATGGAGCTGTCCACGACGCTTTCGACCAACATAAATCTCCCGTTTATAACCGCCGACGCCGAAGGGCCGAAGCACCTCGAGATGTCGCTGACTCGCACCGAGTTCCAGAAGATGACATCCGAGCTTCTCGACCGGTGCCGCAAACCGGTCCAGCAGACGATGAAAGACGCCGGCGTAAGCGCCAGCGATATCGACCATGTCATCCTCGTCGGCGGCTCCACCAGGATGCCGGCGGTACAAGAGATGGTAAAGGAATACACTGGGAAAGACCCGCACCTGGGCGTCAACCCGGACGAGGTAGTCGCGGCCGGCGCGGCCATCCAGGCCGGCGTGCTCATGGGAGAGGTAAAAGACATCCTTCTCCTCGACGTCACCCCGCTCTCGCTCGGAATAGAGACACTCGGAGGCGTCTTTACGAAGCTTATCGAGAGAAACACGACTATCCCAACGAGAAAAAGCGAGATATTTACGACCGCCGCCGACGGGCAGACGAGCGTCGAGATACACGCGCTCCAGGGCGAGCGCGAGATGGCGGCCTACAATAAGACTCTAGGGCGGTTCCACCTGGTGGACATGCCGCCGGCGCCGCGAGGCGTGCCGCAGGTCGAGGTCGCCTTCGACATCGACGCCAACGGCATAGTCAACGTCTCGGCGAAAGATTTGGGAACCGGCAAAGAGCAGCGCATCACGGTCACCGGCGCCACCGCGCTCAACAAGGATGAGATAGACCGGATGGTCGATGAGTCCAAGTCACACGCGGAAGAAGATCGCAAGCGCCGCGAAGAAGCCGAGGTGCGAAACAATGCGGATAACCTGGTATACACGACCGAGCGCACGCTCAAAGATGTTGGCGAGAAGCTCACCGACGCCGACAAAGAAGCGATTGCGAAAGCGGTAGCCGATGCGAAAGAGGCGCTTAAGGGCTCCGACGTCGAGCAGATAAAGAAGGCGCATGAAGTGTTGCTTGAGCAATCGTACAAAATCGGCCAGGCCGTTTACGAGCAGCAACAGCAGGCGGCTCCGGGCGATGGCGACGAGGCCGCGGGCGCAGGCGAGGCCGAGGACGTCGTCGACGCCGACTTCGAAGTCGTCGACGAAGAAGGCGAAGCGAAGTAAAGCGCATGAATCGATACCGGGGAGGAAAATCCCTTCCCGGCGTTTGAGGTGATAGTTTTGACAGGGGACAAAAACCGGAATGGATTTAGCGATAGCCCGGCGGAGCCGGTTTCGGCAGAGGCCGAAGCGGCGGGCGGCGATGACGCAGTCCAAAAAGACGTGCCGGGCGAGAGCTATGAAGATTTGAAAGAGCGCTTGAGTCAGAAAGAGACTGAAGCAGCGGAATACTTGGATATGGCCAAGCGGGTCCAGGCCGAGATGGACAATTACCGCAAGCGGATGCTGCGGGAGCAAGAACTGATAGTTCAGTATGCGACGCAGACCGTAATGCGGGAGCTGCTGCCGCTCATCGACAACATCGAGCGGGCGCTTTACGCGGCGGAAGCCGGAGCATCGAGCGCGAGTCTGACGGAGGGTTTTGAGCTTATCTACTCGCAGCTCAACGCCTTGTTGGCAAAGGAATGCGTTGAGGTTATCGACCCCTTGGGCCAGGAGTTCGACCCCGAGCGGCACGAGGCCGTGATGCAGGTCGAAAGCGAAGAGTACGCCGAGAATATGGTGGCTGAAGTTCTACAGAAGGGTTATGAGTTGAAGGGAAGGCTGTTGCGGCCGGCGATGGTAAAAGTCGCTAAATAAATGAGGTGACGGCGCAAAAACGGTAGCTGAAAGCAGGGCGCCGGCGGCCGATGATGGTGATAGCAGATGAGTTCGAACAGGACATATAAGGATTATTACGCGGTTCTCGGGGTTAGCAAGAATGCGACGCAGAAAGAGATAAAAGATGCGTACCGCAAACTCGCGCGCAAGTATCACCCCGACGCGAACAAGAGCGATGCGACGACCGAAGAGAAGTTCAAAGAAATAGGCGAAGCCTACGAGGTCCTCAAGGACGCGAAAAAGCGCAAGGAATACGACGAGATGGGGCGCTATTTCGGCGGCACGGGCTACAGCCCGGGCGCGGGCGGCGGGCGGACCTCTGCCGGCGGCCCTGACCAGGGCTTCTCATTTAACGGCTTCGGCGACCTCTTCGACCTTTTTGGAGGCGGCGCGGGCGCCGGTCGCGGCGGAGCGAGGCCGCAGCAGGCACGCACCAAAGGCTCCGATATAACGTACAACGTAAGTCTCACTTTCGACGAGGCGCTTAAGGGCAAGACCGTAAAGCTCTCGGTCGACAAGGAAGAGACTTGTTCGTCGTGTGGAGGGACAGGCGCGACACCCGGATCGGGGCGGACTACTTGCGCGGCATGCGGCGGACGCGGCGTGGTCGCGGACAACCAGGGCATCTTCAGTATCAGTCGGGCGTGCCCGAATTGCGGCGGCCAGGGAAGCATAATCGAGAGACCCTGCACGGTTTGCCGGGGTAACGGCCGCATACGAGTACAGAAGAGTGAGACGATAAAGATCCCGGCCGGTGTCGCCGACGGCAGCAAGCTCAGGTTCAAGGGCAAAGGGCAAGCCGGTTTGAACGGCGGACCCTACGGTGACCTCTATGTCGTCGCCAAGGTCCCTAAACATCGCTATTTCATCAGGAGCGGCAGCGACATCCAGCTCGACCTCCCGATTACCTTTACCGAAGCGGCTCTGGGAGCTAGTATCGAGGTGCCCACCGTCGACGGTAGCGTCTCCTTGAAGATTCCCGCCGGCACTCAGGAAGGCCGGACCTTCCGCCTCCGCGGCAAGGGAGCACCGAAACTCAAAGGGTCGGGTCGGGGCGACATGCTCGCCAAGGTCCATATAACCGTGCCGGAAGAACTCTCGGGTGCCGAAAAAGAGCTGCTTGTGAGGTTTGCCGATGCCCGCAAGGAAGACCCGAGGAAGGATTTTAAAGAGTAATGCTGAATCGTGGGCCCAAGGGCCATGCGATTGTTCAATAACATTTGGAGTGGATAGAAGTTAGGACGCACTGGAAACAACGTCCCCTAAGTGGAGTGGATAGAAGATGTATGATGAGCCGGTATATATGATAAGCGTGGCCGCGAAACTTGCGGGGATGCACCCGCAGACGCTGCGGATTTACGAGCGCAAGAAACTTATCGACCCGAAGCGTACCCAGGGCTCGACGAGGTTGTACTCGCAGCGCGATGTCGACCGCTTAAAGCTAATACAGATGCTCACCCAGGGATTGGGCGTAAACCTGGCCGGGGTCGTCAAGATATTCGAACTCCAAGATGAGATTGAAGAATTGCAGGGGCTTATGGAGGCGCTCCAGAAGCAGACCGCCAAGCTCCAGGGCGCGCTCGACGAGGAGCTCGGCAAGATACCGCAGAGCGCTCTCGTTCCGATGCGCCGGGGCAAGATCGTGCTCCGCAAAGAGAAGTGCTAAGCGCATATAAGAAGGTGGAAGAAGATGAGGTTGGACAAATTTACGATAAAATCCCAGGAGGCGCTCGGCGAAGCCCAGCGCTTGGCCGACAGTATGGGTCACCAGCAGGTCGAAGGCGAACATCTCTTGCTGGCTCTCGTCGGCCAGGTGGACGGCGTAGTAACGCCGATATTGCAGAAACTCGCCCTCAGCCCCGACACGGTCAAAGAACGGATTCAAGCCGAACTCGACCGCCGGCCGAAGGTATCGGGCGCGGGCGCGACCTATATAGCACCGGAGTTGAAGAGCACCATCGACGCGGCTTTTATCGAGGCCGAAGGGCTTAAAGACGAGTATGTCAGCACCGAGCACCTGCTTCTCGCGCTCGCCGCGGATAAGGGAACGGTCGGAAAGATATTGAGCTCGCTCGGCGTCACCAAAGAAGCGGTTCTCAAGATTCTCGTGGACGTGCGCGGAAGCCAGCGGGTGACCGACCAGAGCCCCGAGGAGAAATACCAGGCGCTCGAGAAGTATAGCCGGGATTTGACCAGGCTGGCCCGGCTCGGCAAGCTCGACCCGGTCATCGGGCGCGACGACGAGATTCGCCGGGTCATACAGGTGCTTTCGCGACGGACCAAGAACAACCCGGTGCTCATCGGCGACCCCGGTGTAGGCAAGACCGCCATCGCCGAGGGACTCGCGCAGCGAGTAGTCAGCGGGGACGTGCCCGAAGGTCTTAAAGATAAACGGGTGGTCTCGCTCGACCTCGGCGCGCTCATCGCTGGTGCCAAGTATCGCGGTGAGTTCGAGGACCGCCTCAAAGCGGTACTCAAGGAGGTCACCGACGCCGAGGGCGAGATAGTCCTCTTTATAGACGAGCTACACACCCTGGTCGGGGCAGGCGCCGCCGAAGGCGCGGTCGATGCCGCCAACCTTTTAAAACCGGCGCTCGCGCGCGGTGAGCTGCGGGCAATCGGCGCCACCACCATCGACGAATTTCGCAAGTATATCGAAAAAGACGCGGCCCTGGAGCGGCGTTTCCAGCCGATACTCGTCGGCGAGCCCTCGGTCGAGGACACCATTGCGATTCTGCGGGGCTTGAAAGAGCGCTACGAGATACACCACGGCGTGCGCATCACCGACTCGGCGCTTGTCGCGGCGGCGGTGATGTCTAACCGCTATATCACCGACCGCTTCTTGCCGGATAAGGCTATCGACCTCATCGACGAGGCGGCCTCCGGGTTGCGCATCGAGATCGACAGCCTGCCGACCGAGATAGATGAGATCGAGCGGCGAATCAAGAAGCTCGAGATAGAGCGCCAGGCCTTAAGAAACGACAAGACCAAAGCCGCGCTGGAGCGGCTTGCCAATATAGACAGAGACCTCGCCGAACTAAAAGAGAAGACCTTTCATATGCGCGCGCACTGGCAGAATGAGAAGCAGGCTATCACCGAGATAAGCCGGCTCAAAGAGCGAATCGAGCAGGCGAAGGTCGATACGGCGGCGGCCGAGCGGGCCGGGGATTTGGCGCTTGCGGCGAAGCTCCAGTACGGCGACATCCTCTCGTTTGAAAAAGAACTGGAGGTCAAGAATCGGCGCCTTCTCGAACTGCAGAAAGACCAGAAGATGCTGAAAGAAGAAGTCGATGAGGAAGACATAGCCGAGGTCGTCTCGAAGTGGACGAATATCCCGGTGGTAAAGCTTGTAGAGGGCGAGATTGAAAAACTGGTGACGATGGAGAAACGCCTGCACGAGCGCATTATCGGCCAGGACGAGGCGGTCTCAGCCGTCTCCAACGCCATCCGCCGGGCCCGTGCCGGCCTGCAAGACCCCGAGCGCCCGCTCGGCTCGTTCATCTTTCTCGGGCCGACCGGCGTCGGCAAGACCGAGCTGGCCCGCGCGCTGGCCGAGTTTCTCTTCGACGACGAGCGCTCGATGATACGTATCGATATGAGCGAATACATGGAAAAGCACACTGTATCGCGTCTAATCGGCGCGCCCCCCGGCTACGTCGGCTACGAGGAGGGGGGGCAGCTCACCGAGGCGGTTCGCAGGCGTCCCTACGCGGTGCTTCTTCTCGACGAGATAGAAAAAGCGCACGGCGACGTCTTCAACGTGCTTCTTCAGATACTCGACGACGGGCGCCTCACCGACGGCAAAGGCCGCACCGTCGATTTCAAAAACACTATTATCATCATGACATCGAATATCGGCAGTCAGTATATCCAGGAGATGACCGATATGGCCAAGATACGAGGCAAGGTCGACGATGAGATGCGGGCGCATTTCAGGCCCGAGTTCTTAAACCGTGTCGATGAGATCGTCATCTTCAACCGCCTGACCCTCGATGACATCAAGGAGATAATCGAGATACAAATCGGCCATCTCGAGCGGCGCGTTGCCGAGCATGGCATATCGCTTCACCTCAGCGACAAGGCCAAAGAATACCTGGCGCACGAGGGTTTCGACCCGCTCTTCGGCGCCCGCCCCCTGAAGCGCGCTATCCAGCGCAAATTGCAGGATAGTCTCGCGCTCAAAATCCTCGAGGGCGACATCAAGGAAGGCGACGCGGTCGACGTGGACGTCAGAGGCGATGTACTCGTCTTCACAACGGATGCTTCCGCAAAAGCAAAGTAATCCCAGCTGAGCAATTTATGTTTGAAATAAATACGGCACCATCATTGTCAGACGTCATACGTCCTGTGGTATAATTCCTGTTCAGACCTTAATCCGCAGGCCATAGCCACAGAAATAAAGCCGGAGCTCTTCGTAAAGGGAGCAGGAAACGGGCATAAGCAAGTTGAACTATGTTGAGGAACGCGACAGAGCAAGCGAAGAGACTCTTGTCTGATTATTGGGTGGGTCTTTGATTAAGATGCCGTTTTATTGGGTAAACTAAAAAACGCTGTAAAAAGCTAACGTAGTAAGCTATATCAATACAGGAGCTTTATTGCCGGAGCGTGGAGCGGCTCGTGTGATTTAGATACATCGTTTGCGGAATGAACGGCTATGTTCAACGCAGGAAGCCGGCGTTGATTGATAATTTAACGGTTGGAGGATAATCGTCAGATGTGTGCCACTGTGGGTGTGCCCCAGGCGTTGCTTTACTATAAATATTTCCCACTCTGGTCGACCTTTTTGGATGGGCTCGGGGCGGAAGTCGTGGTTTCCGGCGCGACCACAAAGAAGATGATCAATACGGGCACGTCGCTCGGAGAAAACGAGCTGTGCCTGCCGGTGAAGGTGTTCTTCGGGCATCTCGTCGACTTGAAAGACAAGGCGGACGCGCTCTTTGTGCCGCGCGTCGTAAGCGTCGAGAAGCGGGCGTATACCTGTCCGAAGTTCTTGGGTCTGCCCGATTTAGCGCGTTCGGTCGACGGGTCGCTCCCGGACATCCTCGACCCGGTCTTCAATAGACGGTTGAGCCGGCGTAAGTATTACGAGGCCATTCTTGACTTCGGGAAGACATTTACGCGCAGCAAGGTGCGCATCATCAGAGCTTGGCGCGCGGGTCTCGCGGCACAGAAGACCTATGAAGGGCGTCTCGAAGCCGGCCTGACACCTATGGAGGCGATGGCCGGAGAGGCGGCGGCACCATCCGGGGGCAGCCTGCGTATCGGTATCGCGGGTCACCCCTATAACATCTACGACCCTTATACCAGCCTCAACCTCATCAAGAAACTGCATCAGTGGGATATCGATGTTGTCACGACCGAGATGCTCCCGGCTAAAGTTCTGCACAAGGAGGCCGGAAGGCTCCCTAAACGGCTTTTCTGGTCTTATGAGCAAGAGGTAGTCGGCTCGGTGTTTCACTGGCTCAACACCAAATCGGTCGACGGTATCATCTATGTGCTCTCGTTCGCCTGCGGGCCGGACTCGTTGGTCCAGGCGCTTTTGGAGAGCGAGACGAGGCGCAAAGGCGGCATGCCGCTAATGTCGCTCGTCGTCGACGAGCACAGCGGCGAGGCCGGCATGATAACCAGGGTCGAGGCTTTTGTGGATATGCTCAGATGGAGGCGGCAATAGATGAAAATCACCTTTCCCCATATGGGAAAGTTGGAGATGGTCCTCACGGACGTCTTCGACCGCTCGGGACTCGATTATATCGTCCCCCCGAAGACGACTATCAAAACGTTGCAGCTGGGTGTGCGCCATGCGCCCGAGTTTGCCTGCCTGCCGCTTAAGATAACCATCGGCAATTTCGTCGAAGCGCTGGGCGCGGGGGCGGACACGCTCCTGATGGCCGGCGGTATCGGACCTTGCCGGTTCGGCTATTACGCCGAGATACAGAAGTGCGTCCTGCGCGACGCCGGCTATAAGTTCGATATGGTCGTCTTAGAGCCGCCGCCGGCGGGCCTCAAACCATTCGTCGACACGCTCAAGGTCTTGGCGCCGGGCAAATCTATCTATGAGATTTGGCGCCTGATAAAGGTGTCGTTTCGCAAAGCCCGGATTTTGGACGAACTCGAGAAGTATACGCTCAAGTACCGGGCGTATGAGGCGACGCGCGGTACCACGACCAAAGCATACAAGCAGGCGCTCGAGACGATGCGCCCCGCTATAAGCGAAGACGAGATAGAGGCGGCCAGGGCCGAAGCCTTCGCCATTCTGGAGGCCGTCGAAAAAGATATGGGGCGGTCGTGTGTGAAGATGGGAATCATCGGTGAGTTCTATGTGCTCCTTGAGCCCTTCGTCAATTTCGACATCGAAGAGTACCTCGGGCACATGGGCATATCGCTGGAGCGGGCCGTCTACCTGACCGACTGGATAAGTCCCTCGAAGGAAAACCAGATCTCCGGGATTAGTAACGACGAGGTTGCCCGCGCGGCAAAGCCGTACCTCAACCACTTTGTGGGCGGAGAAGGCCTGCCGAGCGTCGGGCATACCGTCTTGTTCGCGAAGGAGGGCTTCGACGGGGTGCTCCACCTCTTCCCGTTTACCTGCATGCCCGACATCATAGCGAAATCGATTTTGCCGCGGATAAGCAAGGATTTCGACATCCCGACACTCTCACTCGTCATCGATGAGCAGACCGGAAAGGCCGGCGTGCTCACGCGCATCGAAGCCTTCATCGACCTTCTCACAAGCAAGAAAGCATACAAAGAAAGAAAGAGTCTCGAAACGGTCGGAAGCGTGCGATAGAAAGTATCCTGATAATTTGAATCGGAGGACGTATAGCATGAGGGGTTTTTTAGGCGTAGATGTTGGTTCGGTCAGCACGAACCTGGTGGTCTTGGACGAGCGAGGTGAGGTGGTAAGCCTCATCTATCGCCGGACGCAAGGGCAGCCGATAAACGCCGTGCAAGAGGGGATAAAAGAGCTTGAGAGCGATTTGGCGCCGGATGTCGAGATAGCCGGGGTCGGCACGACCGGTAGCGCCCGTTACTTAAGCGGCGTCATCATCGGCGCGGATATCATAAAGAACGAGATTACCGCGCACGCCATCGCCGCCTCCCATGTGGCGCCGAAGGTGCGCACGGTCCTTGAGATAGGCGGACAGGACTCGAAGATAATCTTGCTTCGCGACGGCATCGTCGTCGATTTCGCGATGAACACCGTCTGCGCGGCGGGGACAGGCTCGTTTTTGGACCACCAGTCGGCGCGCCTCGGCATCCCTATCGAAGAGTTCGGAGGGCACGCGCTCAAGGCGACCGTCCCGTGCCAGATAGCCGGGCGTTGCTCGGTCTTTGCGGAGTCGGACATGATTCACAAGCAGCAGATAGGCTATCGCATGGAGGATATCATCTACGGTCTCTGCCAGGCGCTGGTCCGCAACTACCTCAACAACCTCGCCAAAGGCAAGGAGCTGGCCGTGCCCATCGTCTTCCAGGGCGGGGTCGCGGCTAACGCCGGCATGAAGCGCGCGTTCGAAGAGGCGCTCCAGATGGAGGTCGTCATTCCCGAGCACCACCACGTGATGGGCGCCATCGGGGCGGCGTTGATGGCCAAAGCCGCCGTGCGCGACGGCGCGACCAACTTCAACGGGTTCTCGGTCTCCTCAGCCGAATACCAGACGCGTAGTTTTCACTGCAAGGGCTGCGAGAACAACTGCGAAATCGTTAAGATACAGGCCGAAGGCAAGACGCTCGCCTGCTGGGGCGGACGGTGCGGTAAATGGGAGCTGGAGGGCACGGAAAACACCGAGCTTCTGGTGCACCCCTCGGTTGACAAGCAAGCGCAGGTTACTTCGGGATAGGATGCCGGTCACGAAAAGCCCCCGATCGGGGCCAAAGAGCATATTAGTAACAGAAAACCATCGATAGGGTTTCGCCGGAGGCGCGAGCCCTTTTTTAGTATCCGCTTGAACTTCCGTTCTATTGTCGGGGCTATAGTGTTGAGCTTTGCGAACAGCGATTGGGACATTGACAAAGTCTTGACAACTTTTTCCGTCAAAGCTAAGATTTAAGGTGCTTTTGCTACAACAGTTACATGCGTTACAAAGTTTCTATGTTTTTTGCATCATTGGAGAGGAGAGCAAATTGGCTAAGATTCTAGAAAAACAAGTTCTGCGATCCGACCTGGTTACCGCTAAGATTGCGGCACCGGAGATCGCCAAATCGGCCAAAGCGGGCCAGTTCGTGGTTATCCGCGTGGATGAGCACGGAGAACGAATTCCGCTTTCACTCGCGGCCATCAATCCCGAAGAAGGAACACTTGGGCTTATCGTTATGACGGTCGGCGTTACTTCTTCGAAATTTGCCGCCCTAAATGTCGGCGATGAAGTTCTCGACGTGGCGGGTCCGATGGGGCATTGTACCCCCATCGAGAATTATGGGCGCGTAGCCCTGGTCGGCGGCGGTTTCGGTGCGGCGCCGATGTATCCTATCGGTAAAGCGCTTAAAGCGGCCGGGAACACGGTCACATCGATTATCGGCGCACGCTCGGCGGATCTTCTTATTTACGAGAAAGAACTCGGCGAGTTCAGCGACCAGGTCCTGGTCAGCACGGATGACGGCAGCAAGGGCCACAAAGGCCTCGTTACCGAAGTCCTTAAGGATGAGATAGAGAAGAACGGAGTCGATTGGGTCATGGCCATCGGCCCGGCCATCATGATGAAGTTCGTCTCCCTTACGACACAGCCTTACAACGTCAAGACATTCGTCAGCCTCAACCCGATTATGGTCGACGGCACCGGAATGTGCGGCGCCTGCCGTGTCTCGGTCGGCGGCAAGACGATGTTCGGCTGCACCGATGGACCGGATTTCGACGGCCACCAGGTCGATTGGGATCTATTGATGTCCAGACAACGCAGCTACCTCGATGAGGAAAAGGTTGCGATGGAGAACTACCAGTGCAATTGTGTCCCGAGTGCGAAGTAAGGAGAGGCAGGAAATGACAGAGATTAAGATACCCGAATATACAAAAGAAGAATTGAAAGAGCTGCGTAAGTCGCGCACAGGGATGCCCGAGCAGGACGCGATAGCGCGCGGCAAAAACTTTGAAGAAGTCACCCTGGGCTATAGTGCCGAAGACGCGCTGCGCGAGGCGAACCGCTGCCTGTTCTGCGCGAAGCAGCCGTGTGTCGCCGGTTGCCCGGTTGAGGTGCCGATATCGGAGTTTATCAAAAAGGTCAAGGAAGGCGATTTCATCGGCGCGGCCAAGACCATAAAAGAGAAAAATCCGCTCCCGGCCGTCTGCGGCAGGGTTTGCCCGCAGGAGAGCCAGTGCGAGGCACTTTGTACGCTGATAAAGAAAAACGAAGCGGTCGCTATCGGTCGCCTCGAGCGTTTCGTCGCCGATTACGAGCGCATCCATGGCGGAAGCAACAATGGTGAAGTGGTAGTACCTAAACCCTCCGGTTTCAAGGTCGCGGTAGTCGGCTCCGGCCCGGCCGGTCTCGTCGTCGCGGCCGACCTCGCGAAGATGGGGCACAAGGTCACCATCTTTGAGGCGCTCCACAAAGCCGGCGGCGTCCTCGTCTACGGCATCCCGGAGTTCAGGCTCCCGAAAGCCATCGTTCAATCCGAGGTCGACGGCATCAAGTCGCTCGGCGTTGACTTGAAAGTCAACTCGGTCATCGGCAAAGTAAACACCATCGATGAACTGCTCGCGGACTTCGACGCGGTGTTTATCGGCTCCGGCGCCGGCCTGCCGATGTTCATGAATATCCCCGGCGAGAACTTGAACGGTGTCTACTCGGCTAACGAGTTTTTGACGAGGACCAACCTGATGAAAGCGTACCTCTTCCCGGAGTATGATACGCCTATCAAGAAAGGCCAGCATGTCGCGGTCGTCGGCGGCGGAAATGTCGCCATGGACTCGGCGAGAACAGCGCTGCGCCTCGGCGCCGCGAAGGTATATCTCGTATATCGCCGCTCAATGGATGAGCTTCCGGCCAGGGCCGAAGAGGTCCATCACGCGATAGAGGAAGGCATCGACTTCAGGCTGCTGACCAACCCGACCGAGATACTCGGCGAAGATGGTTGGGCACGCGGTCTCAAATGCGTAAAAATGGAGCTTGGTGAGCCGGATGAGTCCGGCAGGCGCCGCCCCGTTACCATAGAAGGCTCCGAATACGTCATCGAGGTCGACACAGTCGTCATCTCAATCGGGACGAAATCGAACCCGATTATCCCGGATTCGACCCCCGACCTGGAGCTGAACAAGTGGGGTTATATCACGGCGGGTGAGAACGGCGCGACCTCGAAGCCGGGCGTTTACGCCGGCGGCGACATCGTGACCGGTTCGGCTACCGTTATTCTGGCAGCGGGTGCCGGCCGCAAGGCGGCAAACGCCATCCACGAGTATTTGATGAGCAAGGTCAAGAAGTAAAAGGCCTGCTTAGACAAGCATATGAAGCACGAAAGAGCCCGCCGACGGCGGGCTCTTTCGTTTATCCGGCCCCGGTATTGGGAAGAAACTATCTGTATTGGCTCTATGAAAGGGGGAAGGCCGCATGGCACAATTACGGCTCTTTAGAAGGCCGCCAATGAGCGCCGGGGAGCAGCTCCAGGAGCGTGCCCAGGAGCTGCTGGGCTTGGCACGCGACAGGAACCTTCTGATGTTTGCGCTCGTCTCCGTCTCATCCTTTACGATGGGATTGCTCTTTGGCATGGTGATCGCCCCATCGAGCGGCTCCGAGATGCGAGGCCGCATCGGCGAGCGCGCATCCGGGGCAATGGAGAGCGTCCGGTCGATAGCACGGAAAAAAGGCGAGGAAATCGCCGAGGAGGCCGAGCGCATAGCGTAGCGCCCGCGTATCAAACGGACAACGGCGCAAACGACACAGTTATATAGCGATTTGTACTGAGAAGCTGCGGGAGCTTGAACCGCAGCTTTTCTTGTGCTTACAGCTGATCTGCGACGGCCCCACCAACAAAGAGATAGCCTACAGGCTTGACCGCAGTAGCTTCACTGTCCAAAACCAACCGCAAGGAAGCTTACCCAGCGCATTCTTTCTTAGTTATTTTTGGCTGATTTTAGCTAGATTTAGTCATATTTAGCAGTACTGCCGCACACATATATTAATACGTACTAGGAAACAAACATAGTTATGCCGGTCGCTTGCACATAGAAAAATCGATGGGAAGGGAGGCTTGACAATAAAGCTGTATCTACCGTGTGTAAGCGCAATCACGCCACAAGACCGATTTAATGTCGTTAGTTCAACATAGGAGGATTTTGATGAGAGCGAGATTACGGAAGATAGGCGTAGCCCTGGTAGCTGTGCTGCTCCTGACGTTTCTGGTAACTGTAGCGTACGGTACTTCGGGCAAAAGTCTATCTGCCGACAGGAAGGTGAAGAACCCCAGGCAATCAATAGGCAAGAACTGGGAGGCTCAGGAAGGGACCATTATACAAAAGGGAAAGCCGCAGCCAATAAAAACGCTGAAAGACACCCCGGGCTCAATCCCCGACACACACATCAAGCTTATGCCAGAGTCATCGCCGGACAAAGGCCTTGAGCCTGTCAACACTATTGATTGAGGGGGGTGTTACTAGTGAATCGACGACTTAGTTTATGGTCAAAGCATCACGTGCTATCCCGGATTACCTGGGTTGTTTTGTTTGCCTTTCTCTTCAATATAGTAGCGCTCGATCTCATACCATTCGCACCCGCTAACCGCGTGGTCGACATATCTGTGGCCCAAGCCGCTGTGGCAGATAAAGACGGTTTGGGCGTAGAGGGTTTTTGGAGCTACCTTAGCAAAGACCTGGGCGCTGGATGGGACTATTCAGCAAACACATTTAACGGCAACCTGATTCTTCAGAAAGATTTGGTGAATATCGCGGGTCGAGGAACCGGCCTCAGCGAAGGTCTTGCATACAATTCGTTGTCAATCCAGGCAAACCCGGTTGGTATCGGTTGGCAGCTTAGAAACGACGTCTTCGTTCTAGAAAACGCGGACGGCAGCGTGACTTTTAAAGACTCGGACGGCACCAACCATAAGTTCGTGAAAAACCCCGATGGTTCCTACGAACCGCCAAGCGGTGTTTATATTACACTTTCTAAGGTCGACGCAAACACATTTACCATACAAGATAAATCGAATGCAGTCTCGCGTTTTCAAAACGGTCAGATTGTTAGCGTTGCTGATGAGAACGGCAACAAGACCACCTTTGCGTATGATACGAGCAATAGACTGGCGACGATAACAGATCCGTCGGGACGCGCGTTGACTTACAGCTACACGTTGAGCGGTTGGCTGAATAAGATAACCGATGCTGCAAACAGAACAGTCACTTTTAGCTACTATGCAGACGGCAAGCTTTACTATGTAAGCGACCAGAAAGGGTCGCGCACGTATTTCTACTACGATTCATCCAAGAGACTGACCAAGATAAGAGACGGCAACGTTCACTACACGTACTTCTATTACGATGCCGGCGGCAAGCTTAACAAAGTCGAGGATGCACGGTCGAGCGTATCTAAGAAGTACCCAACGACCTTTACTTACGATTCAGACCTCTTGAAATGCACGGTAACAGACCCGGCTGGCAAGAGCGTCACATTTACTCACAACTCGGCGGGAAACCTGGTCAAGCTCCAGGATGGAGCGGGAACGACAACCGACTATTCATGGGATAAAAACAGTTTGACTAAAGTGGCGGATGCAAGCGGCAATGCCAGCGCCTCTTACGATAGCAATGGCAATTTAACCACGGTCGCTGACACCTTAAACGCAAGCGCCAATGCAACATCAACAATCGACTACGATAGCTCCAACAATCCCATCACCGCAACTAACCCTAACGACAACCAGGTAACCGCCAAGTATGACGACAAGTCTAACCTGCTCTCATCCGCCAACCCCGAGAGAAAAGAGGCCGATGCCGACACCTACGATACCTACGGCAATATAACCTCATCGACCGAGGTGGGCGCACCAACCTACAACCGCCTGCAAAACGCAAGCTTTGAGTCGCTGGATACCAACGGGGCGCTGCGGCACTGGTCGCTAGGGGGAAACACTGCGGCCACTAGCGTGGACACGTCAACGGCCATCTATGGAAACGCATCGGTTAAGATGAGCAGCGCTTCTGAGACCACAGCCTATATCTACAATAGTCAGTCGGTTAGTGTGGCCGCGGGGCAGAAACTTACACTGAGCTCGCGCATTAAGATGGACCAGGTCCAGGGTACAGGCGGGGTTACCATCGGCATGGAGTACTATGATGCCAATTCGAACTACGTGGGAAGCGAGTACTCTAATATCCTCGCGGGCACTGCAAATGATGGGCTGCTCGTTACCTCAGACGTTCCCACTAGTGCGACAAGAGCATACGTGGTTCTCAAACTGTGGCAGGCCAAAGGCACCGTGTGGTTTGACGGCGCACAGCTTGAGGCGCCGGTCAATGCATCCGAGGGTCACATCTTTACCAGGTTCGACTACGTGGAAAACTCAAGCTTTGAGACCGGAGGCACCTACTGGTATGCGGGCGGAGTGTCCGGTGCAGTAACTATTAGCACTACCGCACCCTGGGCTGGAAACTACAGCGCGAAGGTCAGCCTTACCGAATCGGGAGGCGCCTGGATACGAAGCGAGTACATCCCGGTAAAAGCGGGTGAGCGCCTCACCCTTTCGGGCTTTGTCAAAACAGTGGATGTGGCAGGCACGGGCGCTCGCGTACAGGTACAGTATTATGACCAGAGCTACAACTATCTTGGCTTTAACGCGGCCAAGCTTCAGACAGGCACGCAAGACTACACCCGCTACGCCATCGCCACAACGGCGCCGACGGGTGCCGCCTACGCTATTGTCTTCGGCAACGTGATTTCATCTACCGGAACGGCGTATTTCGACAACTTCAAGCTCGTTATGAGGTCGACGACTAGCTATACATACGATGCTGCCGGGAATTATGCAACCGACCTTGTTGACCCACTTGGCAACTGGACTGACCTTACCTGCGACGCGGTAGGAAGAATTACTGAGATAAACGACCCCAAGGGTCAGATCACAAGGTTTAGCTACGATGCTCTGGATAACCTTGCGTCGGTCACCGATGCGCTGGGCAAAGTATCCAGGTATGAGTACGACCCGGTTTCTCTGCAGGTGACGTACCGCGATGCGCGAAGCGCCAGCTCAATAGATAATACATACAAAACCGCATTCGCCTACAATGAGATTAACCAGCTGCTCAGCACGACCGACCCGTTGGGCAGAAAGATAACCAACACGTACGATGATTCGGCCAACCTGGCATCGGTTGCATTCCCGGATGGAAGAAAAGTGCTCTATGCCTACGATGCGGCGAATCGCTTGAGCCATAAGAGTTACTCCGCTGAAGCGACCAAGTTCTTGTTTTCATATGATGCGGCAGGCAACCTAACGCAGGTCACCGATGATAAGGCGAATAGCCATCAGTATGCTTATGATAAGGCGAATCGCCTAACGAGCTTCACTGATATTTTCGGCTACCAGCTCACATACACCATGGATGCGGCAGGCAACCTAACAAACGTCACCGATTCCAACAACAAGAGCACCTCCTACACTTATGGCTCGACCGAGCAGCTGCTGGCGCTCACCGACACCTCGGGGCGGCAGACCAAGTTCCGCTATGATGAGGAGGGGCGCCCCTTCAACGTCATCAAGGGAAACGGTATCGAGAGCACCAACCTCTATGATATAGCGGGCAGGATCTCAGCCATCGAAGACCCCGGCAACCCGGACAACAGCATCTACTTCTACAAGTACGATGCGAACAGCAACATCGTGGAGATCCAGGGTGTCAACGGCCCACAGAAGTTCACCTACGACGCCTTAAATCGTTTAACGAACTGGACCGATGCGGCGGGAGCCATCACCGCCTACGAGTACGATGCGGCGGGCAACATCACCAAAAAGGGAAGCAAGACCTACACCTACAACGCGGCAAACGAGATCACGAACTCTGGCTTTACCTACGATGCCAACGGAAACCTAACAAGCGACGGTAACTTCAATTACCAGTACAACAGCGAAAATCAGCTCACAAAAGCAACCAAGGTCTCTGATGGCTCAACTGTTGCCACCTACGAGTACGACTACCGGGGTTTGCGCACAAGCAAAACCACCGCAAGCGGCACCATCCGGTATCACTGGGATGATCAGGATCGGCTGGTGAGGGAATCCGATGCTAGTGGCAACACGATAGCCCTGTATGCATATGCCGGTGATGAGCTTGTTTCTATCGAAAAGGGCGGGGCCACCTACTACACGCACACCAACCACCGAGGGGATATCCTTGCAATAACTGATGTCAACAAGAACCGAGTGGCAACGTACAAATATGGCCCCTGGGGTGAGCTCATAAGCAAAACCGGCACCTTTGATATCCCGTTTAGGTATGCGGGTTACTACTATGACGGCGAAACGGGTATGTACTATCTCAAGGCTAGATACTACAGCCCAGAGCTGGGTCGGTTCTTAACCGAGGATACGTTTAGAGGGTTTAATGGAAATCCGAAGAGCTTGAACCTGTATGCGTATTGCGAAGGCAGTCCGCTGACACTAACTGATCCCAGTGGCCACGCGCCCCTATACAAGGTATACGTAGGCTGGAACGGCACGAAGACTGTATACGCATATTTTAGGAGCAATGTAATTTCATTGGTTAACGGCTTGACAGTGTATAGGATTGTATTAAGGGGGCGATACGAGGGTGCCTATAGCATTGCCTACGCACTGAAGAAAACGTACTATAGCTTATACAGTAGGAGTTTTGCGGTAACACAAAAATCGATGGCGCTGGAAATAATCGGGCACGTAGTTCCGGATCTGTTGGCTAAAATAATCGGAGTCTCCAGTTCAAACGCGCTTATCAAAGCTGCGATGAAAGCGATAGGACGTCACACTAAAATAATAGATATAGGGACAAATGATATAGACAGATGGATATGGGACGGACTGGCTAAATTGATTTGATGGTCTTGAACTATTGCGGCAGGGGTATTGATAGCACAAGCGATGTATTGATGAAAGCTTTATGCTAGTCATAGGGAGCACATTCTCCCTATGACTAGCAATTACGTTACAGTAAGGCGGGAAAAGCATGAAACATCTGTTGTCGGTTCTAATTTTATGCATGTTGGCCACGACGACACTTCCCGGATGTCTGCTTGGCATAAATTACAGAAAGGATGCGTATCGCGAGAATCAACTGTTTCCAGATAAGTACCTAGAGCTGGCAGTTAGAGAAGCACTGCATAAACCGGAAGGTGAAATCTCAAAAAGTGACCTTGCAAAGATAACCGTATTGGATGATCCAGACCCTTCAAACAGGCTGGTAAATCTTGAGGGAATACAGCACTTAACAAATCTGGAAGAGCTATATGTTAGGGCAGGGCACGTTGAAGACCTGACACCCCTGAAAAATTTAAAGAAACTGCGGGTTCTGGAAGTTGGCCAAAACAACATACAAGACATAGCACCACTTGCTAGTTTGGCTAATTTAGAACAGCTGTACATTGGTAACAATCGAATAAGAGATATAACCCCACTGGGTAAGCTAACTAAGCTGAACCATTTAAATATCCAACTTAACAAGATTGAAGATCTGCGTCCGTTAAGAAACCTAACCAACCTAAAGGAGTTAGTTGCGTTTTCCAACAGGATAAAAGATATCACTGCGTTAAGAAACCTAACCAACCTAAAGGAGTTATTTTTGAGCTCCAACAGGATAAAAGATATCACTGCGGTAAGAAACTTACACAAACTAGGAGTATTAGACATACGATTCAATAACGTCACTAATATTGAGCCGATAAGCAATCTAAATAATCTGGGTGTTTTTTTCATAGAAGGCAACCCAATCAAGGATTACGGTCCGCTAGAAAAGCTAAGAAACGACCATAATGTTGAAGTTAGCTAAAACTGCTCTTGACCGCTTGGCAAGGGAATCCGATGCCAGTGGCAACACGATAGCTCTGCATACGGGACACCATAAAGTTCGCCTCATTGGGGGGGGTGAGGATAGGGTGAAACGGCGCTCGGACCAAAGTGTCGAGATTAAACCCTCTCATTAAAACCACAGACTTAATGCTCTGGTGTCAAATATAGATATACAACATACGACGAAAGTCTTGTGTTGTTCTGCAAACGTCTGCTAGAATTAATACTCAAACCTGAATAATCAATAAGGCATTAATACCCTACGCTTAAAGCGATACCCATAATGACGGTCGAGAGGGGTTACGATTATGCCAACTCGGATAACCGGTCGCGAAAAACAAATCCTACAGCTAATCTGCGACGGCCTCACCAACAAAGAGATAGCCTGCAGGCTTGACCGCAGTATCTTCACCGTCCAGAATCACCTCCAGAAAGTCTACTTTAAACTCGAGGTAAACGACCGTTTTGAGGCCATAGAGAAAGCTCGAAAGAAAGGCTTCCTCGTCTAATCTTTTCCAAGCTGCCGTATAGCGATAGAGATCTTCTTCTATAGGTATGATGCTAACAGCAATATAATTGAGATTCAGGGCGTAAATGGGAGTCAACGGTTTGCCTATGATGCTCTAAATCGCTTAACCAGCTGGACCAACGAAGCGGACGTTGTCACCACCTACGCGTACGATGCCGTTGGCAATCTGACCAAGAAGGGTAGCAGAACCTTCACCTACAATGCGGTAAATGAGATTACCAACACCGGCTTTACCTACAATACCAACGGTAACCTAACAAGCGATGGCAATTTCAACTACCAGTACGATAGCGAAAATCGCTTGACTAAGGTTACGAAAGTCTCTGATGGCACAACGGTGGCAACGCACGAGTACGACTTTCGCGGTTTGCGTGTGCGCAAGACTACAGTGGCAGGTATCGTCAACTATCACTGGGATGATAACGGGCGGCTTGTAAGGGAGAGCGATGAAAACGGCAACACGAAAGCGCTTTACACCTATGCGGGGCAGCAGCTTGTCTCTATCGAAAAAGGTGGGCAAATCTACTACACTCACACCAATCATAGGGGCGATATTTTGGCGATTACCGATGCAAATCAGAACAAGGTGGCAACATACTCGTACGGTCCCTGGGGTGAGCTGCTAGGCCAAACCGGTTCGTTCGATCAGCCCTTCCGCTATGCCGGCTATTACTTTGATAGCGAAACGGGTGTGTACTACCTTAAATCAAGGTACTATAGCCCTGAGTTGGGCCGGTTCTTAACGAAGGACACATTTCCAGGGCTTAATGCAGACCCGCAGTCACTCAATCTGTATGCGTATTGTGTCGGGAATCCGATCGTAAACGTAGATTGGGACGGGTTCTTTCACTATAAGGTCTATAAGAAATATTGGATGTTCTATCTTACTGATGCCGATTGTAGGAAAGTGGGTGCTGCACTTAAAGGTGGTGCTGCAACAGCTACTTTTGCAGGCGCACTTGCACTGTACTTTGGTTTAGTACCGGGTACGATTGGGTTTGTTGCTTTGGCCTACGTGTTATATATGTTGGCAGAAAAGATTGCATGGGAGAACGAAGGGAACGGTGTTTGGATTCGTTACTGGCGTGTTAGGCCGCCTGCTGGCCGCTTCGCTCTTGAAATGGGGTCCGATTGGAAAAGAGGCAGCGAGTCTAGAAGAAGAGGAACCCGGGGGGCGAGAATGGGCTGAATCAAAGTATTCTTGGAAGAGCGCCTCAATGACCAATTCCTGGGTGTATGAAGACATATTATTCGGAAACGGCCCTGGTCAAATTGAGATATATAGAGGCACACAAAGTAAATCAACAATTGCTCTAGTTGAGGCGCTTTTAAGGGACTAGCCATAGCCCCTTGCCTAGTTTTTACGGCAACGGGAAGAGTAAGTTCTTCCTGTTGCCCCTCCCTGGAGGGGAAAATCATTGATATAAGTGCAAGCATCGTTGGTTGATAACACCTGAGAGTTAAGGAAGGGATATGAACTTCAGAAAATTCTTTTTTATCGGATTTCTGTTTTATTGTTTGTTTTTTTTGTTTAATATTTATATCATACTTACGCGCGATAGGTTTGACTATTATGACGTGTTTTCGCTCGCAACGAGTCTATTTGTCGCCGCTCTTTACTTCTATACATTCAAGAGATTTTCTTAGAACCCAGACAGGGCAGCGCGCTGCCCTGCGGCACATTGGAATAAGAGTGCATCCGCAAGAAGTTGCGAAGCCTTGCTGTGTTCGATGCCGGTAATCGAACTATGGCTTTAGAAATGAAGAGGACGGCGATGATTTGGACAACCGCCATTATTGCCAATCTAAATTTTCCCTAATTGCGACTGGACCAGTTTTTGGGTAAGGCTCACAACAACAATTTGTGTCCGCTGTTTTTGCTAAATCTTAACCATGAGCGCGATTTCACCTAGCGCTTCGATAAGACTTATGGGCTCTGCCGACGCAACCCCATTGGATGCATGTTTGTGAGATGGAAATGTTGGTAGGTGAGGGTAGTGGGGTACGGTCATCATAGACTAATTTTCGCTACTTCTTTAAGCTCCTGTTTTGTTAAATTGGCCGCGTCTGCGAGGTATTCCCACTCAAGAAGGTACGCCTCATCTCCAAGTTCGCCTGCATTGTTTTTCTTCAGGAATTCACGGGTAGACATGTTATACTTTTCTTCAAATTTCTTTAAGCGTTCTTTATATTGCTTCAGTTTGAAGATTAAAGTCTTCTTTTTCATTTCAAGTCCTGATTTTATTATTGGAATTTCTTCTTTATTGATCTGCATGAGATAGTTCACCCCGCCATAGATTGACCGACTATTCTATATGATGCACCAGCAGCGTGCTATTTCGAATAGTTTAACGACGGTATTAGCGCACTCGCTGTTCTAATTATTAAGACTAGTCAACGGTGCCGGAATCCGTCCGCCACGCCGCACAAACCCTGCCGATGAAAAGCCGCTCACCTGCATGACCGGGGCGCTGCCCAGGAGACCGCCGTAGTCTACGGTATCGCCCGCCTTCTTGCCTGGGGCCGGGATGATGCGCACGCCGGCCGCCTTGTGGTTTACGACTGCTATCGCCATCTGGTCGGCGATGATGCCGGCAATCGTCTCGACCGGCGTGTCGCCGGGGATGACGACCATGTCCAAGCCGACCGAGCAGACCGCTGTCATCGCCTCGAGTTTTTCGATATTGAGCGCGCCGATCGCAACCGCCTCGGCCATCGCCAAATCCTCGCTGACCGGGATGAACGCACCCGATAGCCCGCCCGTCGACGAGGTCGCCATCGCGCCGCCTTTTTTGACCGCGTCGTTCAAGAGCGCGAGAGCCGCCGTTGTTCCGGGTGCGCCGCAGCGCTCGATACCCATCACCTCGATTATCTGCGCGACGCTGTCGCCGGGTGTCGGTGTCGGGGCGAGCGAGAGGTCGACTACTCCCTGCGCCGCGCCGAGGAGCGCCGCCGATTCGCGCCCGATAAGCTCTCCCATCCGGGTTATCTTAAATGCGGTCTGCTTGATAAGCTCGGCTACCTTCATGAGGTCGACATCGGGGTACTTGGCGAGCATCGCCCGCACCACACCGGGGCCGCTGATGCCGACGTTTATCACCCGGTCGGGCTCGCCGAAGCCGTGGTAGGCGCCGGCCATGAAGGGGTTGTCCTCGGGGATGTTCGCGAAGACCACCAGTTTGCCGCAGCCGATACCGTCGCGCTCGCGGGTCAGCTCCGCCGTCTCTTTGATGACCCCGGCCATCTTTAAGACCGCGTCCATGTTGATGCCGGCCTTGCTCGACGCGACATTGATCGATGAGCAGAGGCGCTCGGTCGTCGCGAGCGCTTTCGGGATAGAGGCGATGAGACGTGTGTCGCCCGGCGTCTCGCCTTTATGGACGAGCGCGGTGAAGCCGCCTATAAAGTCGACGCCTATCTCTCTTGCCGCCCTATCCAGGACTTTGGCTATGGGGGTGTAGTCTTTAAGGTCGCTCGATTCAGCTATGGCCGATATCGCCGAGACCGAGACCCGTTTGTTGACAATGGGTATCCCGTATTTGTTCTGCAGCGATTTTGCGACCTGGACAAGGTTCCCGGCGGAGGCGGTGATTTTATCGAAGATATTTTTCAGGAGCTTGTCGCCATCGGGGTTGCAGCAGTCGCGCAAGCTGATACCCATGGTAACGGTTCGGATATCGAGCGTTTGCTCCTGTATCATCTCTATAGTCTCGCGTATTTCCTCAGGATGAATCAACATCTGCGCCGCCCCCTAAATCCTGTGCATAAATCGGAAGATATCCTCGTGCTGGACGGTTATCTTCAACCCGAGTTCGTCGCCGACCGCGCTCAGTTTATCTTGCACATCTCCGATGGATATCTCGTTTTCATCGAGTGTGACCAGCATTATCATGGTAAAGAAGTCTTGCATGATAGTTTGGCTGATATCGTCGATGTTGACGCCGTTCTCGGCGAGCACTCCGCTGACGCCCGCGACTATGCCGACACGGTCTTGTCCTAATACCGTAACGATAGCCCTGCTCTTCATAAAATTTCGGCTTGCTGGAAACCCATGTCTTTCAAGCATGGGAGGAAACAAGCCCCTCCTTTCTTTAGTCGCTTAACATATTGACGTTTTCTTGCCATACTAAGGCTATGAAACTTGTTGTTAAGGTCAAACTCTTGCCAACCGAAGAACAAAAGCGCTCGCTTATAAAAACCATTGAGGTTTTTAACGAAGCCTGCAACCACATCTCTCAGGTAGCCTGGCAGGAAAAGACCTTTGGCCAGGTCGGATTGCACCATCTTTGCTACCGCTATGTCCGTGATACCCACGGTCTTTCCGCCCAGCTCACCGTGCGCGCTATTGGCAAAGTCAGCGAGTCGTACCGCGCAGACAGAAAGGGGCTGCATAAGTTTAAGACGCATTCGGCTGTTGTTTATGACCAGCGTATACTTTCCTTTAAGAACCTTGACACCGTTAGTATCCTTAGCCTTGACGGTCGGTTTAAAATCCCTATTGTTTTTGGTGAGTATGCAAAGCTTGAGAGCAGAAAAGTCAGGGGTCAGGCCGACCTTTTGTATAAAGGCGGCAACCTTTATCTTTGTCTCTGTGTTGAGCTTCCTGATGGAACTCCAATTAAACCGCAAGGTGCTATCGGGGTCGATGTTGGGATAGTCAGCCTCGCCGTGACCAGTGAAGGAGCAAGTTTCTCTGGCGAGGCGGTCGATAAGGCACGCAAGCGCTATACAAAACTCAAGCGCTCCCTTCAGGCGTGCGGTTCCAAATCCGCCAAGCGGCACCTCAAGAAACTCTCTGGCCGCGAGGCTGCTTTTAAACGAAACACCAACCATATAATTGCCAAGAAAATTGTTCAAAGAGCCAAGGACACCTGCTGCGCGATTGCGGTTGAAGACCTCAAAGGGTTTTCCGGCAGGCGAACGGTTAGACGTGCTCAACGGGAGCAATTCGGCAAATGGGCTTTCGACCAGCTCAGAAGCTTTATCGAATATAAAGCGCTCCTTGCCGGCGTACTCGTCTATGCAGTTGACCCTAAAAACACCTCTAAGGGTTGCTCTATGTGCGGTTATATTGCTAAGTCTAATCGAAAGTCCCAAAGCCTGTTCTCCTGTGGTAGTTGCGGCACTACACTAAATGCCGACCTTAATGCTGCGATAAATATCGCACATCGGGCAATCGTCAACTTGCCTATCGTGGTCAGTGCCCTGGTTGGAACCCAGGACGTTTCTACTGAACTGCAAGCCCACGCGCTTTAGCCGTGGGTCGTTGACCCTTGCCTCCCTAAGATAGCCGGCGGCGCATATATTCATTCGGTTTCTGTCGATGTAGTGATGCCAGACCGACGCAAAAGCCGCGGTCTGTGGTGCCGCTTGGTATAAGCTACTTTAAACCAAACCCACCCTTAAGACAATGGTAAAGAGCAAAGGCAGCGGCGGCAAAACTTCATTTTATGGCCCGGGCGTTGTATGATTATTCTCGGGGAATACAATGGTTGAGATAGTCAAGATAAACGTCGGTGACATAGTTACGCTCAAGAAACCGCATCCCTGCGGGGTCAACGAGTGGGAAGTTACGAGGCTCGGTATGGAAATCGGGCTTGTTTGTCGCGGCTGCGGGCGCAAAGTGCGCCTGGTCAGATACGATTTTGACCGCCGGTTTAGGAGTTTTATCAAGCGCGTGGAAGGGCAGGATACCGCCGATTCGGGGTCTGTCGAGAGCTAGTGCCGGCTCTGTGGAAGCTCGCCGAATAGTTGCGGGAGCCAGGAGTTGTTCACAGGCGACTACACCGGCGCAAGCGATTTAAGTGATAACAAAGTAAAACAGCGCCTCGGCGGCGCTGCCTTGCTTTAACACTTTTAGGGATTGTGTATGGTTCCGGTATGTAGATTTTGCGTGAGAGTCCTCAGATGCATTGATACGCGCCTGCGGCGACCGGTATCTCGCTAAGCTGACCGTTTAACTGCTTTATAGAAGTCGCAATCCATGCAATTGGCCAATTTTTGCGCAAAGGTACCCTGAACTTTCCCTCCGCACATCGTCCCGGCGACTCGCCAGCACTCACTACCGTTTGCCGGATATGCAGGGCAATCGTTAGACAGGTTCCGTCCGCACTTTTTCATCTCCCAACAGTTCACTCG
>JAUXNY010000140.1 GCA_030682615.1 Candidatus Aquicultor sp. | reverse complement strand
CGACGAGGAGACGGTCGCGCTCACCTCACGGATTGCAGAATTACCTGAAGATGAAAAGCACAAGATCGCAGAAGAGATAACACAATATTGGAAAGAGCGTGAAGAGCGGGAGGGTTAATTGTTTGACCCCTATGAGATTCTAAGACACGATCCATTGATAGAACTGCGATTTGAGCGTCTCTGTAAGCAGCTTAGAGGCTATTATAGCAGGCAGGGTGAGAAGGCCGTAATCGTGCTCAACAAAACGCTTACCCAGGCAGAGCGACGCTGCACCCTTGCGGAAGAGCTTGCGCATCACGTGCTTGGACACGCCGGGAACTATTTTACGGCGCAGCGAACCGACTGGATAACGCTGAGCAAACAAGAGCAAGACGCGTGCGTTTGGGCCGCAGACCGCCTCATAGACACACACGATCTACTAACCTTCGCAGAGCAGGACCACCAGCTAATGGCCGAAGAGATCGCCGAGCATTTCTGGGTAACAATCGACGTGCTTCTGTTCAAGCTGCAGCGGCTGGTTAATATACAAAACGCGGGCATTTTTATTTTGCCTGATATTACGTAGTGTACGGACGGTATTGTTAACAGACAAGCTTAGGGAGGGGTTTTAATGAAGTGCCCACAATGCGGGACCGAGGGTGAAGGCAAGTACTGCAACAACTGTGGCGCGAACATGTCCGATGGTGGAACGCCGACACCTCAGCCGGTCGCGCCGCCGGAAGCACCGCCCAAGAAATCGAGCGCCAAGAAAAAGGGGTGCGGCTGTCTTCTCGCCGCGATCGCGGGACTATCTCTCATTATGATAGTCACCTCACTTGGCGGCGGAGATGGAGGCAACGTCAATAAGGACTCGGCGACAGAGCGGAACACAACAAACGAGCAACCGGCAACGGAGGCGCAGCCGCAAGACGTAAGCATCGACGAGATATACGAACAGGTTTCCTTAGGAATGACCGAGGCCCAAGTTCTAGAAATCGCCGGTGAGTCTGCTATGACAAGCGAGGTTGAAATGCAGGGGCTTGGCACGGTTAAAAATCTGGTTTATTACGGTGATAACAATATGGACAACATCACCGTATCCGTGCAAAACGGAACGGTGAAAGTCGTTGTTATTGGCAAATTCAAGGACGGCAAGATGACTACGAAGAGCAAGATGTAGAGGCACCGGCAAAATGGCACGAGGATTCTTGAGCAAGCAAGGCAAAATATGGTACGGAGTTTTTCCCTGGCAGGGCCGAAAGAAGTGGATCAAGCTCTCGCACAATAAGAAGGATTCAGAGCGGATGCTCGCCGAGATCATGCGCGATGTCCACGCCGGCACTTATCAAGCACTCGAGGACATCAGGTTCAGGGATCTCGTTGAGAAGTGGATCGAAGCAAAAGACGCTCGCCTTAAGCCATCCACGATGCACGGGTATCGCTCGATCGTAAAGCATCTTGTCGGATACTTCGGCGAATCCCCTATCGATGAGCTTCGCTCCGGGGATATCGAGGATTACGTGCTCGAGAAAGTCAAAGAAAGCGAGCTCTCAAATAAAACGATTGGTTATCACCTCGGCGCCCTCAAAGCAATCTTCAAGCAGGCTATCATCTGGGGGTACCTTGTGGACAACCCAGCGCAGCATATTAAGCGGCCTCGGGCCGAGCATAAAGAGATCTCCTATCTCTCGCCAGATGAGCTCACGCGCCTCCTGGAGGCCTGTCCGGACAATTACTACCCATTTATTCTCACGGCGGCCATGACGGGCATGCGCTGGAGCGAGATCATCGAGCTTCGGTGGATGGATTTAAACCCCAAGGAAAGCACCTTGAGCGTCACTAGAACCGTCTACAAAGGCATGACGCAGACGCCGAAATCGAAAGCCTCACAGCGAAAGGTTATAGTCCCGGAGACCTTAGTACACCTCTTAAAGGGCATCCAGGATGTCACCCAGCCGGAGCCCGAGGACCTGATCTTTTCCAACTCAATGGGAAACCACCTCAATCCAACGAACTTCTACCGCGATATGTTTAGACCCATGGTAAAAAAGGCTAAGGTACGCTCAATTAGCTTCCACGGCCTCCGGCATACCTATGCGACCGGCATGCTTTCAAACGGCGCCTCGCTTCTATTCGTGCAGCAGCAGCTCGGCCATGACGACATCCAGACGACACTCAAGCACTACGGTCACGTCCTGCCGAAAGAAGCTCATAGGTACGTTGACGAATATCAGCGCTTGATTCTTGGTAGTAATATGGTAGTAAGCCCAGATAATAGGAAATCGGAGGAAAAGAAGAACCCCAGTTAAGCTGGGGTTTTCGTGTGGGCCCTGTAGGATTCGAACCTACGACCAAGGGATTATGAGTCCCCTGCTCTGACCAGCTGAGCTAAGGGCCCGTTATGCGATTGTCGCGTCTGAATAATTTAAATCCTCGCGCACATCACTTACATAAGCAACCACGCCAGGATTCGGCATATAAACTTTAGCAAGACCGGGATTGAAAATCAAGTGGAAATAGACGCGCCGCGCCGCCAAAGAGCACTCTCGCGGGGTAGACCAAGGAAAGAATCATACTCAAAATAGACACTGAAAAAATTTCAAACGGTGCTCGGCTCTACCACATCGAGTGCAGCCTTGTTTTTCACTTTAACCAAACGAACCCTAGTGCCCGTCAAGCCTTCGGTGATGTTTACCTCATCCATCAGTGCGGTCATCAAGAAAATCCCCCGGCCGCGATGGCTAGGTCTACCGTTCGTCACCGGTAGTCGGGCTTTGAAAACACCTTCATCGATAACTTCTATCGATATCTTTTCGGGATCACATTCGATGGATACCCTGATATGGCTCTGCTCACCTTGCGGCGAACCATGCTCTATAGCGTTGGCGGCAGCCTCACTCACCGCCACCTTCAGTTGATAAAGCTCGTTCTCATCAAAACCGCATGAAAAAGCCATCGCCTCTACCTCATCTCTAATCAACGAGAGATTCTTGGTGTGGCTGTTCAGCCTAAGTTCTTTTTCGAGAACGGACTCTTTCTTAACCACTTTTGTCTCCAGACATATCCGCGAGCGCTTCATCGAGTGATGAATAGAGCGCAAAGGCTTGCACGAGCTTCGTTATTCCAACGATTTCGAGGATTTTTAAGACATTCTTATCGATTACGATTAGGCCGACTTTCCCGCCTAATGGGGTCGTTTTTTGAATGCTGAGAATTATCAGGGCAACACCCGCGCTATCGATATAGCTGACATCCGAGAAATCAAGAATAATCGACGCGTGGCCTGTGTCGATAAACTCCATTACCCTGTGCTCAAGCTCGGGAACGGCGAAGTGGTCAATCTCTCCACCCACATCTATTATTGGAATATCGCCAAGCTTTATCTTAACATCCAAGTCCCTGCTCCTATGCGCTAAAAACCTCTGATATCATGTCAGTTCCTTCTTACCCAATAATACCAGCCGTTTTAACACCAACGCGGCACACTGGAAAGCCGCACTCTTCTTTATGATTCGGCATATATGAGTCGAGCTTCACCCTTAAACGAAATAAATTCTCGAAAGCACACATCTGTGTAGCTTGCATAATTAGCGATTGCTAAGGTGCTGTTATCAAAGTATGTTCCCATTTTTTACTTTAACTAAGCAACCGCATGACAATAATTCCAGAAATGCCTACGATGAACTAATCGGGCGGGTCGGTTACGCGTCCCGGCTATGACTGGTTATCCCATAAGGGTCGCGCTCTTCGGGGTCGACGCGTTCTTCGAATGCGTGCTCGCTCTCGGATGTCTGCAGGTATACCACAGAGGCTCGCAAGCGCGAGATTATCTGCTTGTACTCGCCGTAGGCGTTGTTTATCATCGTTGCGCCCCGGGCGATTTTATTCTCGAGGACTTGCTCCATCTCGTCAAGCTGTCGCCCTATCGTTATCAGGTGGCTCTGCAGGTTCTCCAGATCGATGGAGCGTGAATATTGCAGGTGGAGGCTATAGAAGGTCAGAACATACGGTATGGTCATGCTATATGACATCAAAATCACCTGCCGCTTGTAGGCTTCGAGGTAGGCGCGCTTGCAGACCGTGAAGACGGCATCGGGAACCGC
>JAUXNY010000120.1 GCA_030682615.1 Candidatus Aquicultor sp. | reverse complement strand
GTCACCCAGAACATAGACGTTGTCGTGCTTTTTCGCTTTCAGGGTATTGTGGTCTGTCGGGACATAACCCATGCCGTCGTCGATACCCGAGGCGCTGATGGCTTTATCGCCGATGGTGGTCGGTATGGAGACGAGCAGGTCATAATTAATTCGCTCGCTTGCCTGCAAATTCTCTATCCATTTTTCCTTACCGTTTACCAAGCCAAGGCCGAAGTTAGCCGTGATGTTGATATTCTTTTCCTCGGCTATCTTCGTCAGTACCTTCGTCGCTTTCGGCTTAGTAAATGCACCTGGACCCGGCGTTACGAAATGGATGTCGACTTTGTCGCGCATCTTTCTAGTCTTGAAATACCAGTCGGCCAGGAACGCGAACTCAAGTGGTGCTACCGGACATTTGATGGGTAGGGAAGAGATATCGACAACCAGCTTGCCGCCCTGGAATTCCTTGAGCGCTTTGCCAAGCTGTATCGAGCTATCCAGGCTATAGAATGTGAAGACGTCGTTGCCCATCGCTTCAGCAAGGCCTTCGTCCTCAGTCGGGTCCACACTGCAGCCCGTGCTTATAACCATAAAATCATATTCGAAGACGGTGCCGCTTTTAGCCGAGACTTTCTTGTTCTCGGTATCAATATTAGTAATCTCGTCCATTACGAAATTGATACCGGGCTTGATGTACTTGTTTCTCGGCTTGACGATCTTCTTAGGGTCGTCGAGGCCGAATGGTACCAACAGCATACTCGGCTGATAGACATGCCGGTTATCTCTGTCGATAACGGTGATGTTCCAATTCTCCGTTGAGAGTTCATGTCTGAGTTTGTTGGCGATCATCGTTCCGCCGTTGCCGCCTCCAAGAATCAGAATGTTTTTTGCCATCTTACATCTCCTTCTGCTTAATAAAAGGGCATATGAGACCCGCGCCTCACTTACGCTACCGCTCCTTAAAAAACCGTGTTGCATGGTTTGTCCCGCAAAACAGGCTAATAAGGTTCCTTCCGCGGAAAACCCCGCCACCTCCGTTCGCTTGGTTTGAAACCTGAATCGACTCAGTGCCCGAGCACAAAGGACACCATATACTGATATCGAATGCTTGAGCAAGTCCGCCGCACGTATTAATTACCCTATTTGTAACCGTCAAGCTCTGAAGCCGTATCTATGTTGAGGAAATGGTTATTTCCTCAAGTCTGTGTGATTTGACTTATTGCCGATTTAGATAACCGTCGATTCGAACTTTGTGTCGTCTAAGTGTGACACAAAATCAAGCCATGCTCATAAAAGCGATGGTATTAACGTTACTGCGAAAACTGGTTTAACATATTCATATAGGGTGGGTATGCGTACGGCTCATATTATATCATAGTGCGTAATATATGCCGTGTTATATACGCTCATACGTTGCAAAACTTTAAGCGCATAGCGCGTTGACCGTTGCAGCAACGCAAAAATAAAGAATGAAGCGTAGCAAGATCGAGTACTTAACAGTTTGTAACAATTGCAACACGATGTTAGCAGTTAGCTCGATCTTTGTCAAGGCTGGATTGCAGGTAAGGTGTTGTGAAACGCGGTTTATCAGCTTTTCAGTGAGCGAAGTCCGGGGAGCAATAATCGGCACCATGTTTTTATATCGGTTCGACGGCAAGGAGCTTAAGCGCTGTGACGTCACGACGAGGTTAATCAAGGGCGAAAAAGGGAATTTAGATTATAGCTTTCTTGGGATTTGAACTACAGACAGCGCTCGCGGCGGTTGAAATTATCGCCGGATTTTGTTATTAACCATAGAGAGAGCTTTTTATATAATGATAAGATATAAGTAGAGCGTCGTTAAGCTCAGGCTCGATTTCAAAGATACCTGTTCAAAGGGAGGGACACTTAGTATGCAAGCTGATGAAGTCTTAAATGCTCAAGGTGACGTTTGCCCAATGCCGATTTTGAAAACAAAAAAGGCTATGGATAAGCTATCTACAGGCCAAGTGCTGCTTTTGCAGAGCACCGACCCCGGTTCACATCAGGATTTGGTCTCATGGTGCGAGCGCACAGGAAACAAGCTGGTCAAGCATGAAGAAAAAGACGGTGTTTATAGCTATTGGGTCGAGAAGAAATAGTCCCTAGCATATGAGCGCCGGTTCTGCCGGCAAATTAAGCGCAGTCGTTTGCGCATCGGGTAAGCTCCGGAGCCTAGGCATGGCTTTAGGATAGTTAAAGCCTTTATCAGACCTAGGCTTCGGGCTTACACCCAAGACAGGGTGTAAGCTAAGACATCCGCGGGTCGCACAAACCTCAACCTCTAGCCCCCTGATACCCGAGAGCTATCGCAGCAAAGACTAAAACGAAAATTGTCTTCTGTTCCTGTTACGTTGCTGTCTGTTTGGGTAAAAAAAAATGCAGCCGTTCTTTCGGCGGCAAGACAACACGATTGCATCCTCGTGCGAGGTTTTTCGTCTTCGTGTATGGCGGGGAAAAAGCTTTAAGTCTGCTAGGTGAACCGGGATGAATTCGGCGCTAAAGCGACGAAGATTTGTTTGATAGGCTCTTGACAAAGAAAAGGGTAATTGCTATCATCCATGTAACAATTGGTACATGAGACGCGTGACCATTGTAATTTCTTTCCCGGATATCATTTTTGTATTAATTGAATAATTAAGAATGACTGCTGGACACCATCGTTTTGGCTACAGTTGTTTATATGCTCACAGTCCTCGATGCACTCACAACCGAAGACACTCGAAAGTAACTTAGGTAATGAGGCAATCCAAGCTCAATGAGCTTAACATACGCAAGGTGGATTGCATAATTTGCATTAGCTTGTCTATATTGGCACGAAAGGGGGTCTGTTAACAGGCCGAGAAGCGGTTATGGAGGACATCCTCCGTGTAGAACGGCTAGCGCTTATGATAGCGCACGTAAGACTAGGTTTAAACTCATAACATTGTAGGGAGGTAATGTATGCCCAGTTTCGTAATCAAAGAAAAATGTGACGGCTGCAAGGGGCAAGACAAAACAGCGTGCATGTATATTTGCCCGCACGACCTAATGACACTCGACAAAGACGGGTCGGAAACCGGTACTGAGATGAAGGCTTATAACCAAGAGCCGGAGCAGTGCTGGGAGTGCTATAACTGCGTTAAGATTTGCCCGCAGCAAGCAGTCGAGGTCAGAGCCTATGCTGACTTTGCCCCGCTAGGTGCGAGCGTTATCCCGATGAGGGGTACCGACTCCATCATGTGGACGGTAAAATTCAGGAACGGCGTCCTCAAAAGGTTCAAATTCCCGATCAGGTTGGTTCCGGAAGGTTCCGTAGACCCGTATGCGGGGAAACCGGAGCCGAATTTTGACGATATTAAAAAGCCGGGTTTCTTTAACTTTACAGTATAGGGAGGAGGGATAACATGGAGAAAGAAGTAAACAGTTTTCAGTTTGTTGGAAAACCGGAAGTTGTAGAGATCGAATGCGATCTTCTACTTATCGGCGGCGGTATGGCCGGCGCCGGCGCTGCTTTTGAGGCATGCCGCTGGGCGACCCCTAAGGGCCTTAAGGTCGTTATGCTCGATAAGGCAGCCGTTGATAGAAGCGGTGCTGTCGCGCAGGGTCTTTCAGCTATCAACACGTACATCGGCGAGAACGATGTTCAGGATTATGTCCGTTACGTAAGGGCCGACCTGATGGGTATCACCAGAGAGGACTTGGTCTGGGATCTCGGTAGGGTCATTGACGACTCCGTACATCTCTTTGAAGAGTGGGGTCTCCCGATATGGAAGAGAGGCGACGACGGCTCGTCGATGGACGGCTTCCAGGCTCGCGATGCCGGTAAAGCCCTGTTGAAAGACGGCGGCGCGCCGGTTCGTTCCGGTAAGTGGCAAATCATGATCAACGGTGAGTCCTACAAGGCCATCGTCGGTGAGGTTGCCAAATCAGCGCTCGAGTACAACAGGCAAGCAACCGGTATGGACCAGAACCTCTATGAGAGAGTCTTCACGACCAGGCTGCTCCTCGATGCCAATGTCCCGAACCGTGTTGCGGGCGCTATTAGCTTCAGCGTAAGGGAAAACAAGGTCTTTGTCGTTAAGGCAAACGCTACCCTCAACGGAGCCGGCGGTGCTGTTAACATATTCAGGCCAAGGTCAGTCGGCGAGGGCATGGGCCGCGCATGGTTCCCGGTATGGAACTCAGGTTCCGGTTATGCGATGGGTATCCAGGCCGGCGCCGAGCTTACCCTTATGGAGAACCGTTTCGTCCCGATGCGGTTTAAAGATGGCTATGGTCCGGTCGGCGCGTGGTTCCTCTTCTTCAAAGCCACCGCGACAAACGCGCTTGGCGAGGATTACTGCGTTAAATATGCGGATAAACTCAAGGAGTTGTATGCTCCGTACGATAACCCGATGACGACCAACCTCCGCAACTGTGCGGCTATGTGGGACATGCAGGCCGGTAACGGCCCGATCATGATGCACACGGACAAAGCTCTCCAGGAGATGGCTAAGACGATGGATGCCAAGAAGCTTAAGCACCTCGAAGCAGAGGCGTGGGAAGACTTCCTTGACATGACCATCCCGCAGGCCGGTCTATGGGCTGCAAACAACATCGAGCCGGACAAAGTACCGTCAGAGCTAATGCCTTCCGAGCCGTATTTGCTTGGTTCGCACGCCGGTTGCGCCGGTTTCTGGTGCAGCGGTCCCGGCGACATCCCGGGCGCCCCTGCTGAGTGGTCTTGGGGTTACAACAGGATGTCAACGGTAGACGGCCTCTTCATGGCCGGCGACGTCGTTGGCGCGTCAGGCCACAAGTTCTCGTCCGGTTCTCACGCAGAAGGTCGTATCGCTGCTAAGTCGATGGTATCATGGTGCCTCGACCATGCCGATTACAAACCGGTTGTCAAAGAGAGCGTCGATGACCTCGTAGCCGAGATTTATCTGCCGATGGAGCTTTACGGCAAGTACAAACAATACACGACATCACCCGATAGCGCCGATGTCAACCCGAACTACATCAAGCCGAGGATGCTGCAGTTCAGGCTCATGAAGATCATGGACGAGTATGTGGGTGGCGTTTCAACCTGGTATGTAACGAGCAAGACTATGCTCGATGAAGGTCTCAAGAGACTTGCGCTCCTTAAAGAGGACTCCTCCAGGATGGCTGCAAAAGACCTCCACGAGCTGCTCCGCTGCTGGGAGAACTATCACAGGATTTGGGCTGCCGAGGCTCACGCACGTCACATAATGTTCAGGGAAGAGACAAGGTACCCGGGCTACTACTTCCGGGGAGATTTCCCGAAGATCGACGATACGAACTGGAAGTGCTTCAACAACTCGAAGTTCGATCCGGACACAGGCGACTGGGTCAACTTCAAGAAAGACTACGTCAAGTTGGTTGACTAGTAGAAGAAATTCATCTCCAGGCGCCCTCGCGGCGCCTGGAGAGTTTTTGTGTTCTGCGATTCAAAATTATCAGTTGAACCGGAGTCATTCCTTAAGCTTTAAATTTTGATAGCCGCGTTTTTAGTGTATAATTTGCATAACCAAGGGCTAGCCCTGCATGGAAGCGGGAGCCGTAACACTCCCTTGAATTCCTCGAAGGTTTTGGCCTGGCGGTAAAGCCGGGACAAACTTCACATAGATTGTGTATTGTGACGATTAGATACTGGTTGTTGTGATACTTAACTTGAGAAAAATCACAACCGGGAGGAACGAAAATGTCAGAAGAAAAAAACTTAGGAAGCATTCTAGTTGTTGGAGGGGGAATAACCGGCCTGACGACCGCCATCGAAGCTGCCGAGGTAGGATACGACGTATACCTGGTTGAAAAGAACCCATATTTGGGCGGCAGAGTCGCTCAGCTCAACAAATATTTCCCCAAACTATGTCCGCCGGCGTGCGGCCTTGAGATTAACTTCCAAAGAATCAGGAAGAACCCCAAGGTGAAATATCTAACGATGGCTGAGGTCGAGAGCGTTTCCGGTCAGCCTGGCGATTACGATGTGACCGTTAAGGTCAAAGCGCGCAAGGTGAACGAAAATTGCACGGCGTGTAACGCTTGTGTCGAGGCTTGTCCGGTCGACAGACTTAACGATTTCAACTTCGGTATGGACTCGACGAAGGCGGTTTACTTGCCGCATCAAATGGCATTTCCGATGAGGTACGTCATCGATGAAAAAGCCTGCAAAGGGTCTTCGTGCGCGAAGTGTGTCGAGGCGTGCAAGTACGATGCCATCGATTTGGAGATGGAAGCCGATACCGTTAACCTCAAAGTAGGCTCAGTGGTATGGGCGACCGGTTGGCAGCCGTACGATGCGTCGCAGATAGATACGCTTGGCTACGGAAAGGTGCCGAATGTCGTCACCAATATGATGATGGAGAGGCTGGCGGCGGGCAACGGCCCGACGGGCGGTCAAATCCAAAGGCCATCAGATGGGAAAGTCCCCGAGACCATCGCGTTCGTACAGTGCGCGGGCTCAAGAGATGAGAATCATCTGGCATATTGCTCATATATTTGCTGCATGGCTTCGCTGAAGCAGGCGACTTATATACTCGAGCAGAATCCCGAAGCCAAAGTTTATATATATTACATCGACCTCCGGACTCCCGGCAGGTACGAGAAGTTCTTGAAGACTATCGAGGCCAACGAGAACGTGGTCATGATAAAAGGAAAAGTCGCCAACATCACCGCGGACCCGGAATCGGGCGACCCGGTGGTCGTGGCGGAAGATATACTCGGCGGCGGCTTAGTAAGGCAGAAAGTCGATATGGTCGTGCTAGCGACCGGCATGCAGCCTTCAACCGCCGAGAAGAAGGCGCCACTTGATTTCAAATATGACGAGCATGGGCTAATCCTAGAAGATCCACAGGCAGTCGGGGTTTACGCTACTGGGTGCGCCAAGAATCCGGTAGATGTTACCTCGGGCGTAAAGGATGCTACCGGAGCGGCATTGAAGGCCATTCAAACTATGGTGAGGAGGTAGCGCTGTGGAGAAGAAACTAGGAATATACATCTGCACAGGCTGTAGTATAGGGGACGCCCTCGATATTGAGAAACTGACGGCTCTTGCGGGAACGCAGGGCGCCGCCGTGGTCAAGACACACGAGTTTCTTTGCGGGGACGAAGGAGCCAAAGTAATAGAGAATGACATTTCGGCAGAGGGCATAAACACGGTCGTTATAGCGGCCTGTTCGCAACGTGTCAACTTCGATGTTTTCAACTTCCCCGACACAATAATCGAGCGCGTGAATTTGCGCGAGCATGTCGCGTGGTCGCATACGCCAAACGACGAAGACACCCAGATGCTCGCCGAGGACTACCTGAGAATGGGAGTAGCCAAGGCGAAAAGGATGGAGCTTCCCGAGCCTCATATCGAAGAGGATATCTCGAGGACGGTTCTGGTAATCGGCGGCGGTATCTCGGGCTTGACAGCCGCGCTCGAGGTGGCCAAGACCGGCTATGACGCGGTCTTAGTCGAGAAAGAAGCGGAGCTCGGCGGCTTTATGAACAAGATGTATAAAGTCGTCCCGAGAAGGTATCCGTTCGCGAAGCTCGAGGAACCGAGCATCGGCGCGGTTATAAGTGAGGTTACAGGCGACCCGAATATCAAGGTCTACACCTCTTCGCAGGTGGAGAAAGTGGCGGGGCAGCCTGGAAAATTCGTAGTTACAATCGCTTCGCCGCAAGGCGCGGTCGAGACGACGGCCGGCGCGGTCATCATGGCGAGCGGCTGGAAGCCGTATGACGCGAACAAGCTCGACAAATACGGCTTCGGTCAGTTCCCGAATGTTATAACGAACGTGATGATGGAAGAGATGGCCAAGAACGGCCCGATAACTCGCCCGTCTGATGGCGCACCCGCGAAAAGCGTAGCTTTCATACAATGCGCCGGACAAAGGGACGAAGAGCATCTTCCTTATTGCTCATCGGTATGTTGCTTGGGTTCGTTGAAGCAAGCGACTTATGTCCGCGAGAAAGACGCGAACGCAAAAGCTTATATATTTTATAAAGACATGAGGACACCCGGCCAATACGAACTCTTCTATAAGAGCGCGCAGGACGACGAGGGTATCTTCTTGACAAAGGGTAATGTCACCAGCGTAGGCGAGGGTGATGGCAACAGCCTCATCGTCGAAGTCGAAGACACCCTGCTCGGCGAGCCGGTCAAGGTCAGCGTCGACTTGCTCGTGCTGGCGACCGGTATGGTTCCGACAACGGTCGATGACCCGGTTCTGAACTTAGCTTATAGGCAAGGCCCGGGACTTCCCGACCTCGAACTATATAACGGGTTCGCCGATTCCAACTTCATTTGCTTCCCGTATGAGAGCAGAAGAACAGGTGTCTTCCCGACCGGCGCCGTTAAGATGCCGCTGAGCGGAGCCGAGAGCATAGAAGATGCGACCGGCGCGGCGCTCAAGGCCATCCAGGTCATCGAGGCGGTGTCCGTCGGCAAAGCGGTTCATCCAAGGTCCGGCGACTCGACTTATCCGGATTTCTTCCTCCAAAGATGTACGCAGTGTAAGCGTTGTACGGAGGAGTGCCCGTTCGGCACGCTCGATGAGGATGAGAAGGGCACGCCGCTGCCGAATCCGAACCGCTGTAGAAGGTGCGGTATCTGCCTCGGCGCGTGTCCCGAGAGAATCATCAATTTCAAGAACTACAGTATCGATATATTAGCCTCGGCTATTAAGGCTATCAATGTTCCGGAAGAAGAGGAGAACAAGCCGCGCGTAATAGCGTTTGTCTGTGAAAACGACGCGTATCCGGCGTTCGACATGGCCGGTATCAACCGTCTGCAGTATAGTCCAAACGTCAGGATGATACCGGTACGCTGCTTGGGTGCTGTGAACACGGTCTGGATTGCCGACTCGCTGGCGGCTGGAATCGACGGCATCATGATGATCGGATGCAAATACGGCGATGATTACCAGTGCCACTACGCGAAAGGTAGCGAGCTTGCCAATTATAGGATGGAGAAAGTCCAGGAGACGCTCAACAGGCTGGTGCTGGAATCTGACAGAGTCAAGATACTACAGCTTGCCATAGACGACTACGATAAGCTCCCGAGCATTATCGATGAGTATATGGAACAACTTGATGGGTTTGGACCTAATCCCTACAAGGGCTTCTAGGGGGTATGAAGATGTCGGAACACCATATTGTCGAACCTGATTTAAAGTTTATAAAGGACATGAAGAGGGCCGGCGGCGATTCTATGAAGAAATGCTTCCAGTGTGCAACATGCTCTGTTGTATGCAATCTGACGCCCGACGATAGTCCTTTCCCGAGAAAAGAGATGATTTGGGCGCAATGGGGCCAGAAAGACAGGCTCTTGAGCGACCCGGATGTGTGGCTTTGCCACCAATGCAACGATTGCTCGGAGAAATGCCCCAGGGGTGCGAGACCGGGCGATGTCCTAGGCGCGGTAAGGAACATGTCATTTCAGCATTTCGCCTTCCCGAGATTTATGGGAACGTGGTTGAGCAGGCCCGCCTATCTGCCGCTGGTGCTCGGTATACCGTTTTTGCTTCTCTGGGTTCTTATAGGCATGTATGGAAATTGGACGGTTCCCGAAGGGGAACTGAAGTATTCGAATTTCCTGTCGGTACCTGCTATCGAGGGAATCTATATAACCTTGTTTTTCTTGGCAGTTATAGCTATGGCTGTCGGTGTCAATAGGTTCTGGAAGAGCATGGTGCACTACCATGGAGAGAAGGGCTTGATGGGAGCGCCCGTGCCGAATCTGCTCAGCATTCTACCCGGGATACTGGCGCACAGACGATTCAAAGAATGCGATGAGAACAAAGAAAGATACTGGGGACATCTCGGTATATTCTACGGGTTTATCGGCGCGGCAACAACGACAGGCATATTTACAGTCGTTTATTACTACGGCCTCGGTATACACTCCCCGTATCCGATGAGCAATCCCGTCAAAATGCTAGGTAACGTAAGCGCGTTGGCGCTTCTAGTAGGTGCATTGATCGTCACTGTCAAGAGGTTTTCGGGGGACGACAAGAAGAGCAGCTATTATGATTGGTCGCTGATTGTGCTTGTATTCGGGCTAGGTTTAACGGGATGGGCAAGCCAGTTTATCAGGTTAGCCGACATGAGGGGTATAGCGTATCAGGTTTACTTCCTCCACTTGCTCTTTGTGTTCTATTTCTTTGCGTATCTACCTTACTCAAAGATGGCACACCTCGCGTACAGGACCGTAGGCATGACGTTTGCGCGCCAGGCCCAGAGGGACCTCGTGGCGAAAGAGGACATCGCGTAGTTCGGTAGTATCGCGGCGCGAATTGTTGCGTCGAATAGAATAAAGTATTCTGAAGGCGGGTGATATGCTCGCCTTCTTTTTAACCTTTAATCAATCGGTCGACTTTTCTGTTGGTTTGCGCTCCGAGATATCTTCGACTACGGCTATATAGTAGCGCGGCTCACCGTTTTCACTTCTGACAAGGGACGCGCTCAGGCTGACCCACACGATAGAACCGTCCTTCTTGATATAGCGTTTTTCCATGGAGTAGGTATTGATTGCTCCTTCGAGCAGCTCTCGTGCTTGTCTCAGGTCGTCCTCTAGGTCATCTGGGTGCGTGATATCCTGGAAGCTGAGCCGCGTGAGCTCAACTCTTGGATAGCCTACAATGTTGCAATATGTTTCGTTGAGCCTGATGAACCTGCCGTCAAGGTCGACATGGGCGATGCCTACGGCAGCCAGTTCGAAGGTCGCCCGGAACCGATTCTCACTCTCTCGTAGCGCCTCTTCGGCCTGCTTTCGATTGGTGATGTCCGTGGCGATGCCGCAGAGCGCATAGATGTCACCATTAACATCTCTAAGAGGGAACTTTATTGTGATATAGGTGTGGACGCCGTCTTTTTGTGGCGCGGTTTCCTCGAACTCCAGTAATCGACCGTTCTCGAATATCTCCCGGTCATGCGCTGTGAATTCCTCAGCGACAGCATGCTCGAAGAGCTCAAAGTCGGTCTTTCCAATGAGCTCTTCTTTGCTTATGTCGAAGATCTTCTCAAACTGATGGTTAACAAGGACAAAACGGCCTTGCGCATCTTTGACAAAGATAACGGATGACGCGTTGTCGATGATGCCCTGCAGAAGTTGCTGGTTTTCCCGTAATTCCTGCGCTATTCTTCTTTGTTCGGTAATATCTGAAAAAAAGACGGACAGGCCATTCTTGTATGGATATGCATCGACCTTCAACCAAATCTCCAGGGGCGGATAATATTCCTCGAACGAGACCGGAACGTTTTCCAGCTTAGCCCGCTCGTACTCCTTAGAAAAAGTCGAGTCGACTCCTTCGGGGAACTCATCCCAAATATTGCGGAAGAGAAGGTTCTCCTTCTTTTTACGAAGAAGCTTTTCAGCTTTCTTGTTGAGATATGTAAAGCGCCAGCTGTTATCGAGAGCGAAAAAAGCGTCGCTTATGCTATTGAGGATATCGATGACTTGCTGCCGCGATTCCCGGACGTCGTCCGCACTCTGTTTGCGCAGCGTGATATCTTGAAAGACGCCGACCGCACCGAGGATGACGCCATCCGCATCTCTTATCGGAGCCGTGTTCATCAGGAGTTCGCGTCGTTTGTCATTAGGCCACACCAGGGTGAACTCGATATTTGCGCTCGCCTCCCCCTTGAGCGCCGAGCGTTTTAACGGGAGGTCTTCGGGACTATATGGTTCACCACTCGAATCCACAACCTTAAAGTCGGTGATGCCCTCAGATCTTCTCTGACCCGAGACAGGGTGAGTATAGAGTTCATCGGCGGCCTTGTTGGTCATAACGACATTGCCTTTGCTGTCGGCGACGACGATTCCTTCCGGCGCGCTATCGATTATAGCCCTGAGAAGGGCTTTATCATTCTTGAAATCGGGCAGTCCTTCCTTGCGGTCATTATTATCCAAGGCGGGCTCCTGAGATTAGTTTTCTTATATGATTTATTACCCAAATAGGGGATAGGTCGAACCTGACTGGAATGCAGTTATAAGCCCACTGTACTCATCTGCACGCCAAGAAAAGGGTTACAATTAGACACCTTGACCATGATGTTGTTTAAGCGAGCTTTGCTTCTACCGGTCTTTTGGTTATTATTAGAATACCGCTTACCAAGGAGACAAGAGCTTGAACAAAAGGCCATTCATTTTTATTCTGTCCGTCGTGTTAGCCATCGGCTGCCTTATTGGCGTTGGCCTGACTTACATGGTTTCAGGAAGCGACTCCGTCCCGCAGCCACCCCGGCAAACCATTCGCGAGGCGGAAGCTTTGCGCGTTGCCCGGGAGAGACCGCCACAAGTCGTCGAAAGCGATATTGAGCTAGCGGTTGACCAAGAAGAGACGGCTTCTATTGCTGTTGATGAGGTGGTGGTCGCAGGTGCATTGATACTGCCCCCGGTCTTGCCTGGGCTTGTCGAGAACGGTCCACGCGAGGCACCGCAGGTAGCGCTCACGTTTGATTTGTGCGAACGAGACAGGGACAGCGCCGGCTTTGATGAGAAGATTGTGCGTATCCTGCAAGAAATGGACGTGAAGGCTACTTTTTTTATGGGCGGCAAATGGGCTGAGACGCACCCCGATGCCGCGCGCATGCTCGGCGCTGAAGGGCTTTTCGAGATGGCCAACCATTCGTACTCGCATAAGCTCTTCACGGAGATATCAGGGGATGAGATGAAAAGCCAGGTCTTGAAAGCGCAAGACAGCATCAGAAGGCATACAGATGCGACCCCGAGATATTTCAGATATCCCGCGGGCGCTTACAATGATGTTGCATTGCGGGTAGTCGCCGACTGCGGCCTTATACCAATCCAGTGGGATGTGGTCACCGGCGACCCCGACCCGAATGTGAAGGCGGCGGCGATGATTCGCGAGGTAAAATCGCGGGCACGCAACGGCTCGATTATTATCATGCACGCGAATGGGCGCGGCCGGCACACCGCCGAAGCTTTGCCGACTATAATAGATGAGCTGCGCGGGAAGGGCTTCGAGCTGGTGATGGTTTCGGAGTTGCTGGGGGAAGGTTCATGAACGTATCGGTAATACTTGCCCATCCGTCAAAGGACAGTTTCAATCATGCCATTGCACATATTGTGGACGAGACGCTTCGGGCTAATGAGCACGCGGTGAGTCTGCACGACCTCTACGCGGAAGGCTTCGACCCTATATTGCCCGCTGCGGAGATAGCGAAAGGCGCTAAGCTCGACCCCATGGTCAGCGCGCATTGCGAGGAAATCGCGACAGTGTCACCGCCGGTTGTAAAATCCCTAAAAACGCCAGTTGAAAATTCCCTACTTTAAGCCGGATTATTAAGGCAACCAATCAAGGAGGTTGCCGATGGTACATGGGGAGGAAATGATGGAAGTTAAGGATTTGAAACGGCAA
>JAUXNY010000099.1 GCA_030682615.1 Candidatus Aquicultor sp. | reverse complement strand
GATGAGAAGATTGGCCGAGCCGGTTTTTTGAAACAAGTCTTTCAAAGGACGAGCAGGACCGCGTTTCAGCTCGCGGAGAATATGATAGAGCCGCTGCGGGAAGCCGGAGCGACGGCCGGAAAACTACTGAGCACGCCGCTGATAGCGGTCGAAGAACTCACCGAGAACCCCCAGCTTCTTACTTCAAGCAAGCCCCCGCTATTTATCTTCGGCACCGTCGAAGATGAGATGGTCGGCGTCCGCGCGGTCTGCGCGGCGGACGGGTTTCTCCTATCATATATCCCACAAGAAGATGCCCTATATTGCGGCGCCTGCAAGAAAAAGCATACGCTGGGACGAACGGAGGGACGAATAACCATCGATTTGCCGGTATATCCGCTTACCGTGAAAGACGGCCACATACACTTAGTTAAGCTCTGATAATGGAGGTGCCAGGAGATGGACATATTAAAAGAACTAGTCGCAAAAGAAATCAACCGCCGGGATTTCACGAAGCTTTGCGCGGCGGTCGCGGCGGTCTTTGGCATGCCGAAGGCTTTCTCGAAAGATATCGCTTTTGCCGCGGAAAACGCGATGAAAAAACCGGCGGTCATCTGGCTTGAGGGCCAGGATTGCGCGGGGTGCAGCGAGTCGCTGCTCGCGTCGATTAATCCCTCGGTCGCCGAAATCGTGCTCGATACGCTATCGATACGCTACCACGAGACGATAATGGCGGGGTCGGGCTATGTCGCCGAGAAAGCCCGCGAGGATACCATAAAAGAAGGCGGCTATGTGCTCGTTGTGGAGGGCTCCATACCGACCGCGGACGACCGGTTTTGCATGATCGCCGAAAAGCCGTTCAGGGAGATACTTCTGGAGACGGCTAAGAACGCCGCCGTCATAATCGCGGTCGGCTCTTGCGCCACGTTCAGCGGGGGAATACCCGGCGCGACGCCGTCAAAAGGCCGAGGCGTTACGCATTTTATTAAAGACAAGCCGGTAATCAATTTGCCCTCTTGCCCGCTTAAACCGTCGCGGCTGGTTGCGACGGTCATGTATTTCTTGGCGTCGGGTAAGGCGCCTGAAATGGATAAATACGGGCGCCCGCTCGCGTTTTACTCGACGCTGCTCCATGAGAACTGCCCGCGGCGCGGTCACTTCGAGCGCGGCGAATTCGTTACCGACTGGAACGACTCGGGCCAGCGCGAGTATTGTCTCCTTCTCAAGGGCTGCAAGGGGCCGAAGACCTATACCGATTGCGCGCAGGTCTGGTGGAACGACGGCGCTAATTTTTGCATCAACGCGGGCGCGCCGTGTTCGGGCTGCTCGCAACCCGAATTCTATAACGTCTTTTCGCCGCTCTATGAGAAGCAGCAGACATTCAATATCGGACCGAACACAACGGTCAATCTCGATACGGTTGGGCGCACCATGATGGGTGTCGCCGGCGCCGGCGTCATAGTCCACGGTTTGGGCCGCTTGGCCTCGAAGAGCAATGATGAAGAAGAGTAGAAAGGGAGGCCGCTAGAGTATGGTTCAGAAGATAAAAATCGACCCGGTAACAAGAATCGAGGGTCACCTGGCTATCGAGGTCGAGGTCGACGGTGGTAAAGTAACGAACGCATGGTCTAAGGGGACCATGTTTAGGGGTTTCGAGGAGCTTTTGAAAGGCAGGGACCCACGGGACGCCTCTTACGTAACCGACCGGGTCTGCGGCGTATGCAGCGGTTCACACCAGTGGGCCTCGGCCCTTTGCCTCGACGATGCGTTCGATGCGGATGTTCCGGACGGCGGCAGGCTGGTGCGAAACCTGATACTAGGTGCGCAGTGGTTGCACGACCACCCGCTCCACTTCTACCATCTCTCGGCGCTCGATTACATAGATGTGATGGCGGTCGCCAAGTATAAGGGCAACGACGCGGGCCTGAACGCCGTCAAGGACAAGATACTCAAGTTGGTCAAGGCGCAGGATACGGCGCCGCTGACGCCCCGGTATGAGCCGGATGAGTTTTCGGTAGACGACCCCGAGCTGGTGACGATGGCCGTGGCGCACTATCTGAAAGCGCTGGAGATGCAGGCCAAGGCTAAAAAGATGGGGGCGCTTCTCGGCGGCAAGATGCCGCATAGCGCGTCTATCGTCGTCGGCGGGGTCACAATGTACCCGGAGATGCAGTATCTCGACCAGTACCGGTCGTTACTAACAGAGCAGACAGCATTCATCGAGAATGTCTATGTGCCGGATGTCGTGACTTTCGGCACAGGGCCGCTCTTCCCGCTCGCCAAGGCGGGTATCGGCGCCGCCGCCGGACATTATCTCTCGTTCGGAGGGTTCCAGAATTCGGGTGACAAGAAAGACCTGCTCTATCCGGCCGGTGTCGTCATCGACAGCGACTTGAAGAACATCAAGGCGGTCGATACCGACCTCATTAAAGAATACGTCAAGCACGCCTGGTATGACGATAACAAAGGTCTCCATCCGTCGCAGGGCGAGACCGCGGTCAACCCCGACAAAAAGGACGCGTACAGCTTCATCAAATCGCCGCGCTATGAGGGGCGCGCGATGGAGGTCGGGCCGCTGGCGCGCATGCTCGTCGCCCAGCCGGATGCTTTCATGAAACTTGTCGTCGACTACGGTGTCAAGCCGGGCGCGGTAGCCAGGCACGCGGCTCGCGCGGTCGAGACGCTCGCTTTAACGCAGCAGATATTAAAATGGTTGGATGAACTAACAGTGCTTGTCGCGAGCGGCAAGTGCGAGATTCATGCCACGGCGACCTGGGAAGGACCCGAGAGTGGAACCGGCGTCGGGCTGACCGAGGCCCCGCGCGGCGCGCTCGGCCACTGGATTAAAATCAAGGATAAGAAAATCGAGAACTACCAGCTCGTTGTGCCGTCTACCTGGAACCTTTCGCCGCGAGACGACAGCGGAGTGTTGGGTCCTGTGGAGCAGGCGCTTATCGGTGCTCCGGTTCCCGATGTGGAGAATCCCATCAATCTCGTTCGAATCGTACGCTCGTTCGACCCGTGCATCTCTTGCGCGGTCCATGTGATTGAGCCGAACTCGAATCGAATCCTGAAATTTAAGATAGGATAGGAGGTCGACATGGTAACGTCTGATATTACCGTCCCCAGAAGGATATATCACTGGGTGGATTTTGTAAGCGTGGTCGCTCTTATCATAACGGGCTGGTATATTTACATGCCGTTTTCGTGGGCACCCGGCCTGATGGGCACGATGCGGATGATACACTTTGTGTTCATGTATATATTCACGATCAACCTGATGCTCCGTATATACTACGGGTTTTTCGGCAAGACCGGCGACTGGGAGCGCTTTATCAAGCTCGATATCAGCAAAGACACCATCGTCTGGTCGCTCAAACACTACCTCCTTTTCCGGGACTGCCCGGAAAAAGGCAGATGCGGGGTCTTTCAGAATATCGCTCATGTCGTCATCGTCAACCTGTTCTTTTTGCAGATAGTGACAGGCTTTCTGCTTTACTATCCTGAGAGCCGGCTCTTGTCCGGGCTGACCTATTACCTCGGCGGTCTCACCATGGTGCGCTCGATACACTTTTTCTTCATGTGGGTGATGGTCTGCTTTATCATCGTCCACCACTACATGGCGATGGCTGAGGAGTTCGATAAGGTAAAACTGATGTTCTTCGGCGTAGGTAAAGAGAAGCCGAAGCTGACGGAACTCGATGTGTCGATGCCGGCGGGGGCGAAGGCGAAGGCGAAGAAGTAGGTTCTTATGAAAGACAAGATTTTAGTTTTAGGTGTGGGGAATTTAATACTGAGCGATGAGGGGGCCGGCGTGCATCTGGCGCGCCGGCTTCAAGAAATAGAGCTGCCCGCCTGCGTCGAGGTGCAGGACGGCGGCACGCAAGGGCTCGAACTATTGGGCTACATGGACGATGTCGCCAAACTCATCATCGTCGACTGCGTAAAAGCGGGCGAAGAGCCCGGCAGCATCTATCGCTTCGAGCCCGACGCCATCGATGTTATCCCCAAGAAATACAAGATATCCTTCCACGACCTCGGCATCTACGACTTCTTGCGCATAGCCCAAGCGATGGAGGTGCTCCCGCCAACGGTCATCTTCGGCATCGAGCCCGAGACATTTGCATGGGGCGAGTCGCTCTCGCCCTCCGTCGAGGCGAAGATGGACAAGCTTGAGGGGTTTGTGTTGGGGGAGATTGAGGTGAGCGTGAGGGGGCTTGAGGTTGGGGGAGCTGTTGGTTAGGCTACCTTATCGTCTATATGTGTATTGGTCGACTGTCGAATTCCCTCGTCAAAACTGTGCTCGCTCAAGCCAGTATCTGCGTTAAGGGCTGGATAATAGAGAATCGAAAATGGATAAATAGTCGTCTCGCCTCCGCTTGATCTCACTGGGGCCTGTTTAAAAAACCGTCTGTGTTAGGCCATTCGCAACAGGATACATAGGGGTGAGAAAACATCCTGCAAAAACGCTCGCTTTTGGCTATCTCCTAGGGTGCATTAAGGCGATGTCTTGCCTTGTGTTTTTCCACAGCAATAGGCACAATCATAGTATGTGTGTTGTGGGATATGATATGCGCATACGAGGCGTTCGCCGGGACGAATTCAAGTGCTATAAGGTGATGCTCGACAAACTTGAAAAGTCCATGTCCGGGCTTCCGAAAAAGCGTTCGCGAAGGACGAATAAAGCGATATGGAAACAAGGTCTATTTATATCTGACTAAAATACAATGATGGAAGTAGAGTTTCTAACAAGCACATGTCTAATAAGTTGGCACACGAGATGCTGAAAGTGCTTGCCCGAAGTGAAATTCGAATCGGAAATTAATGGTTACAGAAAGAAAAATCGAATATCTCAGCAAAATCTCGCGTTACGCCAAATGACGATAGTATGCAGCGAGCGATTATGGATAGGGAACTGCGCAACAGCTAGGCAGCGATTGAGGTGCTTGGGAGAGGGTTGAGGAAGAACTGAGTGATGTGGGAATTTGGAAACGATTAAAAGATGAATAACTCAGCACAAACTTACTTCGACTATTGGGGCAAGGCAGAGAAGGATGGATCGGGTTATCATCTGCTCGTTTACCATTGCCTTGATGTGGCGGCAGTGGGACATACGTTACTAAAGCGGCGTGAGAAAATACAGAAAAAGTTTATTGAGCTTACTGGGTTCGATGAGTCAACTTGTGCGCACCTTGTCGTGTTGTTTCTGGGACTCCATGATATCGGTAAACTTGCCGAGAGCTTTCAGGGTCTGCGTCCGGATTTACTTGTAAAGCTACAAGATAGAACCTGTAGTAAACCGTACTCTGTCCGACATGACAGCCTTGGGAATCTGCTGTGGACTGATAGTTTGTGGCAATCATGCGCGAAGGTCTTCTCTAACCTGTCTGATTTTGAAGCGTTTTCAGAATATTGGGAAGAGATTTTTGCTTTCATCGCTAAGGCACATACTGGCCATCACGGGGAGCCGCCGCGCATGAAAGGGCCGAACGGCTTGCGCCTTGCCTTACCAAGTTTTTTTGACCCTAATAATATAAATGCTGCAGTAGACTTTTTTGTGGACTTTCATACTCTTTTACTTCACGAGCATAGAGTATCCTCCAGCACACAGTCGGCAACGAGCATTTATGAGTTAATGCCAAGAGCTTCTTGGCTCATGGCTGGTTTCACGGTGCTCTGCGACTGGATAGGGTCGAATAGCGAATGGTTTCCTTTTTATGAAAACCAAATGTCACTTGCCGAATATTGGCGCCAACATGCCATGCCGCAGGCGGAACGGGCTATCCGAGAGGCGGGTCTTGATGCAGCATTTCCACGAAAATATGGGAACACATTCAAGGGCCTATTCCCGGCGATTAGTAAGCCGACCCCGCTGCAGCAGCATGTCACCGAATGTCCGATTACAGGCGCGCCACAGCTGTTCATTCTAGAAGACGTTACTGGCTCCGGCAAAACTGAAGCGGCATTATCTCTGGCGCAACGCCTCATGGCAGGCGGAGCGGGAAACGGAATCTTCATCGCCTTGCCCACCATGGCGACTTCGAACGCTATGTATGAGCGGATAGCTGCGGTGTATAACAAGCTCTTCACCGAAGAATCTTCCCCCTCTCTTGTTTTGACCCACGGGGCGCGGCATCTTTCTGAATCCTTTCTTCGCTCGATAGCGGCTTCTCATCAAATTCAGCAGGGATATGGAAACAATGATGAAACCGCTGGAGCACAGTGTGCAACCTGGCTGGCTGATCATCGGAAGAAGGCGCTGCTGGCTGATGTGGGGGTAGGAACTCTCGATCAGGCGCTGCTGGCAATTCTTCCCTCCCGTTTCCAGTCGCTGAGGCTTCTGGGTCTTGCTGGACATATTCTCATCATCGATGAGGTTCATGCCTACGACCCGTATATGAACAGGCTTCTGCAAACTTTGCTAACTTTCCATGCGGCTTTAGGGGGGAGCGCGATTTTGCTCTCTGCTACCCTGCCGATGAAGGTGCGGCAGAGGTTGGTTGACAGTTTCGCCCAAGGGCTTACTATGCAAGCTTCGCCGCAGGTAAAATGCGCTGCATATCCGTTGTCAACACATCTGTCCGGTGACGGAATTGCCGAATATCCGGTGGAAGCCTTCTCGCAGCGAAAGAGTAGCGTCAGTGTGCAGATCGTTGCAGAGCGGGATGAGGTAGAGCGGTTGATAGTCGAGGCTGCACGGAAGGGAAAGTGCGTCTGCTGGATACGGAATACTGTGCATGACGCTATGGCTGCGTACGAAGCTCTTAGGGCGGAGCTCGAAGCAGATCGGCTCATGCTTTTTCATGCTCGCTTCGCCATGGGGGATCGTCTGGATATCGAGAAGGTTGTTTGTGCCTCTTTCGGTAAACAGAGTGGAGAAAAAGAACGGAGGGGGAAAGTTCTGATTGCAACGCAGGTGGTGGAACAATCTCTTGACCTGGACTTCGATTTGCTTATCTCTGATCTTGCGCCTATGGATTTGTTGATCCAGCGTGCCGGGAGACTGCACCGTCATCTACGTGACGAACAAGGGAATCCGTTGCCGGTTGGCGCAGCTACTGACCGGCGTGAGCCGCCGTGTTTTGTTATTCCTGGACCTTTGCCGGACGATGATGCTGACAAAGACTGGTACAAAAAGGTTTTTCCGAAAGGAGCTTTCGTTTATCCTAGCCATGGATGCCTCTGGTTGTCTGCGCGACTTTTACAGGATAAGGGTGTTCTACGTATGCCTGATGATGCGAGGACATTGATTGAAGCCGCCTATTCCGATGAGGCCGTCGATTTAATACCCGCGCCACTCCAGCAACGCGATTTGCGGGCTGAGGCGCAATGGCAGGCCGATAGGTCTCTTGCTCATATAAATATGTTGAAACTCGAAGAAGGGTACACTGCCACAACAAACCAGTGGCTCGAAGACATGCGGACCCCGACACGGCTGGGAGATATGGAGACGACGGTTCGTCTTGCTCGCTGGGACGGCAAAGTCTTGTCGTCATGGTATGGGAAGAGTGATTTTCCATGGGATATGAGCCAGGTGAGTCTGCGGAGTGTCGTGGTAAGCGCTGAGGCTGAGCACGACGATCCTGTTCTCAGGTATGAGATCGAGCAGTTGAAAGCCCGCTTGCCGGACAGAGGCAAATGGAGTGTCTTTGTTCCGTTGTCCATTGATGAGGATGGAATATGGCGGGGCAAGGCGCTGAACAAGAAAGGTGCCGAAGTGATTTTATCCTACAATCATGCAACGGGGATTATTGTTAATGAAGAGGAGGTTTAAATGCAGTTCAATCTTATAGATGAAAAGTGGATTCCAGTTAAACGACGCGATGGAACAGAAATGATGATTGCACCCTGGCAGGTGACTTCCGATTTTGATGTTAACCCTGTTGTTGCACTGAATGCCCCACGACCAGATTTTAACGGCGCGCTTATCCAATTCCTCATTGGGCTCGTGCAGACGGTGGCAGCTCCTGCCAACAGAATCGAATGGAAGAAGGAGCTTTTAAAGCCACCTGCGTCGGTGGAGTTGCAGGAAAAGTTTTCAACTGTTCGGCATGCCCTTGAACTTGGCGGGGATGGAGCAAGGTTCATGCAGGATAGCGAGAAGCTGGAGGTCGAAGAAAGAGGCATTGGCAGTTTATTGATAGATATGCCAGGAGAGAACGCACTTAAGAAAAACACTGACCATTTTGTGAAACGTGACACCGTCAATGCCATGTGTCCGTCCTGCTGCGCGACGGCTTTGTTTACGATGCAGACTAATGCGCCCACTGGTGGCGTGGGTTTTAGGACGTCGTTACGTGGCGGAGGTCCATTAACGACACTTGTGCTTGGTGATCAAGGCCACAACATGCTCTGGCATTTGATTTGGCTCAATGTATTAGAAAACGATGTTTTTCTACGGACTTGCGGCAACACGGCCCGGATAGATGAGAGCGACAAGTTTCCTTGGCTAGGGAAAACCAGAGTCGGCGAAGGTGCAAAAGGTATCGATGTCACTCCCGAAGACGCCCACCCGGCAATGGTGTTTTGGGGGATGTCACGCCGAATCAAGTTGAATTTAGACTCTTTGAAGGCGGGTGTATGCTATATGTGCGGCACGTCATCTGGCCACTTAATCCAAGGTTATCAAGACAAGAATTATGGAATGAACTTCACAGGTGCTTGGCTGCACCCCCTTTCTCCGTACCGTTACAAAGACGGCCTCCCGCTGCCTATCCATGCGCAACCAAGCGGCGTTAGTTACCGGCACTGGCTTGGTATTGTACAAGAAAATACAGAAGAACGTCGAGTGCCTGCCCGTATTGTTCATGAATTTCGGGAAGGCCGACTGGGAAAACTTCAAGACTGGCAATTTCGGTTGTGGGCTTTTGGGTTCGACATGGATAATATGAAAGCTCGCTGTTGGTACGAAGCAAAAATGCCCCTGCTCTACGTGGAGACATCTGTACGGGGCGAGTATGAGCATTCTGTGGCCGGTATGGTTAATGCGGCTGCAGCGATTGCTAGAAATGCGCGGACTGCCGTAAAAAAGGCTTGGTTCAAGCGCTACAGTGATGTGAAGGGTGACACCTCGTTTATAGATAATAGTTTCTGGCAGAACACCGAACCAGCATTTTATGAGGCGTTACGTAATCTGAAAACAGCCCTTGAATCAGCCAACGACGGCACGGAGACCCTTAAAGCGTGGCATGCCGTTCTCTGTAATGAGGCGTCGAAGCTTTTTGATGCCTATGCTTGGGAAGGGCCGATCGAGGATGCCGATCCCAAAAGAGTCGTTATGGCTCGGCGAGAACTGGAGTTTTTCAATAGAAGCAATAGAATTAAAGAGCTTCTGGGCTTGCCGGTAGAACAGCAGGCATCAGGTAAGGGTAAGAAGAATAAGGAAGCAGCAAAATGATAGATATAGTTAAAGTCGAGGTTAGGATTTGCACAAAGCGAAAGGAGGTAGCATGAGTTTCTCGTATCTGCGGTTTGACATAGATTCGCCCGAATTCAAGGCACTAACAGATTGGTGGAGGGAGTTGGAAAATAACCGTGGCGATCGGGCTGTGCTTCGGCGCTGTCGCAGCCTTACTGAGGTTGTATTTTCACCAGCGTATCATCGTTTACGATGGGCTGTCAGCCGTTTCGGTTCAGTTGACGATAACGGTTTGGCCCTTATTGTTGGGCTTGCTGCTCGGATTAAGTCAAATAGTGAGGGAAGTTCCATTGCTGAGCAGATGGCAACCGGCAAATCAGATGGCTCTGCCAGGGTCAGCGGGTTACGTTTTCGGCGGTTGTTAAAAGTGCAGGAAAAGGACGACTTATTTACCGCCATGGCTCGAATCATCGCTCTGTTGGGAGGCACGACAAACCTTCAGAGCCTTGTCCAGAGCGTTTACTTCTGGAACGATAGGACCCGCAAGCAGTGGGCGTTCGATTATTATTCAAGGGCACCCGAAGAAGCGTAATAGCCTCTAAGGCTGATTCAACTAAATTTCATATAATCGAAGGAGACTAAAAATATGAGTACATTTGTCCAGTTGCATCTGTTGACCTCGTATCCGCCATCCAATCTAAATCGGGATGACTTAGGGCGACCCAAGACTGCAGTCATGGGCGGCAAGACCAGGCTGAGGGTGTCTTCACAAAGTCTCAAGCGCGCCTGGAGAACGTCGGATATGTTTGCAGAAGCGCTAAAGAGCCATATCGGAATTCGCACCAAGACTATGGGCGTTGAAGTCTATAATGAGCTGCGCAAGAAGAATGTCGCCGAAGGGCATGCAAAGGAGTGGGCCAAGAAAATTGCCGAGGTATTCGGCAAAAGCAAAAAAGAAAATGCTGCAAAAATACTTGAAGATCTTGAGATTGAGCAGCTTGCTCATTTCAGCCCCGAAGAGAAAGAAGGCATTTTTTGTTTAGCTGCCAAGTTGGCTTCAAGCAACACGGCACCTTCTCAAGAAGACCTTTCGTTGCTCATGAAAAAGCATACCGCCGCAGATATTGCTATGTTTGGCAGGATGCTGGCAAGCGCACCAGCTTACAACACTGAAGCCGCCGTGCAGGTGGCTCATGCCGTCACCGTTCACGAAGTAGCCGTCGAAGACGATTACTTTACCGCCGTCGATGACCTAAATAAAGGAGAAGAAGACGCCGGTGCGGCACACATCGGCGAGACTGAGTTCGCTTCCGGTGTATTCTATCTCTACCTATGCATTAATCGAGATTTGCTAGAAGAAAACCTTGGCGGGGACAAAGACCTTGCAAAGAAGACCCTTACGGCGCTGGTTGAGTCCGCTGCGAAAGTTGCCCCCAACGGTAAACAGAACAGCTTCGCCTCGCGTGCCTATGCATCATACATCATGGCCGAAAAAGGCGATCAGCAGCCCCGCTCTCTTTCCATAGCCTTTCTTAAGCCGGTGCGCGGTGAGGATGTCATGAATGAGGCGATTGCAACATTGGAGGCAAAGCGCGCAAACATGGAAAAGGTCTACGGTCCCTGTGCGGTAGGCGACCCAATAATTATGAACGCCGAAACCGGCAAAGGCAGCCTGAACGACATTACCACATTCGTGACGGAGTAATGCTATGCAAGACTATCTTATCTTTCGCCTGTATGGTCCATTAGCAGCATGGGGCGATATTGCTGTGGGGGAATACCGACCCAGTTTCGCTCATCCATCAAAGTCGGCGATTATCGGTTTGCTAGCGGCAGCCCTTGGTATCCGCAGAGACGAAGCAGAACGACAAAAGTCGCTGGCCGAAGCTTGTTCATTTGCTGTGCGAGTGGATGCCATGGGAACGCTACTTCGTGATTATCATACTAGCCAGGTTCCTTCTGCCAAGAAGGGCATCACTCATTACACGCGGCGTTCCGAGCTTGCGGTTGATGGTCTCAACACTATTCTTTCCAGCCGTGACTACCGCTGTGATGCCGCCTATACTGTGGCAATCAGTATGCGCAAGGGAGCGGCGTTCACTGCTCAGCAACTTGCTGACGCACTACTGAAACCGATATTCACCCTCTATCTCGGACGAAAATCGTGCCCTTTGGCATTGCCACTTCAGCCGCGAGTCGTTAGTGCTGCAACGCTTAGGGACGCATTGGCAACCGTGATTTTCGATGATGACGAATTGCCCGGGATCATACAGGGTTCCCATGCCTCTATCTACTGGGAAGAGGAACAGACGAGTGGGTTTGAGCGCGAGCACGTTATAACGCGCCGCGATGCGCCGCTTTCCCGTACACGCTGGCAATTCGGCGAGCGGCGCGAGAATCATTGTACTATACGAAAGGGGGAGTAGACATGTTTTTAAGTGTGATAAAACTTGGTAGGAATATGTCGCCCCGCGATGTATTTGCGCTAACCAAAGGGGACGGCTACCAGTTGCATCGTCTCATCTGGAATCTGTTCGCCGACAACCCTGATCGCCGTCGAGATTTTCTCTATCGCCATGAAACCGTTGATAATTGGCCGACGTTCTACACTGTTTCGGAGCGGAAACCAAGTGTTATCACCGGAGATTGGGAAGTTAAAAGCAAGGAATACAGCCCGAAACTCAGTGCTGGGCAGCGCTTATCTTTCATGCTGCGTGCGAATCCTATTTGTTCAAAAAGGGATGAAGAAAACAAGCAGCATCGACATGATGTTGTTATGGAGGCTAAATCCCGTCTGCGGGAGCAGGGCGAGTCTAGGTTGCTTTCTTTGCTAACACAGGAGGAAGGAAGCAATTGGCTTTCCGCTCGTGCGGCAAGATGTGGGTTCGCATTTATGCCGGAACATATTCGTGTAGATGGTTACCAACAGCATCGATTTTTCAAAGGGAAGGGCAATAAACAGGTAAGTCTCAGCACATTGGATTTTAACGGAGTGCTGACGGTTACTGAGCCAGAGCTGTTTCTTGAAACATTATATAGAGGGATCGGCCCTGCTAAGGGCTTTGGCTGTGGACTAATGCTGGTGAGGCGGGTATGACCGAACAAATTCTTCCTCCGTTGAAACCCATTCTAATGAAAGAACGAGTGTCCGTTCTATTTATAGAGAAGGGGAATCTTGATGTGCTGGATGGGGCTTTTGTGGTAGTGGATAAAACGGGCGTGCGCACGCATATACCTGTAGGAGGTGTGGCATGCCTCATGTTGGAGCCGGGAACGCGGGTGTCGCATGCGGCAGTGACGCTGGCCTCACGCGTTGGGTGTTTGCTTGTGTGGGTCGGTGATGGTGGCGTGCGGCTCTATGCATCGGGTCAGCCGGGAGGCGCGCGGGCAGACCGTCTTCTGTATCAGGCGAAGCTGGCGCTGGATGACGACGCACGGCTGAAGGTTGTCCGCAAGATGTTTGCTATGCGATTCAAGGAAGAGCCACCGGAGCGGCGAAGTGTGGCGCAGCTTCGTGGGATTGAGGGCGTCCGAGTCCGAAGGATGTACGAGCTTCTCGCCAGGCAGTACAAGGTTGAATGGAAATCCCGCAACTACGACCATACTGAGTGGGGTAGTGGAGATGTCCCGAACCGCTGTCTGAGTTCGGCGACTGCCTGCTTGTATGGTATTTGTGAAGCGGCGATTTTGGCTGCGGGGTATGCTCCGGCAGTGGGGTTTATGCATACCGGAAAACCGCAGTCGTTCGTTTATGACATCGCGGATATCTTCAAATTTGATACCGTTGTGCCGGTTGCTTTCCGCATTGCAGCCCGGAACCCCGGCAATCCAGAACGGGAAGTCCGGTTGGCGTGTCGTGATGCTTTCCGCCAATCGAAAGTGTTGCAGCGCATTATTCCGATGATTGATCAGGTCTTGGCGGCTGGTGGCTTGACCATACCGAAACCGCCTGATGAGTCTGTTGCTCCTGCAATTCCCAATAAGGAGGGCATAGGTGATGCTGGTCATCGTGGTTGAAAACGTTCCGCCTCGCTTGCGTGGGCGCCTGGCTATATGGCTGCTAGAGGTGAGGGCAGGGGTGTATGTTGGTGATATTTCGAGGCGAGTGCGCGAGATGATTTGGGCGCAAGTTGAAAGGGGAGTCGAAGAGGGGAATGCGGTAATGGCCTGGAGCACAAACACGGAGTCGGGTTTTGACTTCATGACGCTCGGCAAGAATCGAAGGATACCGAAAGAAATGGACGGCATCAAACTGGTATCGTTTCTGCCGGAAAACGGGGTTGTTGATGATGGGGCTGTAATAGGGTAGAGATAAGCGGTTTTGTGGCGTTATGTATAGTAGATACTTAATTGCACAAATGGATAATAGTTTAGAAAAACAGCAGAAGCGCACACTTGAAGTGTCGTAAGATGAACGAACCTATGTTTGGTAAGTTCCCCGCAGGCGCGGGGATGAACCGCGATAGCTGATGGAACGGCAACCACCTTAGAGAAGTTCCCCGCAGGCGCGGGGATGAACCGCGGCTACATTTTATTTTGGTGCGCTCCTTGCTAAGTTCCCCGCAGGCGCGGGGATGAACCGTGATTAATGATGCTACGATTAATGTAGGTGGCAAGTTCCCCGCAGGCGCGGGGATGAACCGGCAGAATGCCCCAGCACATCAACGCTTGTTCCAAGTTCCCCGCAGGCGCGGGGATGAACCGACAACTGAGGAGGACGAAGGCATGACAAAACTAAGTTCCCCGCAGGCGCGGGGATGAACCGCCTACCGTAGCGATAGCCCCGGCCCACCCCAAAAGTTCCCCGCAGGCGCGGGGATGAACCGCTCAACAAGGCCGACGACATCCGCAATGCGGCAAGTTCCCCGCAGGCGCGGGGATGAACCGCTTGTGCAGATGCTGATGATTGTTGTCGGTCTAAGTTCCCCGCAGGCGCGGGGATGAACCGTCATGCAGCATGTAGACATTGTGCGAATAGATAAGTTCCCCGCAGGCGCGGGGATGAACCGATGATATGAGCGGTGGCGTGTTGGTTTTGGATAAGTTCCCCGCAGGCGCGGGGATGAACCGATTTTTCAACGGAGGGGCTTGTAACACCCTCCAAGTTCCCCGCAGGCGCGGGGATGAACCGTAACAGTACCATTCGCGATTCCCTGAGCCCGTAAGTTCCCCGCAGGCGCGGGGATGAACCGGCCTTGGCCGCGGTCTGGGCTGTCAGCGTATCAAGTTCCCCGCAGGCGCGGGGATGAACCGCTTTCGCCTGCTGCCAGAGAAAACATGAAGAAAAGTTCCCCGCAGGCGCGGGGATGAACCGTACGAAATCAGTGACGGCTCGAACTCGGTAAAAAGTTCCCCGCAGGCGCGGGGATGAACCGCCGAACTTGTGGTACATGGGCGTTATCAGAGTAAGTTCCCCGCAGGCGCGGGGATGAACCGTTGGGGCTAGCTCAATTAGCGCTAGTTATTGAAAGTTCCCCGCAGGCGCGGGGATGAACCGGTAATATAGAGGCTCTGTGATCGTGCCGATGAAAGTTCCCCGCAGGCGCGGGGATGAACCGGTTATCGAGGATAGGCTCAAACTTGCAGCCGAAAGTTCCCCGCAGGCGCGGGGATGAACCGCCAGCCCCCCTCTCCCCCGTTTCAATCAGAGCAAGTTCCCCGCAGGCGCGGGGATGAACCGGTCGCCAGTCTCTACTTAATCAACTTGCTGGAAAGTTCCCCGCAGGCGCGGGGATGAACCGAGAACATTTGATTTTATGATGGAGGGTAAATCAAGTTCCCCGCAGGCGCGGGGATGAACCGCCCACATTATCGCCATATAGCCAAAATAGGTAAAGTTCCCCGCAGGCGCGGGGATGAACCGCGCTGGCGCTGGTCGGAGACAACATTATAAAAAAGTTCCCCGCAGGCGCGGGGATGAACCGGAGACCCTGTTCGTGAGACGGAAGAGTTTAAAAAGTTCCCCGCAGGCGCGGGGATGAACCGGCGACGGCATCTATAATCAGCACCATTGCAACAAGTTCCCCGCAGGCGCGGGGATGAACCGGTTGTCCGCAACGTGGCAGGCACTAACACGCCAAGTTCCCCGCAGGCGCGGGGATGAACCGCTTATCTTTTCGGACTTGACGAAGGTTGGAACAAGTTCCCCGCAGGCGCGGGGATGAACCGGTAGTAATATTGTCGGAGCGCAGAAACCGTAAAAGTTCCCCGCAGGCGCGGGGATGAACCGCGACAAACTACACCACGTCGTATGTGTTTTTTAAGTTCCCCGCAGGGGCGTGGATTGAAACTGTCATGTCGCATATGGTTGCCGCGTCCTCGGCGTCGCCCCTCGCGCAGGGGCGTGGATTGAAACGTCGTATCCGCGACTGCATGCACGGTGGTATCGGGTCGCCCCTCGCGCAGGGGCGTGGATGAACAATACTTAGGATGCGGTGCCCGACTCGAGTCCTTGAGGTATTACCAATTCTTATTGCTCAAGAACAGTGCCGTATCACTTATCAAGAAATAATTTAGCTCGTATCAGCTAGGGTTATGATCTAGTCCTCTGAATACTAGCCGGTCTTGCGACGGTCTTCTTTCGCTGGGATTGTTTCCAACTCAATCGCGCTCTCTTTCAACACCTGATCTGCATCACGTTTAATTTTATCGATGAACTCTTTGGGTGTTAAATCTTTTACGTCTTGATAAACGCTTTCCTTCCATTTCCACACTTCAGTTAGCGACTTGTCATACTTACTCATCTGAAACCTCCATGGGCGTTATCGGCTCTGCATAATAAAAATTCCAGACTGATGTTTCCAGATACAGTTTCGGTAATTTCATGAGTGGTACTCTTGTCCTTATCAAACGTATTTCTTGTGTTTATAACTGCTAATTCAAACCATACGCTATAGTCTTTGTGATGGCAAGACAGCGCTGTGATTGAAAAATGTTGAAAGTTCAAGTACTTTTTATATGAGGCAACGAATCTGTTTCGACTACGTTTTTGATGGATTTCAGCGTTTGACAACGTAACACAAATTTAATATAATGAACCAACAATTAAATATTTTGGCAATGGTGCCGACAAACCACAAGGTTTGTTGGCTTTTTTTGTTGCACTAAGAGTTTTTCTGCAGCAAGACGAAGTCAACTTAAGAAAAAGCTTACCAAAACAGTTTAAGAAGACAGCTTATAAAGAACATTGATTTATACAGGAGGTGCGTTTTGAAAGGTCGAATACACCGCAGGAATATATCCGGATGCGGTTTAGCGGGGATGATGAGCGAAGACGGCCGGCTGATGAGCGGCGAGGGAATCATCCGCTCGATGGAAGTATTACACGACCGCTCGAACGGGCTTGGCGGCGGTTTTGCGGGTTACGGAATCTACCCGGACAGACAAGACCACTACGCGCTACACATAATGTACGACGACATCAAAGCCAAAGAGATGACCGATGTGCTCATCGACGAGTGGTTCGAGGTCGACGCCGAAGAGGTCATCCCGACGAAAAGAGTGCCGGGAGTCGGCAAAGCGCCGCTTCTGTGGAGGTATTTCGTAAAGCCGAGCGCCGATTTCAACGAGTGTGGCGTTTGCGAGGAAGATTACGTCATCGACGCGGTCATGCTCGTCAACTCGACGGTCGAGGGCGCCTTTATCTTCTCTTCGGGGAAGAACATGGGCGCGTTCAAAGCGGTCGGCTTCCCCGAAGACGTGGGCAAGTTCTACCGCCTCAACGAGTACGAGGGCTACACCTGGATAGGACACGGCCGGTTCCCGACGAACACACCGGGCTGGTGGGGCGGGGCGCACCCGTTTACCATCCTCGACTGGGCGATAGTCCACAACGGCGAGATTTCGTCCTACGGTATCAACAAGCGCTACCTCGAGATGTTCGGCTATAAATGCACGATGCTCACCGACACCGAGGTCGTCGCGTACTCGTTCGACCTCTTGCTGAGGCGACACAACCTCCCGATAGAGCTGGCCTGCAAGGCGCTGGCCGCCTCGTTCTGGACCGACATCGACCGCATGAAAGCACAGGGCAAGAAGGTCGCCGATGTATACGAGGCGCTCAGGATGGTCTATGGCAGCGGTCTCTTAAACGGCCCATTCGCTATAATTCTCGGCCATGCTAACGGCATGGTGGGCTTGAGCGACCGCGTCAAACTTCGCCCGCTGGTCGCGGCGCGCAAGGATGACATGCTCTACATCGCGAGCGAGGAGTCGGCGATTCGCGAGGTCGCATCGGGTCTGGATAGAGTCTGGAACCCTAAAGCCGGCGAGCCGGTCATCGGCGAGTTAAAAATCCCGGTTAGCAATACGGACGCGGTACGTGAATTAGAGGAGACAGTGGCATAGATGAAGACCTACCAGTTACCCGAAGTCAAAATTGAACGGGATAAGGATAGATGTATAGACTGTCAGGTCTGCGTGCGCCAGTGCGCGTTCGAGGCGCACAAAGTCGACGAGGACGGCGACGTCTACAGCGAAGACGAAAAGTGTGTCGCGTGCCAGCGCTGCGTCTCTCTCTGTCCGACGAACGCCCTGACGATAAAGGACAATACACCGTTTGTAAAAGACAACGCCAATTGGACCGCCGAGACCCAGAAGTATATCTGGAAACAGGCGGAGACCGGCGGCGTGCTCTTGACCGGCATGGGTAATCCAAAACCGTACCCGATTTACTGGGACCATATGTTACTTAACGCGAGCCAAGTTACCAACCCGTCCATCGACCCGCTCCGCGAGCCGATGGAGCTTAGGACATATCTCGGCAGCAAGCCGGATAAAATAGACATAAAGATGGTCGACGGCGAGCCGGTTCTCAACACCAAGCTTGCCCCCCAGCTCATGGTAAAGACACCGATTCTCTTTTCGGCGATGTCGTTCGGCGCGGTCAGCTATAGCGTCTGCGAGGGCCTGGCCCGCGCGTCGAAAGAGCTTGGCACCTTTTGGAATACGGGCGAGGGCGGCCTCCCCCAGAACCTCTACGAGTATGGACCGAACACGATAGTGCAGGTAGCGTCGGGACGTTTCGGCGTCCATAGCGAGTACCTCGACGCCGCGGCGGCCATCGAGATTAAAATCGGCCAGGGCGCGAAGCCCGGTATCGGCGGACACCTTCCCGGCGAGAAGGTCGGCCCGGTCGTCAGCCGCACCAGGATGATACCGGAGGGCTCGGACGCGATATCGCCCGCGCCGCACCACGACATCTACTCCATCGAGGATTTAAGCCAGCTGATTTACAGCCTCAAAGAGGCGACTGAATATACGAAACCGATATCGGTCAAGATATCGGCGGTCCACAATGTAGCCGCCATCGCGAGCGGTATCGCGCGCGCGGGCGCCGACATCATCGCAATCGACGGCTTCCGCGGCGGCACCGGCGCGGCGCCGACGATGATTCGCGACAACGTCGGTATCCCGATTGAGCTTGCCATCGCGGCGGTCGACACGCGTCTGCGCGATGAGGCAATCCGCAACCGCGTTTCGGTTATAGCGGCGGGCGGTTTTAGGAACAGCGCCGATGTCATCAAGGCCATCGCGCTCGGCGCGGACGCGGTCTATCTGGGCACGGCGGCGCTGGTGGCGATGGGTTGCCACGTCTGTCAGATGTGTTACACCGGCAAGTGTAACTGGGGTATCGCGACGCAAGACCCGTACCTCGAGAAGCGCCTCAACCCGGATGTCGCGGCGGAGCGCCTCTTTAACCTGGTGAGCGGATGGTCGCATGAGATAGCCGAGATGCTCGGCGGCATGGGCTTAAACGCGATCGAGTCGCTCCGGGGCAACCGGCTGCACTTGCGCTCGATAGGCCTCTCCACGGAGGAGATGGACATACTCGGTCTGCAAGCCGCCGGCTCGCCGATGGCTTAGGGAAAAATTTACGATCTTTTGGATGATATAAATGGTACCGGATGGATGGTGTGAAAGATGAAACGAGTCTATACGAAAGAAGAGGCGTGTATCGGCTGCAGGCTGTGTGAAGTCCACTGCCTGACCGAGCACTCCCGTTCGAAGAACATAATAAAAGCGCATAAGAAAGAATTTCCGCGGGCGATCTCGCGCGTGCTCGTCGAGGAGCTGCGGCCGGTATCCTTTGCGGTCCAGTGCCGCCATTGTGACGAGCCGGTTTGCGTCGAAGCATGTATAACCGGCGCGATAACCAAAGACGAGAGCGGCAAAGTCGTCCACGATGAAGAGAAATGTGTCGGTTGCTGGACGTGCGTGCTGGTGTGCCCCCACGGAGCCCCGCGCCGTGACCTTGAGAGAAGAAAGGTCGCCAAATGTGACCTCTGTCCCGATAGAGAAACCCCGGCCTGCGTCGAGATGTGTCCGAACAGGGCCTTAGTGTACGAGGAGAGGTAGGTAGAGGTGAGTTACGTAATTATCGGTAACTCGGTGGCCGCCGTCGGTGCCATCGAGGCAATCCGCAGGATAGACAAGGAAACGCCCATAACGGTCATCTCGGACGAGCCGTACGCGGTCTACTCGCGCCCGCTCATCTCCGAGTTGCTCGCGGGCCAGGTCAAGGAAGAGATGATGGGCTACCGGGCGCCCGACTTTTACGAGCGCCACGGTGTCGAGGCGAAGCTGGGCACGCGCGTCGTATCGATAGACTCTAAGAAAAAGACCGTCAAGACCGAGGCGGGCGAGAGCATAGGCTACAACAAGCTGCTTATCGCCACCGGCGGCACGCCGTTCGTACCGCCGATGAAAGGCCGTGAGCTCGGTCGGGTCATGACCTTTATCAAGATGGATGACGCGAAGAAGATAGAAGAGATGCTGCCCGAGTTGAAGCACGTGGTCGTCATCGGCGCGGGGCTTATCGGACTTAAGGCGGCGGAGAGTCTGCACCATCGCGGCGTCAAAGTAACGGTGGTAGAGCTTGCCGATCGCGTGATGGCGACGGTCCTCGATGTCGAGGCCGGCAAGGTCGTCCAGGACGCGCTCGAGAACGCGGGCATCGACATCATCACCGGAGACACGGTCGATGAGATTCTCGGCGACAATATGGGCCTGGTAAACGGCGTCAAGATGAAGAGCGGTGAGGCTCTCGACTGCGACGCGGTCATCGTGGCGATTGGGGTCGTGCCAAACGCGGCGTTCGCTAAAGCGAGCGGCGTCGAGGTCAACAGGGGCATCATCACCGACGACCACATGAGGACGAATCTCCCCGACGTCTACGCGGCGGGCGACGTCACCGAGGGATTGGATTATTTGAGCGGCGACAACCGCGTCATGCCCATCTGGCCGAACGCCTACATCCAGGGCAAGATAGCCGGTTTTAATATGACAGGCGAGGAGCGTATATTCACCGGCGGTTTAGCCGTCAACTCGATAGAGCTCTTCGGCGTACCGGTCGTCACGGCGGGTATGTCGAATGTGGACTCGGACGACCTCGAGGTGTTGAAGAAGAGCGAGGGCGGTTCATACCGGAAAATCGTCTTGCGGGATAACAAAGTCGTCGGAGCGGTACTGGTCGGCAATATCGACCGCGCCGGCCTGGTAACGGGCCTTATCCGCGAGCGGATAGACATAAGCGCGATGCGCGAGCGCTTGCTTGCGGACGATTTCGGGTACATCGACTTCCCCGTCGAATTAAGGAAAGAAAGGCTGGGTGTGGCTCTATGATAATAGACGCAAAGGGATTACACTACCGCGAGCTTAACGAGCAGGTGAGAGCCGCCGTAGCTGATGGAGAGACCGATTTGACATTATTGAACGTAAACGGTCAGCGATACATCGCCGACGCCATCGACACCCCGGTCAGCATCACTATAGAGGGTGTGCCCGGCAACGACCTCGGCGTGTTTATGAACGGTCCGAGCCTGGTCGTCCACGCGAACGGTCAAGACCATATCGCGAACACCATGAACGACGGCAAAATAATAGTCCACGGCGACGCGGGAGACGTGCTGGGATACGGAATGCGCGGGGGCAAGGTCTTTGTAAAAGGCGATGTCGGCTACCGCGTCGGCATCCATATGAAAGAGTACAAAGACAAGGTGCCGGTGATGGTCATCGGCGGCAAGGCGCGTGATTTCTTCGGAGAGTACATGGCGGGCGGGACGTTGATTCTGCTCGGTCTCGATACCGGCGGCAACGGCCAGGAAGAGATAGCCGGCAACTATTTCGGCACCGGCATGCACGGCGGGGTCATCTACGTCCGCGGCCGGCTCGACGATTACCAGCTCGGTAAAGAGGTCAAGCAGTTGGAGATGGACGACAAAGACCGCGAGGTGCTCCGCGCTTACGTGACCGAGTTCGCCGCCGATTTCGGGATGGACGCCGAAGAGATTCTCAAAGGCGATTTCGTAAAGATAAAAGCGGTCTCGCACCGGCCTTATGGGAATTTGTACGCATATTAGCCTTTTGTTTTTCACGCTTATGCTTTTGGCGTGAACACCCATGCCGATATTATATTTGCAGCTTTTTATTTGATACAATGACAATTAAAATGGCCGGGTATAGACTATGACGACCGTATCGATTATTACGAAGAACACACTAGTTAAAGAGAGGCTACAGGTCGACCTTACGGCCCTGGGCTACTCGGTTGGCACACCAACGACCGAAGTCGCCGACATATGCATAGTCGATGAAGAAAACCTGGAACGCTTGCCCAAAGACCCGCGCTCGGTCATCATTGCACTTGTCAATGCTCGCTCACGAAAACACCTCGACGGGTCGCTCAAAATTCTTCTCGATGCCGACGACATACTCGTTATGGATTATGATATTGACGAGTTAGCGCTTAGGTTACAGTTGGCGCAGTTGAGACATGGAGCGGTCGAGGTCGAAATCGAAATCGATGAGAATGTTCTCCAAGAGAACGGCATCGCCATCAACTTCGAAACCTACGAGGTCTGGCTCGACGGAAAGACCATAGATCTCACCTTCAAAGAATACGAGCTTCTTAAGTGTCTGATGACGCACAAAGGGCGCGTCTACTCGAGAAACCAGCTCCTAAACGACGTCTGGGGATATGACTACTATGGCGGAGCGCGAACGGTCGATGTGCACATCAGGAGATTGAGGTCCAAGCTTGGCCGGTACGAGTCCCTAGTCGAGACGGTTCGCAACGTCGGCTACCGGTTTAAGAGATAAGAAGCGCTTCAACTAAAGCACTCCCCCAAACTCCATTCTCACTGCAGGGATTTTGCATCGCGCGAGCGAGTCGAAATATCCCAGAATCACGCGATTTTATTGCAAATTAACTCAGATGTAACATGGCTGTAACATTCAAAAGATAAAATATAGAAGTTAATTCGCATATATTGTGAGAGGGTGTTGTTTTGTGAAGAAAGATCAAGAGTATGTCCTAAAGCAAGTAAAGGACAAAAATGTAAGGTTCATCCGGTTCTGGTTTACCGACGTTTTGGGCTTTTTGAAGAGTTTCTCCGTGACACCAGCTGAGTTGGAGCTGGCGTTCGAGGAGGGTATGGGCTTTGACGGTTCCTCAATAGAGGGCTTTACACGGATCGAAGAGTCGGACATGATAGCCAAGCCGGACCCGAGCACCTTTACGCTCTTGCCGTGGTCGAAAGAGGTAAACGTCGCTAAAGTCATGTGCGATATCGAGAAACCCGACGGCACGCCTTTCGAGGGCGACCCGAGAAATGTTCTCAAGACCCAACTTAAAAGAGCTGCCGACATGGGCTATACCATGTATGTCGGCCCGGAACTCGAGTTCTTCTATTTCAAGGACTCAAATGGCACAGAAGTGTTGGACAAGGGCGGCTACTTTGATTTGACCCCGCTCGACCTGGCCACTCCTTATCGCAGAGACACGATTTTCGCGCTGGAGAGCATGGGTATTACCGTCGAGTACTCGCATCACGAGGTGGCCCCGAGCCAGCATGAGATAGATCTACGCTACGCTGATGCGCTCTCGATGTCCGATAACGTCATGGCGTATCGCCTAGCGGTAAAAGAAATCGCACACGAGCACGGCGTTTATGCGACCTTCATGCCGAAGCCTATCTTCGGCCAGAACGGGAGCGGCATGCACGTCCACCAGTCACTCTTTAAGGGAGACTCCAACGCGTTCTTCGACGCGAACGATGAATATCATCTCTCAGACGTCGCCAAGGGCTACATTGCGGGCGTCTTGAAGCACGCACCTGAGATGACCATAGTGTTGAACCAATGGGTAAACAGCTACAAGCGATTGGTTCCGGGATATGAGGCACCGGTCTATGTCTGCTGGAGCCGCCGCAACAGGAGCGCTCTGGTGCGCGTACCAATGTACAAACCGGGCAAAGAAACCGCCACCCGCGTCGAGCTGAGAAGCCCGGATCCGGCCTGCAACCCGTATCTTGCATTTGCGGTTATGCTTGCGGCTGGTCTGGAGGGCATCGAGAAAGGCTACAAATTAGCCCCTGAGGCCAATAATAATATCTACGAGATGACCGAGGTCGAACGTGCGGATGCCGGTATCGGCTCGCTCCCGGCGGACCTGCACGAAGCGATTAAGCTAGCGGAGAGCAGTGAATTCCTGCGCAAGGCCCTAGGTGACCATGTCTACGAATACTTCTTGAGGAACAAGAGGGCGGAGTGGGACACCTACAAGATGCAGGTCACGGAGTACGAGCTAAAAAGGTACCTCCCGATACTCTAATATAAACTATTTGGGTAAAGGGGCACGGATCAGGGATTAACACCCTCTCCTCTTGCAACCCCTTTACCCAATTCTATTTTTTCCACAAGCCGATTATACATTAAATCGATTATGGTGGTGTATTAGATTGAGTGATTTCAATCCAAGGCTCGAAGAAGAACGGATTGTCGGGTGGTTAAAAGAGCAGGCTGCGGCGGCGGGCGTCAAGGGCGCGGTCTTTGGTTTAAGCGGGGGCATCGATTCCGCGGTAGTCGCGGCGCTGTGTCGAAATGCATTTGGGGTCGATATTCTCGGCGTCATCCTGCCTTGCCATAGCGCGCCGACCGACGTCGAGCACGCGATGCTCGTAGCCGAGGCTTTCGACACACCGGTAAAACTAATAAAGCTCGATGACGTCTATGACTCGCTCCTTGGCCTGCTCGACCCGGACGCCGAAGCGCAGGGCAGGCGCGACCTTGCCGTCAGCAATCTCAAACCCCGTCTTCGCATGATATCGCTGTATTTTCAGGCAAATCGTCTCAATTATTTTGTGGTGGGCACTGGGAATAGGAGTGAGATAACGGTCGGTTACTATACGAAGTACGGCGATGGCGGTGTCGACATATTGCCAATCGCTCATCTTGTTAAGGATCAGGTGAGGGCGCTCGCAGAGCATCTGGGAGTGCCGAGGGAAGTAATCGACAAGCCCCCATCGGCGGGTTTATGGGGTGGACAGACCGACGAAGCCGAGATGGGCGTCACCTATGAGCAATTAGACCGCTATATATTAACCGGAGACGCTGTAAATGAAATAAAAGAGCGCATAGAAACGATGAAAAGCGCGAGCGAGCATAAACGCCGCATGCCGGCAAGCCTTGAATCTTTAGGGTAGGGTCGCGGTGAGGGTGATACCAACATTCTAGACCGACAACTACCACAACAACAAGAAGCCCGCTCCCAATAAAGGGGCGGGCTCCTCTTACGTTTATGCACCAAGAATCGACTATTTTCCGTCGATGATTCTCATCGCTTCTTCGCGGTAGGCGTCCATTACAAACGGGATACCGGAGATTTGAGCCGCATCTTCGGTCAGGGCCATCAAGTCGTCCCTGGTGATGCTCGGAACAGTGTAGTTTCTGCTGCCGGCCATGAGCTGCTGGAGGCCGACCTTGAGTTTATCCGAGAATGTGTAGATGGCGATTGCGCCTGCCGGCATATTGTCGACTGTGGCGCGGTCATATTTTGCGATTAGCTCTTCGTAGTTGACGAAGATCTCTTCTCTGGTGCTACCGAAGTTTGCGACTGCTTTCGGCAGGCTGGCTGCGCCCTCTTGGAGCCAGAGGCCGATGTTCTTGCCGACCATACCGGGAATCATGAGCGCCCTTCCCATGCAGACCGCCTTGAAGTACGGCGCGCCCATGGAGAGCACCTTGAAGATGTGGTCTTCGGTCGAGAAACCGCCGGCCATGGCCAGGTCGGGCACGAAAGCACCGTTTTGGCGAAGTCTCTCGGCCAACTCATAGGTCATGCACTGGAGATAGAAGGTAGGAACGCCCCACTCTTCCATCATGCGCCACGGGCTCATGCCGGTGCCGCCTGGTGCGCCGTCGATGGTGACGAGGTCTAGTTTTGCGTCAGACGCCCACTTCAGCGCCATAGCAAGCTCGCGCATCGGATATGCGCCGGTCTTTAGTGTAACGCGTTTTGCGCCGAGGCCCCTTAGCCTTTCAACCTCTTTTATAAACTCTTCCTCATCGATAAAGCCGAGACGGGAATGCCTCTCGAATTGCTTGAGAGCGCCGTCTTTAAAAGCGGCCTGGTTTGCTTCGACCGATGGGTCCGGCGTTATGAGATAGCCGCGCCCTTGCAGGTCGAGCGCGCGCTCTAGCGTGTCGATTTTAATCTCGCCGCCGATACACTTGGCTCCCTGGCCCCACTTCAGCTCGATAGTCTCGACGCCTAGCTTGTCTAGAACGTACTCGGCCACACCAAAACGCGTATCCTCTACGTTGAGCTGGACTATCATGTCGCCGTAGCCCTCATGCCATTTCTTGTAGGTCTCGACGCGGCGGCGCATCTCGGGTGACTCGGATATTTTGCCGTTCTTGAATTCGGCTTGCGGGTCGATACCGCAAACGTTCTCACCGCATACGAGGCTGATGCCCGCGATTGCGGCTCCGGCTGCGAAATGCTCCCAGTTGCGGCGGGCGATATCGGTCGAGCCGAGAGCCCCGGTAAAGACCGGCACGTGCATCTTGACCTTATTGTCGACACCGAACTCGGTCTCGGTGCTGACCATGGGGAAGAGGCTGTTGTCCGGGTCGCCTACTACGCCTGCGGGCAAGCCTTTTGCCCCGAAAGCATATCCCATGATATTGAGGTGGGAGTAGTCGATCGGGTAATCTTTGTCGGCTCCGGCGGTGACTGTACCATAGGGACCTGGGTAGATTACTTCTCTTCCGCGGAACGAGGCTTTAAATACCTCGCAGTTGCCCCGGCAGCCGTCTTCGCAGCGAGTGCAAAGACCCGAGCCGGGAACGACGCTGCGCGAGCGGTTAGTAGTGCCCGTCGCGTCATTGGCGTTTGGACGCTGTAGATTCATTTTCCTCTCCTCTTGCAATAGAGTTGGACTTACCGTTATTCGCGCTCGAAAATTTTGTCGATACCTCCTTCCCAATTAGAGATTCCAAAAACTGACCAGCCTATCGAAGTCGATAAGCGTGCTCATAGCCTTGCTGTCGGTTTTTATACCCGACTCTTCCAGAGCGGCCAGGGGATTAAGACCGCCCATGACGACCAAGCCCATCCGACCGGGGCTGACCTCGGTCTCGAGTATGGCCTGTCCGGGACGGCCGAAACGCAAAACACCATAGAAGCCGGACTCCTCCAGCATCGCCAGGAGCGCTCTGGATTTGTCGGCGGCGACCGCCGGTATTTCGCGAAAACCCGCCAATATCTTGCCGCTGCCCGTGAGGGCGACTTCCTGAACTGACGTCATCTTGCTGGCGATAAATATTTCCAGCGGGTCGATTGTCGTACCCGCATAGGTTATCAACTCGGTAAAACGCAACGGCTCTCCCTTGTCGAACTGGAGAATGCCGCCGAACTTAGAATCGACGGGAATACCCGCCTGAAGAAATATGCTGTTAAGCGTTATGCTGCAAATCGTGCCAAAAGCAACCGAGCCTGGCGGGACCTCGATAGAGCCAATGAACTCGCCTTCGGTCGCGATGGCGACGAGGTCGCTGATGCCGAGCTTCGCGGCGAACGCGTCCTTCATGATGCCGAGCGCTTCGTCTAAGACCTCTCGCGGCATAAGGGTCACATTTAGAATTACGCGACCGGTCTTCTCGGCGAGATTCAAATCCGCCATGAAAGAGAGGGTGTCGATTTTGGTGATTACCAGGCCGAGTTTATCGGCGACGAGGGCGTTGGAAAGTTCTTCTTTGCCCCTTACTGTCAGGAGTCGCCCCTCTTTTCCACGGACTTCGGTCAGTCCTCGTTCGTCCATCAATTGAAGATGATACCGAACGGCTCGCTCGCTAAGGTCGATGCCGAATGACTTAAGCCGCTTAGAAATAATACCTGCCCCAAGCGGTTCTTTTTCCTTTGATAGGATGTCGAGAATCGTCACCGATTTTCTTTCGATTTCGTGCATGTAAGCGAACCCTCAGCAAGCCATCGGCATACGGCAACCGTTTGCCGTCCAGAAAACTATAGCCTATATAATACGGCAGGTGGGCGTTCTTATGCAAATAGAATTAACATATCCTTCACACGCGGGTAATACCGGAGAAACATCAGGTCTATAGACTAAACCTAACACGTGCGAAAGGGCAGATGTCCTTTCGTCTCTTCGACTATGCGAGGCGCGCCGATGCTTACCATTGAACAAGTTTTAAAAGCCGCATCCTTTCAAAATGCGGAGCTTCTGACCTGCTCCGACCTTGATGTACCGGCCGTCGATTCGGTTACGGTGGGGGAAGTGCCCGATATCGCCAACTGGTTGACCGGTGGCGAGATGGTGCTGACCACACTTTTTTCGGCGCGAGAGGCCGGTATCGATAAATTCGATATCGTCGAGAGCATCATCGAGGGTCCTGCCGGTGCGCTCGTCGTCAAGCTCGGCAGGTTTGTCGAGGCGTTGCCGCCGGAGATAATCGAACTGGCCAACGAGCGAAAGTTCCCCATCATCTCGTTGCCGTCGGATGTTCGCTGGACGAATGTCATCAAAGACATCTCTCGATTGCTCGGGCAAGAGGAGCTGGCAAAACTCACCTGGCTCGAGACGATACGCCGGCAGTTCGGGCGAATAAACGCGGGCGACGGCGGGCTGCTCTCGGTAGCGAAGACGCTGGCCGGCCTGGCCGGGCATACTGTCGTCATCGAAGACCTCCTGGGGGGTGTCTTCGCGCACAGCCTTGAGCCCGAGCAGCTACCTGCGGAACACACTAAAACGCCGGTATCTCTGCAGCTCGGGAAAGACTCCGGCCGTTTTCGCATTAGCCAGAACATCTCGGCCGGCTCGTTTCTTTACTATGAGATAATCGGGCGCAAGGCGGGTGGCATACGAAAGCTTGCATTCGAACTCGACGACGGTCACGACCGCTGCGGATATCTCGTTGTCATCATCGACGAAGACGACGGGGCGCCGGCCGCCGCCGAGATGCGCCTGCTCGCTATCGATAAGGCGGTCGAGGCCGCCAACATCGAACTCTCCAGGATGAGGGCTTCGCTCGACGCCGAGATGCGCTTGATGGGCAACCTATTCTCGATGCTCAGAAGCGGTAACCTGACCCACGAGCAGGCGGTGAGCAGGGCTTCGTTCTTGCAGATAGACCTCACGCATGGCTTTATCGTCTGTGCGGTCGACTTGGTCCACGCTGCGCACGATTCGGCCGATGAAGGGGCTCTGCGCAGCATCGAGCAGATGTGCGAGCGCGCTTTCAGTATCGTAAAACGCATCGTCAGTGTGGATTTTCCGGGGTCGCTGGTCGCGCTCGACGGTAAAGGGATACATATTTTACTGGTACCGGCCCGGGACCAGGAGGCCCAAGCCCGCGCGAAGATGGTCGGGCTGACGGTAGAGAAAGTGGCGCAGGGATTGCGAGAAGCCCTGCCGTCGGTGACATTCAGAATCGGTGTGAGTGCCTATCATGTAAATGCCGCCGAAATCCATGTCGCACACACCGAGGCTGTCACTGCCGCGCTTATCGCTTCGGCCACAGGCCAGGCGGGCGGTATCGGCAACTTCCGCGAACTTGGGCTCTATAAACTGCTGCTCCATCTCAACAGCTCGCACCCGGAGGAGGCGCGCAGGTTTTATCTCGACACACTCGGGCCGGTCGAGGAATACGACCGCAAGCGCGAGGGCGGCCTCCTCAACACACTCGAGGTCTTCTTCGCCGCGCGCGAGAATATCAACGAGACAGCTGCCCAGCTCTTTACCCATCGCCATACGATACGTTACCGGCTGCAGAGGATTGCCGAGTTGTCCGGCCTCGACCCGTTCGACCCCGACGGCCGCGAAATTCTGCGCGTGGCGGTCAAGCTGCGGCAGCTCATCTTATATGCACGGTCTTGATGGAGAGTTATATGGATTTGAAGCTCGAGCTGGTGAGCGCGGCGCGCGAGGACATGCCGACGCTTGCCGGGTTCTTATGCGAACTCTTTAAGCTCGAAGAAGATTTTGAGCCCGATGCAGAGCGGCAGGCAGCGGCGCTCGAGCTGATTCTGGCAAACCCCGGGTATGCGACGGTCTATATCGTCAGGGTCGGCGGGGAGACCGCCGGCATGGTCGCACTTCACCTGGCTATAAGCACAGCGGAGGGCGGATGGTGCGGCCGCATCGAGGACGTATACCTGAAACCCGAGTTCCGGCGGCTGGGGATAGGGTCGCGCGTGCTGGAAGAGCTGCGCGCGCTAGCTGCTGAGCGAGGCCTTACACGGCTTATGCTCGTCGCCGACAAGGACAACACCGCCGCGCTTAAATTTTATGCGGCGTGCGGGTTTTCTGAGATGAATCTGGTCAGCTTAATCCAGAGAATATCTAAATCCCAAAGAATATCGGAATAATCATTGGCCTTCGAGCTTATGACTCGGGCGGAGTTCGAATCCGATCCGGGGAGCCAGTATTATTCCATGTATCAGCAAATCCTAAATTATGCCTGCAAACAGGCATTATTTTGTTTCTGCCTACAGTTATGGGGTACAGTTGTGGCTTGGGCTGAGAAAATAAAAACCCTTGACCCCATATTCTTGTCTATTATAATAGACTTATGTCTAAAATATTGGAACATATGTCTAATTTTCAAGAGAGCTTCTTCTCTACAAATTACCACAAGATTTTGGAATATTTGGCTGTTCACCCAAGCGGGGAGTACACAGAGAAAGAAATCAAAGAGGCTACGGGTGTCAGCAAATCCGGGGTTAATTTTGCATTGCGGGCATTAGCTGAAGCCGGGTTGGTGATTCTTAATAAAAGAGGGCGAATGTCTTTTTTTTCGGTGAGCCTAGAAAATCCTCTAATACGTCAGATTAAAGTGTTTATCAATCTTATTAAAATCGAGCCGCTAATCCTAGCTCTTAAGGAAGTATCAGAGAAAATTATTCTTTTCGGTAGCAGTGCAACAGGGATGAATATCGAGGAAAGTGACATCGATCTTTTTGTTCTAACCAATAATCCAAGTGAAGCTCAAGCTAGAGTTAGGGGCTTTGAACTTGCTGAAAAAATTCAGCTTGTGGCTAAGAAACCAATTGATTATATAACGCTAAAGAAAAAAGATCCGGTGTTCTATGAAGAAGTATCCCGGGGTCTTATTCTTTGGGAGAAAAAATAATGAGCAAAGAATTTGATGAATGCTTAAAGAAAAGAAAAATAACTGAATTCGAAAGGGCCGTTAGCCTCGTTTCTAAAGAATTAGATTCAGCCGTCTCTGATCTTAAGTCTGCAAAAGACAGCTTTGATGAGAAAAACTATAAATGGTCTATAGTCCAGTCCTATTATTCCATGTTTCATTCGGCCAGGACTTTAATATATTCAAAAGGATACCGTGAAAGAAGTCACTATTGCCTAAATATTGCTATAAGGGAATTGTTTGTTGCCGAAGGCAAACTTAGTGTGACGCTTGTTGAAGCTTTGCAGCTAGGCAAAACCCTCAGAGAAAATGCCGATTACTACAGTGAGTTTTCTGAGGAAGCGGCTGACCAAATGATTAAAAACGCACAGGAGTTTTTGGAAACTGCTAAGAAGCTTGTGAAATAAGCGATTGTATTTTCATTACTGTTACCATCTTTTCAGATAGCGCAGTCTAAAAACCAGGTAACTTGCCCCAGTAGGCTACGCAATCAAACTAACAATTTCTGTATAAAGTTTGAATAAGTGCGAATCCGGGGAGCTAAAAATCACCTATTATCGCCGGAAACATTACCGTAATCGCCGGCCTCTTCGCTACCCATAGTCATAACCCCAACACATGCAATCCTCAAATAATGCGTCATAAGCACAGCGCCTGTTGAAATAACAATCCATGGATATGCAGGCCACGTTGCGGACGGATAGAACCAGAGCAATACCACCAACAAAACGCTCAGCAACGATGTGCGTAATAGGTAGTTGAGCCGGCGACGCTTGCTTGATTCTCTAAACGTCTGAGAGCCTTCGCTCGTGCTCCTTTCTTTCCCTTGTTTTGAAAAACGCGCCCTGCTCATCACGAACAACAGTAAACAGACCGCTAAGCCTATCGCAATAATCCCCATATAAAGTGAGAGGTTACTCGGTGCAAACAAACCTGTGCTTAGCGACTGGTTTCGCACCGACAGGCTTCTGTAGACGCCCATTCTCGATTCGGCGAATTTTTCCAACGTAAGACTTGCCGTAACTAAAAGCCAGGAAAGCGCGGGGATGAATCGCTCGATAAGGAGCGACATAAATGATCGTTTCCGGCGCGTGCCGTTAACGGTTGCTTCCATTACACAATTCTCCGCTTGTATATCCAATTAATTATCGTTCAATGATCCTGTTGGTTATCCTCTAAATATAAGAAGCGGACAGCGCCATTGCAAGCACTGTCCGCTATAGCATCAATCGCCTTATTTCTTACGCGGATCGCCGGTCTGGATCGGGTTGTTCTTATCCATCTGCCACTCGAACCAGCCGCCGTCATAGAGGCTAATCTCCGGCCAGTCCATGAGATAGGCGTAGAACCATGTCTCGGCTGCACGCCAGCCGGTTCCGCAGTAGAACGCGACGTTCTTCTCCGGCGTGATATCCCACTCCGCCCACATCTCGGTTATCTCATCGTAGTTGCGCATGCGGCCGTCCTGATCGTGGAAATCGTTCACATTGCTGCTGTCCGAACCGGCATGGCCCCACACGGCGCCTTTCGGCTCACCGGCGCGGGGGATATAGTCGTAACCGCTTATCTTGCCGATAAACTCATCCCAGCTTCTGATGCTGACGAGTCGGCCGTTCGGGTCTTTGAGCACATCTTTGGCCTGGTCGATGCCTATGACGTATTCGGGATGTACGGGAATCTTCGCACCGAAACCCGAAACAGCGATCGGGTTGTTAGCTTTGGTCTCAACCGCATAGCCTGCGTCGGTCCACGATTTGTAGCCCCCATCGAGGAAGCGTACATCTTCGACACCGGCACGCATGAACTGGATAAGCGCACGGGCCGCCGCAATCGTCTCGTTGCCGTAGACGATGACCATCGTATCCTTGGTGATACCTAGCTTATTATAGAGGGCTTCCAGTTTGTTGTCCGGCCAGAAGTTCCACTTCGGCAAGCCCTCGAGGTCGTCGGTATTAAGGTGGATGGCGCCCGGTATGTGGCCTTGGTTATAGTCTTTCGGTTCGCCCCAGCTGACCTCTAATATAACGTACGGGCGGCCATCATAGGTTGCCGGCATTTTGCCGTCGACGAGATCCTTAAGCCACGCCGGGTGGATGAGCTTCTCATAGCGGCCGAGCCTGTCCATCGGCAGGGAGTCAGCTTCTGTCCAGGACATGAAGTCGTTGTATGCGAGGATCTTGCTGTAGCCAAGGCCTTTGAGCACACCAGCCATCTCAGCAGTTTGTTTACCTTTAGCATCGTAGACGACAACGGTTTTGTCCGCAGTGATCCCTTTAGCTTCCAGGCTCTTTATAATATCGCCATCGCTGATGTTCTTGGTCCAGTGGATGGGGAAATCGACCGCGCCTTGGATGTGGCCTCCGCGAGCCTCGCCTTGGGTCGGCCAGCCGTTGAATTCTTCTTTGGTTCGAATATCGACAACCACTAGGTTATCACCACCGAGCTTGCTTGATAGCTCTTTAGTTGTGATGGTTGCGCTATCGCTTTTTTGTTCGACTGCTTTGTTGCTTGTCTGTTTGTTGCCGCCACATCCAGCGAGGATGCTTAGACTTACAAAAAGAATAAGCAGTGTTGCCAGGGCAAATTTTGTACGCATGCTTCCTCCCTATATTAAGAAACGCTTATATGTACTATTAGCACATGCTAATAGTAATGCATATTGCGTGAATTATCAATAATTTCATGCTCGATAGCTAATAAAAGTGCTCCCGTGCTTCACGCTTTTATCCCCCCGTATAACCCGCCGGTTAAATACTTTGTGCGTCCGGCCAATGATAGACCCCTTCCGTAAGCCTAAGATTTAGACAACGCAAAGAACATCAAACGCCCAGCGTCCCCGGCATTCGTCCCCGGGCTCTGGGCCCATAGTAGAGGGAGGTTTTTGTCAATGAGACAGATAGCGATTTACGGAAAGGGTGGAATCGGAAAGTCTACAACGACGCAGAATACGGTCGTCGCTCTCGCCGAAGCGGGCTACAAGTGCATGATAGTCGGCTGCGACCCGAAAGCGGACGCGACCCGGCTGATTCTTCACGCCAAAGCACAGACGACCGTCATGGACCTCGCGCGCGAGCGCGGCACCGTCGAAGACCTCGAAATCGACGAGGTATTGCTCGAAGGCTACAAGGGAATCAGATGCGCCGAGTCGGGCGGCCCCGAGCCGGGCGTCGGCTGTGCGGGGCGCGGTGTCATCACCGCCATCAACTTCCTGGAGGAGAACGGCGCTTACGCTGACGACCAGGACTATGTCTTCTACGATGTCCTCGGCGACGTTGTCTGCGGCGGGTTCGCGATGCCGATTCGCGAGGGCAAAGCGAAGGAGATATATATCGTCACCTCCGGCGAGATGATGGCGATGTACGCGGCGAACAATATCTCGCGCGGCGTTCTCAAGTACGCGCAGAGCGGCGGCGTTCGTCTCGGCGGCCTCATCTGCAACAGCCGAAAGACCGACAAGGAGTACGAACTCATCTCCGAGCTGGCGCGCCGGCTTAACACCCAGATGATTCACTTCGTGCCGAGAGACAACGAGGTGCAGAGGGCCGAGCTTCGCCGGATGACCGTCATCGAGTACTCGCCCGACCATGCGCAGGCGAACGAATACCGGACTTTGGCCAGGAAGATGGCAGAGAATACGAATATGACCATCCCGACACCGCTCACTATGGATGAACTCGAGGCCTTGCTGATGGAATTCGGCATCATGGAATCCGAGGAGGAGGTCGCAGTCGTATGAGAATCATGATAAGGGACGCTTTTGATTTAGAGAGGGGGTCATGCTGATATGAGCGCAAAAGAAGAGCGTTTGAGTCCCAAAATCGAACGTACCAAGAAGATGATAGACGAGGTCATCAGCGCGTATCCCGAGAAAGCGCGCAAGTTCAGGGAGCAGCACGTCAAGGCCAATGACCCGTCGGGTTCGTGCTCCAGCTGCCAGGTCAAGGCGAACGTCAAGTCGCGGCCTGGGGTTATGACCGTACGCGGCTGAGCCTTCGCGGGAGCGAAAGGTGTGGTCTGGGGTCCCGTGAAGGACCAGATCACCATTTCCCACGGCCCGGTCGGGTGTGGACAGTATAGCTGGTGGGCAAGGAGAAACTACTATAACGGACAGACAGGAATCAATACATTCGGCACGATGCATGTCACTACAGATTTTCAGGAGAAAGATATCGTCTACGGCGGGGACAAGGGTCTGGATGCCGCCATGCGCGAGTTAAAGGGATTGTTTCCGCTCGCAAACGGCATCGGTGTTCTCTCCGAGTGCCCGGTCGGCCTCATCGGCGACGACATCGAAGCGGTATCTAAACAGGTGGAGAAGGACCTCGAGATACCGGTTGTGCCGGTACGCTGCGAGGGTTTTCGCGGGGTGAGCCAGTCGCTCGGGCATCATATCGCAAACGACACCATCCGCGACCACATACTAGGCAAAGGCGGCATCCTCGAAGAAGAAACGCCCTACGACGTCAACCTAATAGGCGACTACAACATCGGCGGTGACGGCTGGTCGTCGAGGAAGATACTCGAAGAGATGGGCCTGCGGGTCATCACCCAGTGGACGGGCGACGCGAGTGTCAACGAGATGAAAATCGCCTCGAGGGCGAAGTATAACCTTATCCACTGCTATCGCTCGATGAACTATATCTGCAGGCACATGGAGGAAGAATACGGTGTACCGTGGCTGGAGTTCAACTTCTTCGGCCCTACCAAGACCTACGAGAGTATCCGCAAGATAGCGGCCCTGTTCGATGACACGATACAGGCGAACGCCGAGAAGGTCATCGAGAAATACAAACCGGTGATGGACGCGGTAATTGCCGAGTACAAGCCGAAGCTCGAGGGCAAGACGGTCATGCTCTACGTCGGCGGCCTCCGCCCGCGCCACACGGTCGGCGCCTACGAGGATCTCGGCATGGAGATAATCGGAACCGGCTACGAGTTCGGACACAGCGATGACTACAAGCGGACCTACCCGGTCATGCCGGAGGGCGCGGTCATCATGGATGACGCCACCTCGTACGAGCTCGAGGAGTTTACGTATCGCCTGCGGCCCGATATGATAGGCGCCGGCATCAAGGAGAAGTACAACTATCACAAGATGGGGGTTCCTTTCAGGCAAATGCACTCCTGGGATTACTCGGGGCCGTACCACGGTTTCGACGGGTTCGCGGTCTTTGCCCGCGATATGGACATGACGGTAAACAGTCCCACCTGGGATTTGGTTCGCAAGAAGAAGTAGCTAGACGGGACACAAGCAACTGAGAACTACATCGCCGGCGGCTGATAGCTGAAAGACGATGGCTATTTATAAGGTAGGTGAGACAGGTGAAAATACTCGACCATAATGAACTCTTCCAGCGACCGGAATATCTGGAGCAGTTCGAGAACAAGAGACAGTTCGAGGGTATGGCCCCGCCCGAAAAAGTGCGGGAAATCTCGGAGTGGACCAAGACCGAGGAGTACAAGGAATTGAACTTCGCTCGCAAGAATATCAAGATAAACCCGGTAAAAGCATGCCAGCCGCTCGGGGCGCTCCTTTGTTCGGGCGGTTTTCAAGACACACTCCCCTTTGTTCAAGGGGCGCAGGGTTGCGCGGCATACTTCAGAAGCCACCTGGCCCGGCATTTCAAGGAGCCGAGCGTTGCGGTTTCGTCGTCGATGACGGAGGATGCGGCGGTATTCGGCGGCATGAACAATATGCTCGAGGGGCTCGAGAACGCGTACGCCCTCTACACGCCGAAGATGATGGCGGTCTTTACGACCTGCATGGCCGAGGTCATCGGTGACGACCTCAACGCCTACATCCGCTCGGCGAAGGGCAAGGGCACCATCCCCGAGGATTTACCGGTCCCCTTCGCGCACACGCCGAGCTTTGTCGGCTCGCACATCACCGGCTACGACAACATGATGAAGGGCATCTTGAGCACCGTAACTCAGGGCAAAAAAGGTGAGCCCAACGGCAAGCTCAATATCATCCCGGGCTTCGATACCTATACCGGAAATTACCGTGAACTTAAACGGCTACTCGATATCATGGGGGTCGAGCACACGACACTCGGCGATATCAGCGAGACCTATGACTCGCCGACGACGGGAGAGTACACGATATACCCCGGCGGCACGCCGCTGGCGGACGCCGCCGACTCGGTCAACGGTGTAGGGACCATCGCGCTCCAGCGATTCTCGACCGCAAAGACGATGCAGTTTATCAAGACCGAGTGGGTGCACAAGACCGAGACGGTGACCCCAATCGGCATAAAGAACACCGATGCTTTCTTCGAAGCGGTCGTCAAGATAACCGGCAAGCCCATCCCAAAGGACATTGAGGATGAGCGCGGCCGCGCCGTCGATGTGATGGTCGACTCGCATCCGTATGTCCACGGCAAGCGTTTCGCGATGACCGGCGACCCCGACCAATTGCTCGGCCTGATAAGCATCATTATGGAGCTGGGCGGTTACCCGGCGCATATTGTCTGCACCAACGGCGACAAGAAGTTCAAGGCGCAGGCTGAAGAGCTGTTGAGCCAAAGCCCGTTCGGAGCGCAAGGCCAGATTTACACCAACAAAGACCTGTGGCACATGCGCTCGCTGATGTTCACCGAGCCGGTCGATATGCTCATCGGCAACTCCTACGCTAAGTTTCTCTGGAGAGACGTCGGTACGCCGCTGGTGAGAATCGGTTTTCCGCTCTTCGACCGGCATCATTTACACCGGGTTCCTATTATCGGCTACCAGGGCGCGATAAACATCGTCACCTCTATCGTCAACACCGTCCTCGACGAACTCGATAGGGAGACGATGCACACGGCAAGCTTCGATGTTATCCGGTAGTCGACGTGGAGCGGATTTGAAGAATCTCATTAACGATTAACTAAAACCGGGGTGGTGAAAGAGATGCTGAACAACATAGAAAGATTGACCGAAAAAGGCTGTTCTATAGAGAAGAAGAATAAAGTCTGTCGCTCGCGCGGCGGGGAGTCGTGCGCTTTTGACGGAGCGATGATAGTCTTGCAGCCCATCGCCGACGCCGCTCACCTCGTCCACGGGCCTATCGCTTGCGCGGGCAACTCCTGGGAGGGCCGGGGGACGTTATCGACCCGCGGCGACTTGCACCGGATGGGTTTCACGACCGATATGAGCGAGTTGGATATCATATATGGCGCGGAAGACAAGCTCTACAACGCCATCATCCAGACGTACCGGTCGGTCGCACCGAAGGCGATATTCGTCTATTCGACCTGTGTCAGCGGGCTTATAGGTGAAGACATCGAGTCTATATGCAGGAGAGCCGAGGAGACCATTAACGGCGCGCAGGGGCAATCGCATGCGGCGGGCGTCAGGGTCATCCCGGTCAACGCGCCCGGTTTTGTCGGCCCCAAGAACCTCGGAAACCGTATTGCGGGCGAGGTCTTGCTGGAGCATGTCATAGGCACCGGCGAGCCTGCGTACACCACCGACACCGATATCAACCTCATCGGCGAGTACAATATAGCCGGCGACCAGTGGCTCATAGAGCCGACCCTTAAAGAGGCGGGTTTGCGGGTGCTCTCGCGCATCACCGGCGATGCGACCTTCGAGGAGATAACCTACGCTCACCGGGCGAAACTAAACGTTGTCGTCTGCAGCCGCGCCCTTATCAATGTCGCGAAGGAGATGGAGGAGCGCTACGGCATCCCCTATGTGGAGGTGTCGTTTTTTGGCAAGACTGAGACGACGAAGGCGCTCAGGGCTATCGCGGCGCAATTAGGCGGCGGTCTTTCGGCGACAGTCGAGTCGGCAATCCTTGATGAAGAGGCGGCGCTCGACGCGGCGCTCACGCAATACGCCCACCTCAAGGGGAAGCGTGCGGTCTTATACACCGGAGGCGTCAAGAGCTGGTCTATCATTTCGGCCCTGCGCGATCTCGGCATCGACATCGTCGCTGTAGGCACAAAGAAAAGCACCTTCGAGGATGAAGAGAAGATGAAAGCGTTGCTCGGCGAGAACGCGCCGCTCGTAGAGGATGTCGCCGCGAGCAACCTGCTTAAGCTGATGAGTGAGGGCAACGCCGACATGCTCATCGCCGGGGGACGCAACCAGTACCTTGCGATGAAGGAGGGTTTCCCCTTCGTCGATGTCAACCAGGAGCGCCATATCGCCTTCGCAGGCTATCAGGGGCTCGTCAACCTAGCGGAGCAAATCAGTAATAGCGTAGAGTTTTTCGGACGCACCGCAGCCGGGGGCCATCAAAGCTCAAACGTCATGCGCACCACCGAAGACGAGCGCAAGCCCGACGACGCGCAGACCGGCACAACCTACGCTCAATCGGCTCCAGACATACTAATAAATCCGTTAAAGCACTCCCCCGCGCTCGGCGCGGCCATCGCAATGCAGGGCATACACAGCGCGCTCCCTGTTATCCACGGGGCGCAGGGCTGCGGCTTTCTGGGTAAAGTCCTTCTTACCAAGCACTTTCGTGAGCCGGTCGCGCTTGCGAGCACCAAACTCTTTACCGAGGATGTCGTGATGGGGAGCGACGACGCGCTAGTCAAAGTCGTCGAGAGTTTTGTCGAAAAGAACCATCCCGAGGTCGTTGCCGTACTCTCATCCGGTCTCAGCGCGGTCAAAGGTGACGACGTGGATGGTCTCATCAAACAGATGCGCTCTCGCAATGGGGCGAAAACCGCGCTCGTACACGTCTCGACGCCCGACTATGAGGGAGGTCTGGAGACCGGTTATGCCAAAGCCGTCGAAGCCGTCATCGAGGCGGCCGCGGAAGCGCTCTTTACTCTCGACACCGCGGCTCGAATCGAAAAACAGGTCAACATCGTTGCCGGGTCGCATCTCACGCCGGCCGACTTCACCGAGCTCCGCGATATCGTCGAGTCATTCGGGATGACACCGATCATCCTGCCCGACCTTGCAGCGCTCGATGGGAGCAGGCGGGATTTCTCGGCGCTGGCGACCGGAGGGACGACGTTCGCCGAGATTCAATCGATGCGCCTCTCGGGGTTTACCCTGGCCATCGGCGCGAGCATGCGCCGGGCGGCGGAACTTTTGCATGACAGATTCGGCATCGAATTCAAGGTCTTCGAGGGCATCTCCGGCATCAAAGACGTCGATGAGCTTATGGAGACGCTCTCGGCGCTCAGCGGTAAGGCAATACCGGCAAAGTACGAACGGCAGCGTAGAATTCTGACGGACGGTTTAAGAGACGCGCATGTCTACCTGAGCGGCAAAAAGGCGTGTCTCGCGCTCGAACCCGACCTCGCCGCTCAAACATCGAGGTGGCTCTATGAGACCGGTGTCGATGTGGAGCTGGCGGTGATTCCGGTACCCGAATCGTCCAAAAACAGCAGGGCAGACAGAATCCATGCGAAAAACGTATCCACCGGGGATTTGTTCTCGGTTAAGGGCGAGTTCGATGTCCTTATCGCCGGCTCGCACGGCGAAGATACGGCTAAGCGCCTAGGGGTACCGCTCTATGAAACGGGCTTTCCTGCCTATAAACGGCTCGGCGCCACATCTCAGGTGACCATAGGCTACCGGGGAACGCTCGCCGGCGTATACGAGCTGGCCAACCTGTTGATGGCCGGGCACTAGTCGACACGGCCGCGAGACGGCGGCGTCGATGAATTTGTAAATCACGAACCAAACAGGAGGTGAGACCATGAAAGTAGCGTTTGCGACGACCGACGGCGTAAATGTGGATGAGCACTTCGGCCGGTCGGGGAAATTCTCGGTATACGAGGTGACGGTCGACGGGTTTATCTTCATCGAAGAGCGAGTCTTCGCCGACGGCCGCGACACGACCGTTGAAGAGACCAAGGGCGACGAGGTCGAACACGACAACGTCATGCGGCGCAAAGTCGAGAACCTGTCCGACTGCAAAATCATCTACTTCACAAACATCGGCGCGCCGTCGGCCGCACGCCTCGTCAACAAAGGTTTGATGCCGCTAAAAGTCAAAGAGGTCGTCCCGATACGACAAGAACTTCAGAGGCTCCTTGAGACGATAAACAATGCTCCGCCTCCGTGGTTGAAGCGGGCGATCGCCAACGGGCGCTAACGCGCCGTCAATATATCCGCACATCAGAGAAGTTAGGAGGAGATAGGCATGAAGATGATCAGAGCGTTTATCAGGCCCGAAAAAGAGCAAGAAGTCGTGCTCGCCCTGGAGGGCTCCGGGTATCCGTCACTCACGAAGATGCCCGTGTTCGGAAGGGGCAAACAGAAAGGATTGCAGGTAGGGCCGATCCACTACGATGAGTTACCCAAGACCCTTCTCATGACCGTCGTCGAGGATAAGGACCTCGACGCGGTAGTCGGCATCATCCAAGACAAGGCGCGCACGGGCTTCATCGGCGATGGCAAGATATTTGTCAGCCCGGTGGAATCGGTGTATACCGTAAGGACCGGGGAGGCCGTGCTATGAAAGAGCTTACGGCGATTATCAGGCGAGACAAGGTCCCGGAGACGAAGACGGTCCTCGACGAGCTTGGCTATCCATCTGTCACGATTCAGAGCGTCGACGGCAGGGGGCAGCAGAAGGGTGATATGTGCGTCGAGATGGACTCGGAGATGCCGGAGAGCTTTTGCACGGCCGTGAAGTTGGTTCCGACATCTTCGGAGTACGCTATTGAGCACACGCTTCCCAAAGTCGCCCTGTTTGTGCCGAAGCGGATGCTCACCATGATCGTCCCGGATGATGTGGTGAGCAAGGTTGTTAAGTCCATTATCAAGGTCAACCAGACGGGCAAGCGCGGTGATGGAAAGATATTCGTGATGCCCATCGATACGGCGGTGCGGATACGAACCGGAGAAATCGGTGGTGAATCGATTTCGTAGCGCAAAGCGCAAGCATAAAAGATACTAGACGGATGGTGGGAGGCGTGAAGATGACTTTAACGAAGGTGGTAGGTTATACGCGTGGCGGCGCCGAATGGACACCGCGCTTTCTGGATTCTATCGACCCTGATAAGTGTATCGGTTGCGGGCGCTGCTATAAGGTCTGCGGCAGAGATGTTCTCGAACTCATCGAAAAACCGTTCGAGGGTGATGACGATTACGGCGACGACATGGGCAACAAGGTCATGTCAGTCGCTAATCCGGATGACTGCACGGGTTGCGAAGCGTGTAATCACACATGCACAAAGCGCGCCCATCTACATGTTGAATTGTAAGTGGAGCAGCGTCCCCTATGTAAGTAAAAGCGGGTTGGCGCGGTTCGCACCGTTTTTGAGAGTCCGGCATTTAATCAAGGAGGTTATGACCATGATTCCGATAAAAGCACAAGGCCATCCGTGTTTTGACGAGTCGGCGCACCACCGGGTAGGAAGGATGCATATTCCAGTGGCACCGGCGTGCAATATCAAGTGCCGCTACTGCTACCGCGAAATCGGCGGCAGCGACAACCGCCCCGGCGTCGCTTACAAGATACTCAAGCCGCTCGAAGCGCTCGAGGCGGTCCGCTCCGTCGTCGCCACAGATGAAACCATTAAGGTAATCGGTGTGGCCGGACCGGGTGACGCTCTCGCAAACGATGCGACATTCAGTTCGCTCGCGCTTATCCATAAGGAGTTTCCGCACTTGAAGAAGTGTATCAGCACTAACGGCCTTCGCCTGGCCGAGTGCGTTGACGACCTGGTGCGCGTGGGCGTGTCGACGATATCGGTAACGGTCAACGCGGTCAAGCCATCCGTCGGCAGGGAATTCTATCGCAAGGTCAGGCTTAACGGCCGCAACTATTTCGAGAATGCCTTCGACGTGCTCAGCGCCCGTCAGCTAATGGGGCTCGAAGCCGCTGTCAGTGAGGGGCTTATCGTCAAGGTCAACACCGTGCTCGTTCCCGAGCTTAACGGGAATCACATCGAGGATATCGCCCGCACCCTGAAGACGCTCGGCGTGTCGCTAATGAATATCATGCCGCTTAAGCCCCTTGGCGATATGAGCGGCTACCGGGCTCCGACCTGTCTCGAACTCGAAGAGGCAAGATACTATGCTGAAAAGCACGTTGAGCAGTTCAGGGCGTGCAAGCAATGCCGCGCGGACGCAGTCGGCATCCCGGGGCTGGCGACGCATCCCGGCCACGACAATGGAGCCAAAGGGGCGGGTGAGAGGCGCACGCTAACCGACATCTTCACCGGCGTTCCGCTGTATCACTAGGCGACCGAACGGAGAAAACAGACGAGCTGTTATGCGAGCAATGGCGGGTTCCGCCCCTGCTCACTAAATAAATCTTTGAAAACAGGCGTTCTAAAACGAAAGGCGGGAATAGCATGAAAAGAGACATTGCACACACAGATTGCGATAATCGCATCGACGAGGCGCACAAGCAGGACCTTCGCATCCTCGTTGTGCTTCCTATCATCGCGATACTATTTCTTGCCGCCTCGGCGCTGGCCGGTTGCACCAGCTCAAAATCGGCCGCGGATGTCGGAACAGAACAACCGTTAGCAAAAGAAAAGCCGACCACACTTCGCATCATGGCTGCGACTAGCCTGAAAGACGTGCTGCAGACCCTTGCGCCGGAGTTCGAGTCGAAAGAGAACGCGAAAATCATCTTCAGCTTCGCCTCATCCGGTGATCTGCAGATGCAAATCGAGCAGGGCGCCCCCGCCGACCTCTTCATCTCGGCCGGCAAAAAGCAGATGGATGCGCTCGAGGAGAAAGATTTGATATTGCCCGAGACGCGTTTTAATATACTCGGCAACGATCTTGTCGTCATTGTGCCCGAACAAGAAGGCACTACTATCTCCGTTATCGACGACGTCCTAAACAACCGGGATATTAAAAAACTCGCGATATGCATCCCTGAGACCTCCCCCGCCGGAAAGTACGCGCAGGAAGCGCTAATCAAAGCGGGCATCTGGGAAGGGTTGCAGCCGAAACTCGTTATGGCGAAAGACGTGCGCCAAGTGGTGACCTACGTCGAAACAGGCAATGTCGACGCCGGTTTAGTCTACCGCTCAGACGTGCATAATTCCAAAGCGTCGCGCATCGCCCACATAGTCGCGAGCGAGCTTCACTCGCCAATCGTCTATCCGGTCGCGGCGCTAGCCGATACGAGCGAGCCGGTGCTCGCCGCGAAATTCATCGAATATTTAAGAGCGGCGCGAGCGGCGAGTGAGTTCGAGAAGTCCGGTTATACGGTTCTGTCTGAATGATTCGTTGAAAGGGGGTGACACGGTGGACATGAGCCCTATTTGGCTGTCGATAAAAGTGTCGTTAGTCGCGGTGAGCATTGTATTTGTAATCGGAACGCTTCTTGCCGTGCTCATGCTGCGCCTCGATTTTCGCGGTAAAAGCGTCGTCGAATCGCTCATCCTGGTGCCGCTGGTATTGCCGCCGTCGGTCGCGGGCTTTTTACTCCTGGTACTGCTCGGCAAGTACGGCCCGGTCGGCAAGGTTCTCGACATGATGGGCATACAGGTAATCTTTTCGTGGTACGCGGCGGTCATCGCGTCGGCCGTGGTCGCGCTGCCGCTTATCTATCAATCGGTCAAGGCCGCGCTAGAGCAGGTTCAGCCCGAGCTCGAACAGGCGGCTCGGACGCTCGGCGCGAGCGAGGCGACGGTATTGCGAACGGTGACCCTGCCGCTGGCATGGCCCGGTTTCGTCGCGGGAACCGTGCTCGCGTTTGCGAGGTCGCTAGGTGAGTTCGGCGCGACTCTGATGATAAGCGGCAACATTCCGGGGGAAACGCAGACCATCCCCCTGGCTATCTACACGGCATCGCAAAGCGGCGACCTCAAGTACTCGGGAATCCTGGTAGCCATCTTGCTGGTAGCTAGTTTCTCGATGGTGTTCAGCCTGAACCTCTGGAAAAGACGCTCAGTGCTGTGGCTATGATGGAGGGTGACGACCAGTGTTGGCAATGAAGTTTACCCTTAAACTAGAATACTTTACGCTCGCGGCGGATATTTCCGTCGGTAACGAGATTATTGCGTTGCTGGGTCCTTCCGGTTGCGGCAAGACCTCGATTCTGCGGAGCATTGCCGGCCTGATGACGCCCGCCGACGGGTTCATACGGCTCAACGAGCGCACCCTGTATTCGTCACTCGATTCAATAGACCTGAAACCGAGGGAGAGAAACGTTGGGCTTGTCTTTCAAGACTACGCCTTGTTTCCGCATATGACAGTCGAACAAAATGTCAGGTATGGGCCGGAAAATTGCCCATCGCTAGCGGGGCGAGCTGTGGAAACTGAGGAAATCTTCCAAATGTTGAAAATCGTACACCTCAAGCATCGTTACCCGAAACAGCTTTCTGGAGGTGAAAAACAGCGTGTAGCCCTAGCTAGAACGCTAATTATGCGCCCAGAATTGCTTCTGCTTGACGAACCGCTCTCCGCGCTCGACACCGATACCCGTATAGAGTTACAATCCGAACTCAAAGAGCTGCAACAACACTGGGATATCCCGTTCATCCTTGTGACACACGATCGCGAAGAAGCGGCGAGGCTGGGGGATGTGAGCGCCCGGGTACGCGTTGACCGTCGTCTGCACGAGTTTAAGCATATAAAAGCCGGTGCGAGCCGGACGGTCTAGGGTTTGTTATTCCCCAGCGCTAACGGTACAATTGTCGTTAGAACCACGTGCTTCACGAACAAAATCTCCAAGAAAAGGACAGACTCGCATTTGAAGAATAAAATCATCCTAATCGATGGCAATAGCTTGGTGTACAGGGCGTTTTTCGCGCTGCCGACGACGCTTGCGAACTCGAAAGGGCAGGTGACAAACGCGGTCTACGGATTTACCAGCATGCTTTTAAAGCTGCTCAAAGACGAGAAGCCCGATGTGGTCATAGTCGCCTTCGACCGTGCCGCGCCGACCTTCCGCCACGAGCAGTTCGAAGATTATAAAGCGCACCGTGAGCCGACGCCTGATGACCTTATCAGCCAGTTTCCGCTTGTCAAAGAGGTGCTGAGGGCGCTCAATATCCCGACATATGAACTCGATGGTTTCGAGGCCGACGACATACTGGCGACGCTTGCGTCCAGGGCCGAGGCCGAAGACGACGAGGTGCTTGTCGTCACCGGCGACCGCGACGCGTTCCAGCTCGTCGATGACCACATAAAAATAATGACCACCCGCAAGGGAATCTCGGACATCGTCATTTACGACCGCGCCAAGGTCGTTGAGCGCTACGGGGTCACGCCCGAGCAGGTGCCCGACTATCTCGCGCTCAAAGGCGACGCCTCGGACAACATCCCCGGCGTGCCCGGTATCGGCGAGAAGACCGCGGCCAAGCTCATCCAGCAATACGGAAGCGTCGAGGAAATCCTTGCCGGCCTCGATAAAATCGAGAATAAGCGCTGGCGGGCGATGCTTGAGGAAAACGCCGCCGAGGCCGCGCTCTCCAAAAGGCTCGCCATTCTCGAGCGCGATGTTCCCATAGAGGTCGATTTCGAAGCGTGCCGTTTCGGAGGTTTCGACGAGCAAGAGGTTCGCCGCGTCTTCGCCGACCTAGAGTTTTTTACTCTCCTCGACAGGTTTTTCGCGCAGAGCAAACAGCAACCGTCTCAGCCGTCCAACGACGGCGCAACCATAAAGGCAGCAGCCGGCCCCGACATCATATATCTAGCAAACGAAGAAGACGTAAAGCAACTCGCCGCTGAACTCGACGAAGCGGGGCAGTTTGCCATCGTGGTCCGCGCGAGCGGCGAGAACAGCATCGACCGCGATATCGAAGCGCTGGTCATTGCCTACAGCGAGGACAAGGTCTACATAGCCAAAGAGGCGACGACGCTCTTCGACGAGAACGAGCAAACAATCGGCGCGCAAAACCTGCTGCGGCTGCTCAAAACGCAGCTTGAGAGCGCGGCCATCGCCAAAGTCGGGCACGACCTCAAGCAAGTCATGCTCGCGCTCTGGAACGAGGATATAGATCTCGGCGGAATAGCGTTCGACACCGAAATCGCCGCATACCTCATCAACCCCGACCGCTCGTCCTATCCGATAGAGGAGCTGGCCGCTATCTATCTCGGCATGGTTCTCTCAGGCACGACCGGCGATGAGCGCCTCGCGCTTGAGGCGGTTGCGAACCTGCGCCTCAAGCCGAAGTTCGAGGAGACCCTCGAAGAACAAAACCTGTTCAAGCTCTTCGACGAGATAGAAATGCCGCTCATACCCGTTCTCGCCAAGATGGAGCGCGAAGGGGTCGGCATAGATACCGTCTATCTCAACGACCTATCTAAAGAGACGGAGCTTCTCCTCGATTCGCTGGAAAACGATATCTACTCCCTGGCGGAACAGGAGTTCAACATCAACTCCCCGCAGCAGCTCGGCTTCATCCTCTTTGAAAAACTCGGCCTGCCGAAGTCGAAGAAGACCAAGACCGGCTACTCGACCGACGCAAACGTCCTGGCAAAATTGCTCACCGTCCATCCCATAGTCGAGAAGATAGTAAGCTTCCGCGAGCTGGCCAAACTGAAGTCTACTTATATAGATGCGCTCCCGAGACTTGTCAACCGTAAGACCGGCAAGATTCACACCTCGTTCAACCAGACCGTAACGACAACGGGACGTCTCAGCAGCAGCAACCCGAACTTGCAAAATATCCCGGTCCGCACCGAGCTGGGCTCGCGCATGCGCGCGGCGTTTATCCCCTCGCGCCCCGGAGAGCTGTTTCTATCCGCTGACTATTCCCAGATAGAGCTGCGGCTCCTCGCGCATTATTCAGGTGAAGAGGTGCTCATAAGGGCTTTCGAGGCGGACCAGGATATCCACGAGGTGACGGCGATAGAGGTCTTCGGTGTCTTGCCCGAGCAGGTGACATCACAGATGCGCCGCATCGCCAAGATGGTCAACTTCGGTGTTCTCTACGGTATGAGCGCGTACGGGCTATCCGACCGGCTCGGTATCCCGGTGGGCGACGCCCGCACCTTCATCGACAAATACTTCAAGAGCCTCCCCAAAGTCGAGAAATTTATAGCAAAGACGATAGCCGAGACGAAAGAGAAAGGCTACGTCGAAACGCTCCTCGGTCGAAGGCGCTATATCCCCGAGCTTAAAAACAGCAACGGCAGGATTCGCAGCCTCGGCGAAAGGTTTGCGGTAAATGCGCCGCTACAGGGTAGTGCCGCCGACATCATAAAGCTGGCGATGGTCCGGGTCGACAAAGAGCTTGAGGAGCAAGCATTTCAGGCGAGAATGGTCCTCCAGGTCCACGATGAGCTTATCTTCGAGACCTCCGAAGGCGAGTTGGATGCGTTGAGCTTGATGGTCAGGGATATCATGGAGCACGCGTTTCCGCTGAGCGTACACCTCAAAGTCGATGTTTCTTCAGGTTTTAATTGGAAAGAAGCGAAATAGAATTGCCAAACCGCTTTATTTAGCTTAAGCTATATACCAGCAAGGTGAAAAAGCAGTTCAACTAGAGGAATTCTTGCGGGTAAGCGGCGATGCCGCGTGGATAGAAAGGAAAAGTGGAGTTGAGGGCAGACTGATCAAGTTCGTCTTTTCCCGAGATAACACAGAGTCCATGTCGCACTTTAATTACCGTTAGGACGGATAGCCCGCAGCCACCTCTGGTGGCGTTTTTGTTTTTAATCGCCTATTGCTAAAAATTTGGGAGGTTTTAGATTAATGTCCGAAAAAGAACCAGTTGATAATCCGGAAAGCTACATGATCATGAACGAGGACGGAGTGCTCGTCCCCGATTACGATCAAACCATCAAGGTCTTCGATGATGGCGACATAGTCGTCGGCGAAGTCGTAAAAGTCGACCGCGATGAGGTGCTCGTAGACATCGGCTACAAGTCGGAAGGAGCGATTCCCGCCAGGGAGCTTTCGATTAGACCCGATGCCAACCCCTTCGAAATCGTCAAAGTAGGCGACCGCATCGAAGCGCTCGTCCTTCAAAAAGAGGATAAAGAAGGAAGACTCATTCTCTCGAAGAAACGTGCTGAGTATGAGCAAGCTTGGATAAGAATCCAGGCGCTCGCAAATACCAGCGAGACGATTGAGGGAAGCGTCATCGAAGTCGTAAAAGGTGGGCTGATAGTCAACATCGGTTTAAGAGGTTTCTTGCCGGCGTCGCTAGTCGACTTGAGACGAACAAAAGACCTCCATCAATTCATCGGCCAGACCATGGAATGCCGGATTATCGAAATGGATCGCAACAGAAATAACGTGGTTCTTTCGAGGCGTGCGGTTCTTGAGGAGGAGAAGAAACACGAGAAGGGCAAACTCCTCGAGAAGATAGTCAAGGGGGCAGTGCTCGAAGGCAAAATCTCGAGTATCGTCGATTTTGGAGCATTCGTCGACCTTGGCGGCATAGACGGACTTATCCACATCTCGGAACTCTGCTGGAACCATATCGACCACCCGTCAGAAGTCGTGGCAGTCGGTGACGATGTCAAAGTCCAGGTTTTGGATGTTGACTTCGACCGCGAGAGAATCTCGCTCGGGCTTCGCCAGACGCAGGAAGACCCCTGGAGACAAAAGGTAGGCAGCTACAACGTAGACCAGTTCATAACAGGCAAGGTAACAAAGCTCGTGCCGTTTGGCGCGTTCGTCGAAATAGAAGAGGGCCTCGAAGGTCTCATCCACATCTCGGAACTCGCGCATAAGCATGTTGAGATGCCGGAAGAAATCGTCAAGGTGGGCGAGAGCGTCGATGTTAAAATCGTCGGTATCGATGTCGACAAGAGAAGGGTAAGCCTGAGCGTCAAGCAGACCCTTCCCGCACCGGACGATTCTAAAGCAGAGGCTGAAGCGGAGACAGAGGATGTCGAAGCTGCGGCTGAAACGGCAGTCGTCGAAGAGGTCGAGCCCACAGTAGTCGAGACTGTCGAAGAAGTAGGCGCGGTAGAAGAAGTCGCCGCCGAAGAAGTCGCCGCCGAAGAAGCTATAGCCGAGGAAGTCGTCGAAGAAGCCGCGGCTCCTGCGGAAGCAGATGAGACAGCTGAGGAAACCGTAGCAGAACCGGTTGTAGAAGAAATCGCCGTCGAAGAAGCCACAACAGAAGCCGTTGAAGAAGTAACTGAAACAGCGGTTGAAGAAAAGGCGGCAGTTCCGGTCACGCCGGGCTCGCTTGAGGACGTGCTCAGCCAAATGAAGAAAGAGCACCCCAAAAAAGGGTCGGGCGCGGAGTAAGACGCAATATTTCAAGGGCCTTGCACTGCGGGGCCTTTTTTTAATTTAGCCTTTTCGCTGCCGTCAGGGCGAGAATCGCCACGCAAAGACGGTGGTTCGCCTGCGCATCTGGTATAGTGTTCAATATGAACAGATGGTGGCACGTCGCACTCTGGGCGACCCTTATTATTATCCTCTCAGTCGGTCCTACCGGCCCGGAGGTCAGCGAGTTCTGGCCGTACGCCGTACATTTCTTTGAATATGCGATTTTAGGGATACTCCTCTTCAGGGCAATCGTCTATACTTGGAAGGTGGCCGGCGGATTAAGCGCTGTTGCGGCCATCGCGGCCGCGTCGGCATACGGCGTAGCAATGGAGTTGGTCCAACTATCGCTAAGTTACCGGGGTTTCGGTTACGATGATATCATCACGAATTTTGCGGGTGCTACGATTGGGCTGGTCGTCTGGCGACTCGTTTTCAAGCGTGACCATAATTACCGGGAAGAGCGGGGCTAGGCCCGTTTTGTGCTGAGGATTGTCATGAAGATTATCGGTGTAACCGGCCCAATAGCATCGGGCAAGTCGGCAGTGACAGCGCTTCTTAGGGAAAAAGGGGCGCAAGTTATCGATGCGGATGAAATCGCGCGCGAGGTCGTCGAACCGGGTAAGCCGGCGTGGACGGATATAGTCGAGCATTTCGGCGAGAGCGTGCTCCGGCCCGACCAGAGCATAAACCGGCCCGAGCTGGGCAGAATCGTCTTCAGGGATGCCAAGCAACTCTCGATGTTAAACGAAATCGTTCACCCGCGCGTAATGGAGGAGGTCGATAGCCGCCTTCGCGAGCTGGCGGCGACAAATAGCCCGGATGCCGTCGTAGTCATCGACGTACCGCTCTTAATAGAGGTCGGTATGGACAAGCGTTGCGCCCACACGGTGGTCGTGACGGCGGATGAAGATATCCGGTTGGAGCGCCTTCTCAAAAAAGGCCTTTCAAGAGAAGAGGCCGAAAGTCGTGTCGGCGCGCAGCAAGGTAAGGATTCCCTTGCAAAATTCGCGGATGTGGTCATCGTAAATAACGGAACTTTAGATGAACTCAAAGAACAAACGGAAGCACTATGGAAAGCAATTCAAGCTGACAGCCGATGATTGTCACTGTCGGTTAGCATATTAGGACGAAGCAATGAGATTATCCAAAATCGCAATAATCGTAGTAATACTGCCCTTTTTTGTCATCATGTGGTATCAGTGGTCTTTTACCGACAAGTTTGACCAGGTGTTCTACCCCCTTGAGTACAAAGAGGAAATAAGCCAAGCGAGCAAGAAATATTCGATAGACCCCTACTTGATAGCGGCGATGATCTACGAGGAGAGCAAGTTCAATCCGTCTTCCGAATCCCAGGCAGGTGCCGTCGGTTTGATGCAAATCATGCCCGATACCGGACGGTGGGTCGCGGGCAAGCAGAAGCGCAGCTTTCGTGCGGACGATTTGCTTGACCATAGGGTCAACATCGATATGGGTTGCTGGTATTTCGACTATCTGCGCGATAAATACGGGGACGAGCGCCTGGCGCTGGCCGCATACAATTCCGGCCATAAAAACGTCGACCGCTGGCTTAACAATGGCTTTCATGACAATGTAGACGATATGCTCGAGACAATCCCCTTCAAAGAGACGCGGCTTTATGTGCAGAAGGTGACAAAGACGAGAGAACGTTATGCCGACATCTACGCGGGCGAGTTCTAATAGGTGAGGAAGACGAGTAGCATGAATAGATTCAAAATCGAGGCCCCTTACGAGCCGAAAGGGGACCAACCAAAAGCGATAGAGAAATTGGTCGCAGGCGTCAGGGGAGGTAACCGCTACCAGACGCTTCTCGGCGTTACCGGCTCGGGCAAGACCTATACCATGGCCAAGGTCATCGATAACATCGGGCGCCCCACGCTCATAATCGCGCCCAATAAGACCCTTGCCGCGCAGCTCTGCAACGAGTTCAAGTACTTCTTCCCGACGAGCGCGGTAGAATATTTCGTAAGCTATTACGATTATTACCAGCCCGAGGCCTATATCCCGCATACCGACACCTACATCGAGAAGGACTCTTCCATAAACGACGAGATAGACAAGCTGCGGCACGCCGCTACCAGCGCGCTCTTTACCCGCCGCGACGTAATCATCGTGGCTTCGGTCTCCTGCATCTACGGCCTCGGCTCGCCCGAGGATTACCAGGCGACCGTCGTATTTTTAAATAAGGGCGAAGACTACAACCTCGACCACATCTTAAAGAAACTGGTCAAGATAAAGTACCAGCGCAACGATTA
>JAUXNY010000091.1 GCA_030682615.1 Candidatus Aquicultor sp. | reverse complement strand
GTATCTCGATTAAAGAGACGGGTTGAAATGGATAAATCGAAAGAGTTTGAGATGAAAGAAATAAAAGGCGGGGTCACCGCGCCACAGGGTTTCAAGGCATCCGGGGTCGCTTGCGGGATAAAGCAGAGCGGGAACCTGGATATGTCGCTCTTGGTCTCCGAGGGCGTAGCGAGCGCAGCCGCGGTCTTCACGACGAATAAGATGGCTGCGGCACCGGTTCACTTGAGCAAGAAACACCTGGCGGATGGACGCGCGCAGGCGGTCGTAATAAACAGCGGAAACGCCAATGCGTGCACCGGCGACGGGGGGTACGAGGACGCGATAAAGATGGCGCAGGTCACGGGCGCGGCGCTCGGCATCGATCCGCACGATATAGTGGTCTCCTCGACCGGTATCATCGGTGTTCCGATGCCTATGGACAAGGTAGAAGCGGGCATTAAGGACGGGGCGTCAAAGCTCAGCGCTGATGGCGGGGGTTGCGCCGCTGAGGCTATCATGACTACGGACACCTTTATGAAAGAACACGCGGTATCGTTCGATTTCGATGGAATCGAGGTCAAGGTCGGCGGCATGGCTAAGGGGTCGGGCATGATAGCGCCGAATATGGCGACGATGCTCGCCGTTGTCGCGACCGATGCGGCGGTCGCACCGGAGCTGCTCAAATCGATGCTGGTCGGTGCGATCGATAAATCGTTTAATTCGATTACCGTCGACGGCGATACGAGTACCAATGATATGGTAGTGGTCGTTGCGAACGGCGCGAGCGGGGCCGAGGTGACCGCGGGCAACGAGGCCGTTTTTCAGGCCGCGCTCGATAAGGTCTGCATAGAGCTGGCCAAACTCATAATAAGAGACGGCGAGGGCGCGACGAAGTTTATCGAAATAGATGTGGTAGGGGCGGCCAGTGCCGGGGACGCTAAAAAAGCGGCGATGGCGATAGCCAATTCCAACCTGGTCAAGACGGCGTTCTTTGGACAAGACGCGAACTGGGGAAGAATCGTCGCGGCGGTCGGCTACTCGTCGGCGGAGGTCGATGCGTCGAAAGTAGATGTATACTACGGCGAGGAAAAGCTCGTCGAAAACGGGCGCGTGGTAGCCTATGATGAGGCCAAAGTCGGCGCCGTCATACAGGCCAAGGACATAAAGGTCACAGTCGATCTGAAACTGGGTTCGGGGGCGGCGCGCGTATGGACCTGCGATTTCAGCTACGATTACGTAAAGATAAACGCGGAGTACCACACTTAAGATCGCCGGAACGGTCAGCGGATGGTAAACGATAAAAAGGATTGATGACGATATGGTGCACATGGAAGAAGTAATGGGAAAGGCGCAGATTCTCACCGAGGCGCTCCCCTATATCAAGGAATATCACGGTAAGACCGTCGTTATAAAATACGGCGGAGCGGCGATGGAGCAGGCTGACCTAAAGGAAACCGTCGCTACCGATATTGTATTAATGAAATATGTCGGTCTCAATCCGATTATCGTCCACGGCGGAGGCCCGGAGATATCGCGCCAGATGAAAGCGATGGGCAAAGAAGCCAAGTTCATAAATGGCCTGCGTGTGACCGACAAAGAGACGATGGAAATCGTCAAGATGGTGCTGGTGGGAAAGATAAACAAAGAGATAGTCTCACTCATAAACCGCCACGGCGAGCTCTCGGTCGGAGTCAGCGGCGACGACGGCAATCTTATTATGGCAAAGAAGAAAGCGACCGATGGTTATGACCTGGGCTATGTCGGCGAGGTCACAAAGATAAACCGCAAGCTCCTGGAAAACCTGATAAATGACGATTTTATTCCGGTGGTGGCGACCGTCGGTGTCGGCGACGACGGTATGAGTTACAATATTAACGCCGACAAAGTGGCCGGCGAGATTGCCGCCGCGCTAAACGCCGATAAAATAATCTTCTTGACCGACGTCGATGGGCTCTATGAGGACTTCGACGACAAGGATTCGCTCATATCCGAGTTGAGTATCGAGGAGTGCGAGCGCCGGTTGGCCGGGCGGGAGATAAACCAGGGAATGATTCCTAAGGTAGAAGGATGCGTTAATGCCGTAAAATCCGGCGTGAAGCGGGCGCACATTTTGAATGGGACCACCCCGCACGCACTGTTGCTAGAGATATTCACCGACGAAGGCGTCGGCACGATGATAACGAAATAGCCGGGCGCTCGATTTGTTCAATAAACGCAAGTGATTGACGAGCCCCACAGGGTTTAGTTATGAGATATAGGAAGAAGACAGAGGGCGATTATGAAGTTGAGTGAACTCCAGGAATTAGACGACACATACCATATGCAGACCTACGCGCGCTTGCCGGTGACTTTTGTCAAGGGCCGCGGCACCCGGCTTTGGGACGACAACGGCAAGGAATACCTCGATTTGCTCAGCGGCATCGGGGTCGTAAATGTCGGGCACTGCCATCCCGAAGTGACCGCCGCCATCAAGAGCCAAGCAGAGTCTCTAATGCACGTTTCGAATCTGTTTTATACACAGCCCCAGCTTGAGCTGGCCAAAAAGATTACGGAGATATCCTTCGGCGAGCGGTGTTTCTTCGCGAACAGCGGGGCCGAGGCGAACGAGGGCGCGATAAAGTTGGCTCGCCGTTATGCGAAGCTTAAAGATAGTGACGCCTATGAGATAATAACCGCCTTGCGGTCGTTTCATGGGCGGACCATGAAGACCCTTGCCGCGACCGGACAACCAGATAAGCATAAACCGTTTGAGCCGCTGCCGCCGGGCTTCAAGCACGTGCCCCTCAACGATATAGATGTTCTCATGGGCGCCGTCACGGAGAATACATGCGCGATAATGCTCGAGGTAATCCAGGGTGAAGGCGGTGTCTATCAGTGTGACGCCGATTACTTGAAGCAGGTGCGCCAACTCTGCGACGAGCGCGATATTCTGCTCATCTTTGATGAAGTGCAGACCGGGATGGGCAGAACCGGCGCCATGTTCGCATATCAGGGTGTCGGCGTCGAACCGGATGTCATGACGCTCGCCAAGGGTATCGGGAGTGGTATGCCGGTCGGCGTGCTCGTGGCCAACGCGAAGGCGGGCTCATCCTTTAAGCCGGGTGAACACGGTTCCACCTTCGGAGGAGGGCCGGTCGTCTGCGCGGCGGCGCTCGCGACGATTAAGGTAATCGAGGACGAAGGCCTAGTCGAGAATAGCCGAGAGATGGGCGCATACGTCAGAACCAAGCTAGAGGCTATGAAGGCCAAGGGAGCCCCCATAAAAGAAATCCGGGGAGCGGGACTCATGCTCGCCATAGAGCTTGACGGAGAGAGCGCGAAGGAAATTGTCCTCGGCCTGCTCGACAAGGGCATTGTTGCAAATAATATAGGAAGTAATATAATTAGATTTTTACCGCCTCTATGCATCACAAAAGATGAAATCGACTATGCTTTCGGTGTAGTCGAGAGCCTGATGGTTTAGGAGTTGCGCATGGCGAGCTTAAAAGGCAGAAACATTCTATCGCTCAAGAACTACTCGCAAGACGAGATATACGGGCTTCTGGCCAAGGCCATGGAGTTGAAGCGCCAGCTCAAGAGCGGTCTGCCCCACCGTTACCTTGAAAGCAAGACCATTGCCATGATTTTTCATAAGCCGTCGAGCAGGACTCGCGTCTCGTTCGAGGTGGCCACCTCGCATCTGGGCGTCCATCCGATTTTCATGCGCGACGAAGAGATACAGCTAGGAGTCCGCGAGCCTATCGGAGATATGGGGCGGGTTCTCGAGGGCTACGTCGATGCGGTGGTAATAAGGACCTTCGCCCAAAGCGATGTCGAAGAGCTGGCGGCAAAGACGGAAATACCGGTCATCAACGCTCTCACCGACGCTTATCACCCGATGCAGTCGCTCGCCGACTTGATGACGATTTTAGAGCTCAAAGACCGTCTTACCGGTCTAAAACTCGCCTACATTGGGGATGGTAATAATGTAGCCCATTCACTCTTGGTAGTCGCGGGAAAACTGGGCATCAATATGACCATCGCGTGCCCTAAGGGATACGAGCCCGACGCCGAGGTCGTTGATTTTGCGAGAGCGCAGATTCGAAACTTAAACCATAAAATAACGGTGACCGATGACCCGTTCGAGGCGGCGGACGATGCCGACGTGATATATACCGATGTTTGGGCCAGTATGGGCCAGGAAGCCGAGCGCGAGGAGCGCATTAAGACATTCCGGCCGTACCAGGTCAACAGCGAAATCATGGCGGAGGCCAAGCCGACGGCGATATTTATGCATTGCCTCCCGGCGCACCGGGGCGAAGAAGTGACCGACGAGGTCATAGAAAGCGCGCAGTCGGTCGTCTTCCAGCAGTCGGAGAACCGGCTGCACACGGCTAAAGCGGCACTCGTTTCAATCATTAAATAATACCGGTTCAGGTGAGGTTGCGTGGGTTCAAGACAGAATCGTTTCGATGCCATCAAACAGGCGATAGAAGCCATAGATATAGCGACTCAGGAAGAACTCATCGCCGAGCTCGAGAAGCGCGGCTATGATGTGACGCAGGCGACGGTGTCGCGGGATATAAGTGACTTAGGGTTGCTCAAAGTCAGGATATCCGGGGCCGGCGCGCCGGCGGGCAGACAGGTCTATTCGCTGCCCGAGATAGAGCGCCTGAGGTCACTCTTGAACGAATTCATAATAAAGATAGACAAGACCGAGAACATGATGGTTCTAAAGACCCATCCCGGAACGGCCCAGGCAGTCGCCGCGGCAATCGACGCGGTAAAGTGGCCGGATGTCCTGGGGACGGTCGGCGGGGACGACACCATACTGGTTATAGCGAGGACGCCGGCTGTCGCCGATTATGTCGCCGGCAGAGTCGCAAAGCTCCGGGATGAGAAGGCGTTTTAGCGGAGTCGTCGAGCTTAGATTGTGAGATTTGTGAGGATGATTGGAACTATAACTAAGAAGGCCGTCGTCACGTTTATTGTTTTAGTATTGGTTTCGGCGCTGTCCGCCTGTTCTGCTTCGGATGGACAGGATGGCGCGAAGTCGACTGTGACGACGCAGAAGAAGACCGCGACAAGTGATTCGAAGACCGTCAAAGACATCCCGGCAAAGAATCGACCGAAAACAAAGACCGGTTCCTTGTCCATTGAGGGCATGACCGAGGATTTCACTTTTACCCTCGCCGACAGCGTCGAACTCGAATTTACCACTTATATTGCGAGCGACATGATAGCCGAGAGCGCAAGCTCCAGTGAGGGCGACTCACTCTTTATTTATGCTAACTACGGGGGCGAGAAGAACCGGAATGCCCGCTTGTTTTTCTTCGCGAGACCCAAAGCGGTTAAGAGTTCGATTGAAGAGATGACTGAGCTGGCGAAAGAGACCATCAAGGTTGAGGGGTTTAGAATAAAGGAGCCGGTTGCCGGTAATGGTGCGCTTGTATTTGAGTGGTCGCAGGCAGAGTTCGATATTGAGAAGCAAGACAAAAATGGTTCCCGCATCGTAGGTATTGTCTCGATATTCTCGCACGCAGGACGTGTTTACTGGCTGATTGCAGAATATCCGGAAGAGCTTACAGAGGGTTTTGTTCAGCGCATGGTAAAGGCTGCTGAGAACATAATGTGGTACGACGAGAAACCTGCAAGGTAAGTGTTGTGGCACCAACGTGCCGGATCATTAAAGAGTCAGTTAAAATCAAGTTGTGTCGAGTTTTAAAGTGAGGGATTTAAGCGTGGGACAAGTGGGAAGCTCAAGAGAGATAAAAGACCGGGTCGTGCTGGCCTATTCGGGGGGTCTCGATACCTCGGTTGCGATAAAGTGGCTCCATGAGAATTACGATTTGGAAGTCGTTGCGGTAGCTGTAGATGTCGGCCAGGGCGGAGACCTCGAGGAGGTTCGCGACAAAGCGCTCAAGGTCGGCGCGGTCCATTCCGAGGTAGTCGACGCCAAGAAGACCTTCGCAACGAAATATATAGCGCCGGCGCTCAAGGCGAACGCGATGTACGAGCAGAAATACCCGCTGGCGACCGCGCTCTCGCGACCGCTGATTGCGAAGATACTAGTCGAAGTCGCCGAAGGAACAGGCGCCGTCTTTGCGGC
>JAUXNY010000090.1 GCA_030682615.1 Candidatus Aquicultor sp. | reverse complement strand
CCTCGACCCTGTCCGTGCCAATGACACGGGTCGGGTTTGCCAGAAGCAATAGTTCGACGCCCTCGTGCTCGGCCTCTTCTATCTCTATATCGTGGGCCGGCATCTCGGCGCGGCCACGGCGGTAGATAAGGTAGACCTTCTCCGCGCCGAGGCGGAGCGAACTCCGCGCCGCGTCGATGGCGACGTTTCCGCCACCCACGACAGCGACCGTCTTCCCTATTTTTATCGGGTCGTTGAGACCGATGGAGCGCAAAAAATCGACGCCGCTCATCACGCCGGGAATGTCTTCGTTATCAATCCACATCTTCGTGCCGGCTTGCGCGCCGATACCGAGAAAGACCGCGTCGTATTCGCCTTGGAGCTCTTCGAGCGTAAAATCGGTGCCGAGGCGTTTGTTGGTATGAAGCTCCGCGCCGAGTTCGAGTATCTCATGGACCTCATCATCGATGATCTCTTTGGGAAGCCGGTATGACGGGATACCGTAGCGGAGCATGCCGCCGGCCTGCGGCATCGCCTCGAAGATGACCGGTTTATGGCCTTCGATAGCGAGATAATACGCGCACGAGAGGCCGGCCGGCCCGGCGCCGATTATCGCGACCTTCTTGCCGGTCGCGGGTTTTACATCGGGGCGAAAGCGCATCGCTGAGAATTTATCCCGGTCGGCGGTGAATCGCTTGAGCCAGCAGATACTTACGCGATCCTCCACCAGGTTGCGCCGGCATGCGTCCTCGCAGGGACGGGTACAGACACGCCCGATGATTCCGGGCAGCGGGTTGGTCCGCTTTATAAGCTCTACCGCGTCGCGGTAGCGTTTCTGCGCTATGAGGCCGATATAGCCCTGGGCGTCGGTTCCCGCCGGGCACGCCAATGTGCACGGGGCGATGCAGTCGGCCCAGTGGTCGGAAAAGATCTCTTCGAGGCGGCTCTTTCGTATTTCGACCAGAGCCGGGGTGTCGGTACTCACGCTCATGCCCTCGACGACCACCGTCGCGCATGCCCTAACGGGCTCGCTTTCACCGGATACCTCTACTACGCACATGCCGCAACGCTCATTCGGTTTAAGGCGAGGGTCGCTGCAGAGGCTCGGGATATAGACCCCGCGTGCCCGCGCGACGTCGAGGATAGTCTGGCCCGACTGGGCTTTAAGGGACTCTCCGTCTATTGCGATGTTAAGTTGTTCGCGTACCAATGTCTCTGACATAAGTCCTCCTGCCTTTTGCAATCAGATACGGATGTGCCAAAATCTTCTGGAAACAAGAAAAACTCGCGCGCCAACGATGCGCGCCGGTATTTTCTTATTCGCAGAAGACGTATCGGAAGGGCGGACGCGCAGTCCGCCCTCTCCTGTCTGTCCTTCTATTCGTCGATTACTCATTCGTCGCGTATTGCGCCTGCTATGCTTCGGCCTTCGCGCCAAGAATGTCATCGAGATACGAAGCGGCGTAGAGCATCTCGTTCTTGAGGACCTCGACGGTCTTGACGACCGCCATGAGTTCTTTGTCGAGCGAGTCGGCGATAGCCGCGGTAAGTCCCGCGGCTGCCAGCATCGTCATAAAGGTGTAACCGAAGCGCGTGTGAAGGTCCTTCGGCGTACCGTTGTAGATATTGCTCAAGCCGACGACCGATTTCATCGGTGGGTCGTTGAGCATCTGGAACTGGCGGATAGTCTCGACAACCTCCATCGCATCCATCTGGGCTACCCCGATAGGCAGAACGAGCGGGTCGAGATAGATTCTCTCGAGACCCACACCGTGCTCCATCGCTTTACCCATGATGGTTGCGGCATTTACAAGACGCTCGTTGCAGTCGCGCGGGATGCCGGCGGATGTCATAGCGAGCGCGATGATGTCGGCGTCAAAGGTAGCCGCCATCGGCATGTACTTGTCGAGCACATCCTCATCGGCGTTGGTCGAGTTGATCATCGGTTTGTGCTTGGTGACGACCTTGAGACCCGCCTCCATCGCCTCCAGATTCTTGGTGTCGAGGCAGAGCTGGATAGAATCATCGACCGCCTCTTGCACCGTCTTCACGAGCCACTCCATCATGGCCGGGCCGTCTTTGGTCGCCGGTCCAAGGTTAAGATCAAGGCAACGCGAGCCGCCCGCGACCTCGGCGAGCGCCAGGTCCTGGATAGGTTTGGCGTTGCGCTCGCGCATAGCCGGGCCGATCGTCTTCGACATAATATTAATCTTCTCGGCAATAATCAGCATACTTGTTTCTCCTTCCCTCGTAAGCTTTCTATATCAGATACCGGAAACTCGAGCAGTCCTTCACCCCTACATATCGCGAGAGACATACGGCGACGCGATGAATCGCAATGTTTGTCGCGTCTCGCTGCACTCTCTCGTATCCAGGCTCAAGACCCCGGTTGCTCTCAAATGTAATACGGCCTACGCGCCGCTATCCCCGATTTCGGCCTGGAGCCGCTCTTTGATGGCCCGTATATCCTCGACATACTCCGCGTCGCTGTCGAACGGCGATTTCCCCTCCAGATCCGCCTTGCGTATCGACTCGCGCTCAAGGAGCATGCCGATGACCGGCAGGTCTGGTATGTACTTGCGCATCGTCTCTTCCTCGTCGCGGTCGTGGACCTTGTTGAGGACGAGAAAAATGCGCGGTATGCCTAAGTCTTTCGCCAACTTTTCAATCTGGCGCGCTGTCTGGATGCTGCGTTGGCCCGGTTCTATCACGACGAGCATGGCGTCTACCGACTCGCTGGTACCCCGTCCGAGGTGCTCGATGCCGGCCTCCATATCCATGATGACCGCTTCGTTGCGCCGGACGATGACGTGCTTGAGTAATGCTTTGAGCATCGTCGATTCGGGGCAGATGCACCCCGCGCCACCCGACTCCACCGTGCCGAGAACGAGGAGTTTCACCCCGTCGGCCTCGACGCTCAGCTCATCCGGGATATCATCGACCTTTGGGTTGAGTTTGAAAAAACCGCCCATGGTCCCCGGAATGCCGCCCGTGCGCTCGGCGATAAGCTCGCTCATCCTGGCAATCGGCACAATGTTTGCGGCATCGTTCGCGTCGATGCCGAGCGCGGCGGCCAGGTTGGCGTCCGGGTCGGCGTCGATCGCTATAACGCTGTAACCTTCCTGCGCGAGAAGCCTGGCCAGGCCAGCGGCGACCGTCGTCTTGCCGACGCCGCCTTTACCGGTAACAGCTATCTTCAAACCACACCATCCTGTTCGTTGTATTACAGCCCAGCGGCCGCCAGAATATCCGGCACCCTGTCTTCGGCGCCGATGGCCATGACGTGGACACCCGCGCAGACCTCTTTTAGCTGGGCGATTTGGTTGCCCGCTATCTCAATACCCTTCTTGAGCGCATCTTCACCCTTGAATGGCGCAAGCTCATCTATAAGCTCTTGCGGCACCGAAACACCGGCCACGAACTTATTGAGATACTTGGCCATGCCGGCCGATTTCAAGAGCAAGATGCCCGCGAGAATCGGCACATTTAATTCTTTTGCCCGCTCCATGAAGGTCATGAACTTGGGCATATCGTATATCGCCTGCGTCTGAAAGAACTTGGCACCGGCGTTGACCTTCTTCTTGAACTTCGCGAACTGCGGCTCGAACGGAATCGACTCGGGCGTCACAATCGCACCCGCGAAGAAATCGGTCGCGCCCTGCAGCTCGAGGCCGGCCATGTCATGCCCCTCGTTGAGGCCGTTAATGACTTCTAGGAGCTGGACCGACTCGATGTCGAAGACCGGTTTGGCGTCTTTATGGTCGCCGAGAACCGGATGGTCGCCGGTGAGCGCCAGTACATTTTTAATCCCCATGATGGCCGCTCCGAGAAGGTCGGATTGCAGGCCCAAGCGATTGCGATCGCGGCAGGTCATCTGATAGATCGGCTCGATACCGATATCCATTATCTCTTTGGCGACCGCCAAAGTACAGATACGCATGACCGCGCTCTGATTATCAGTGACGTTAAGTGCCGTGACTTTGCCTTTTAGACCTTTGATATGATGTTTCATCTCGCTGATGTCGGTGCCTTTCGGAGGGCCGACCTCAGCGGTGACCACAAAATTCCCACTTTGAATCTCTTCCTTGAATCCCACTGTGCTACCCTCCTACTTTCTCAAGTCCATCGAGCGGATATTCCCGGCTTTGCCGTAGTTCTTCGGAGCGTTTATCTCCTTGAACTTGTCGAGCGTGCCGAGCTGCTCCATCTTATTATAGATAAGGACCCAACCGCAGTCCTTATCGCTTCCTATCTCGCACTTGCCGTTGTTGGTACCGCCGCACGGCCCGTTGAGCAGGCTCTTCGCGCAGCGGGCTACCGGGCAAACGCCGCCGGTCAGGTGCAGGATGCACTCGCCGCAGCCTTTACACATCTCGGTATAGTACCCATACTCTTCGTTAAATCCCATAAAGGTCGTGTTGACCCCGGGAAAGATCGGCGTGTTCGGGAATTTGCGGGCGATGCCCTGGATTCCGACACCGCACGCCAGAGAAACGATGGCCTCATACTTATCCGCGTCTTTGACCTCATCGAGGTATTCGAAATCACACTGGCGGATAACGGTCTGCTCGCCGACCTCGATATCGCGCCCATCGACCTTGCGCGCCAGGCGCAGTGCGGTCGCGGTGAGGTTCACAGAACGCTCGCCGCCGGTAAGGCAGACCTCGACACAGGTCCCGCAACCGACCATAAGAACGCGGTCGTATCCGTCGACCATTGCTTTTATCTCATCCAGGCTCTTTGGCTCCGCAACAATCATCTTATTTCACCATCACTTTATTGAGAGGATTCGGCCCCAGCTCAGCGAGCTTGGCCTTGAACGCACCTATGGCCTGCTGCGCCTCTTCCGGGGTCGCGAACGAGCCCATGAACTCGACGCGCTCGCCGCCGATGCCTATCTCGTCGAGGAGCCTCTTCACGCGGTTCGCGCGGACTTCGGCCCAGTTGACGTCCTTGCGATAGCGGCATTTGTCGTCGGGACAGGCCATTACGGCCACGCCGTCGACACCGTTCTCAATCGCGCGCAGGATGTGCCGCATATCGAGACGGCTCGCGCACATCAGCTTGACGAAGTTGAGGCCGGGCGGGGTGGATGTCGCCTTGGAGAGCGGATTATATATCTCCGGTTTGCCAAGCTGGCAGCCGAAGGCGGTAATACCGCTCGTGGCCGCGTCTATCCGCTCGTTTATAAGTGTATCATCATTGAAGCCGACGTGTATCGCCATGCCCGGGCACTCCGCCGCGCAAATACCGCAGGACTGGCAGCTATCCCAATTGAAATCAGCCACGCGCGACTCTGAGATGTACGGTGCGCCGAACGGGCAGACCCGCACGCAGGTGAGACACGCCGCGCATTTCTCGGCGATTATTTCGGCGCCGCGACCGCAGTTCATGCAGCGCCCCGCCTCGTAGATGGCCATATCGATATCGAAGCCGCCTTCGGCCTCCATAAAGCTCTTAACGCGCTCCGCCGGGTCGACCATCGGCACATGATTCTTCTCTTTGCGCACTATCGCATCGATGGTGTGCCGCGGAAGTCTGCCGATGGCGAGCGGCTCGGGCACGACGACCGCGCCGGCTGTACCGGTGGTCAAGAAACGCTCGATGGCGGTGGCCGCGTGGTGCGCGTTTCGCATCGCCGCGACCGCGGAACCGGGGCCGGTGACTACCTCACCGGACGCGAAGACGTTCGGGAGGTTGGTCTTGAGCGTGAGCGCATCCCACTTGATGCGGCCGCGCTCGTCGACCTCGAGTGAGGTCCCGGTAAAACCGTTCATATCAGCGCCCTGGCCGATGGCGAAGACCACATTGTCAGCCTCGATTCCAAGAATCTCGTTCTCATCATAGGCCGGGTTGAACATGCCTTTTTCGTCGAAGACGCGGCTGCAGCGCTTAAAGCTGATGGCTGACACCTTGCCGTCCTCGACCCTTATCTCTCTCGGACCCCAGGAGGGGTTGATAATTATACCTTCTTCGCGCGCCTCGACCAGTTCCCAGCTGAACGCCGGTATCTCGTCCTCGCACTCTAGGCAGCAGAGACTGACCTCCTCGGCGCCCATACGCTTCGCCGAACGCGCCACATCGAACGCGACATTGCCGCCGCCGATGACGACGACTCGCTTGCCGATGGCGGCGTTATCGTTGAAGTTTGCTTCCTTTAAAACCGGCAGCGCCAAGAGGACGCCGTCGGCGTCGTGGCCGGGTATCGGGATACCCCTGCTCACCGTGAGGCCGATGGCTATAAGAACCGCGTCATAGTCTTTGGCGAGGTCGTCGAAGGCGACATCCCTGCCGATTGCGGTGTTCGTCTTAATCGTCACCCCGAGCGATTCGATAGCCGCGACATCTTGCGCGACAACGTCTTTCGGGAGGCGGTATTTGGGAACGCCGGTATATATCGCGCCGCCGCACGCGTCGTTCTGCTCATAGATAGTGACATCGAAGCCGTCCTTGGCCAGGTCGTAGGCCGCCGTGAGACCGGCGACGCCGCCGCCGATGATTGCGACCTTCTTGCCTCTCGTCTTCGGAACCGCGTCCGAGACCGGTTCATCCGCGCAGACGTCGGATGCAAAACGTTTGATGGCCCTGATGTTTACCGCGCCCTCCACGTCGTTGCGGCGGCACTCGCCCTCGCACGGGTGGTGGCAGATGCGCCCAAGTGAGCCCGGCAACGTGCAGCGCTCCCGCACCGCTTCCAGCGACTCCTTGAACCTGCCCTGGGCTACAAGGCTCACAAACGACTGGATATCCGCATTTACCGGGCACGCGCCGGCGCACGGCGGCTTGAGCGGCTGGTCCTTTATCCATGTCTCAAAGGCTTCGCTCTGAGAATTTACGTTCGTAGCTTCACTCGCCATAGTAGCAACCTTTCCTCTACTCACTACTACAAAAAAGATGATTGATTGAAGAATATTAATTGCCGAATTGCAAATCCGCGACTCCTGGTAAATTTGCAATTCTCAACTATTACGCCGCAACCGAGATGGCATTAGTGGGTTAATGATCGGCTTATCGCTAACCCACTAATGGCTCGTCCTTTATATTTTGCTAAGCTGTTGCCGGTTGAAAACTCTTCAGGAAGGCCGGGATATCGGCGGCTTCGCGCGGGCCGACGACTATCTTCCAACCCTGGAGTTCTTCCTCGAGCTCGCCGCTTATCTGAGCGACATAGCCCGGGATGACCACGGTTTTATGCTTTATCCTATCGAGAATGTCGCTCTTGTTGACGAAGGCGGCGATTCTCTCCGGTACGAATTTGCCGGCCGCCCACGCGGTAAGCGTAGAGAGGCCGTCCACATCGACGATACCGAGCCATGCCGGCATCTTGCTTCCCTCGACCTCGCTCGAGACGATAAAGTACGTCAGCGAGAAGTTGGTCGTGATGAGGAACGGCGAGTCTTCCGTCGGGTTGTTGATCGGGTAGACGCCCTGATCCACCTGCATCGGACGCTGCGGGTCGGTATAGATGTTCTGCCTCAGGACGTAGAGGGCATAGGCCTTCTCGGGGCTGAGGTCTTTGAGCACCATGAGACCGCCGTACTTGATGGTATAGACGGCCGCATGGACGGTCTCCATCATATCGTCCGCTGTCTCCTCGGCGGGGAACGTTATCGTCGGATACCCGAACGGGCGCTGCTTCTTCTTGAGAGCCAGGCGCCGCGTAAAGACCAGGTTCTGGAAGGTCTCTTTGAGAGTACGCGTACCCATATCGATGACGAGGTCTTTGAGGCCCATGCCGTCGAGTTTCGTCGTAAGCTCGGCCAGCTCATCGAGGGAGGCCGGTTTGACGGCGAGCGGGGCGCCGTATTTCTTGGCAAGCTCCGCCATCGCGTCGAGGTTGCCGGCGGTCGCCGCATAGAGCAATGGTTTTGCGGGGCCTGCTGCCGACATCGCCGCGTCGATCGCCGCCGCGTCCGCCATCAAAACGAGCGGGTACGGGATACCTGCCATGACTCTCTTCACCATATCGCTAAAGGTATTCGCATCACCCGAAGAGTTCTTGACCGCGACCAGGTCGGCGCGCAAAGTCTGGCCGACACGCTCATAGGTAGCCTCCTTGAGCGCGGCGAGTTTCGCGTCGACGGCTACGCCGTCTTCCGTGTCCTCTACAAGAAGTGCCAGGCCAGGCGGGTTGAAGAAAGTCTTCTCGTGCCGGTGCATTACGAGCTCCTCACCAATCTTGAGCGCGTATTCACCCTCACCTATCGTCACGCCGCGCATCGGAGGCGCGGACGCCTCGGAGAGCAGTGCTTTTGCTTCCTCACTAACATGCGGGCACTGTTCGAGAGAAGCGCCGCCGGCGGCAAGCTTCATCGCGAACGCCAGGCAGGTGGGAATCCCACAGTCGCCGCAGTTAGTCTTTGGGAGCTGTTTAAAAATATCCATTCCGGTTAAAGCCACATTCACTCACCTCCAAAAAGGTTAATCGTTCATTCGGCCGTACGGCCATCGCTAGAAAAAATCACGCGGCGCGGGGCGCAGTTAAGCGCCCCGCCGCCCGCGTACTGTTCATATTAGCCAAGCATATCCAGCTGTAGTGCCGGATGGCTCTTGGACTTCGCAAACGTCATGACATCTTCCATGGTGAGCGCATTCGTCTCATCCGCTATCTTATTGAGAAAGTCGGAGTCGCCGGTACGCTCCGCTTGCCCTTCGAGGATACCGGCGAGCTGCTCTTTAAGCTCTTTTGGCATCCACACGACGCGGGCGAAACCGCCGTCGGCCGATAGGAATTTCGGGCTGCCGAGGAAGTACTTTCCAACGCCGGCCATACCCGGGTTCTGGAGACCGCCGCCGACAAGACCCGCCATGGTCGAGAAGGTCATACCGAACGGTGTTTGGCCCGCATAGTCGCGGTTAACGACCATGAAGCCGCTTCTGACGTCTCCGGTATCCTCATCGACGAGCGGCAGATGGGCGATGATAGCCTCGAAGCAACCGCAGGAGGTCATCGGGTTCTCCATCATGGAGTAAGCATAGAGCCTCTGAATTGCGCCGTTCGACGCACGCGCGAGATACTCATTGATACCCGCCCACTCGCCTTTTTCCTCGTTCAGGGTCTCGCCCTTGAGGACAGGCTGGTTCGGACCGGTCGGGTTGATCTCAAACGATGCCTTGCCGTCGAGCCAGTTGTAGGCTCCGCACAGACCCAAGCGCTGCGGTGTGATGATGCAGAGGTGGGTCGGGGCGAACGACTGGCAGAGCGTGCAACTGTAGAACGTATCGACATTCTCGTCGGTCAAGCCCGAGACGCGCTCATCGCGGTCGTGATACTCTTTGCGGGCTACCTCGAGCAGCTCGTGGACTTTTTCGGCCTCGGTGTAGATTGTCACCTGGACCTTGTCGACGATTGCCGGGAACTCGTTGAGTATCTTGGTATGCAGGATGCGGCCGATGTCGGCGAGGCCGAAGCCTTTCTCGACGGCTTTTTTGCCGACGCGAACCCACATAACATCACGCTGAGAGACGTGCATGATGCCCTCCGCCCCGTTGATGAGGTGGTGTATCTGGCGCTCGAGAATCGGCTCGAAGTCTTTCTGCATCTTGCGGCCGGCGACATCCACGACGATTGCCATCGGGTACGCCTTCTTCTCTTCCATATCTTTGAGGTCGGGACCGACAAGCTCTATCTTGTTGTCCTCTACCTCATCCATATCTTTCATCTGCAGAAGCTCGAACGCTTCGCTCTTGGAGCCGCCGAACTCGCAGTAGAGGTCATCCTTGCGGATACGCTCGCCCTCGAAGGCCGCGCCGTAGGCAACCGGAATCGGCACCTTGTCGATTTTGATCTTCAAGCCGCGAACTTCGATTGCTTTCTGGATGATGTCCTCAAACGGCACGTTTGCGACGACATGCTCGTAGGTACAGACACCGGTCGGAAGTATTTCCGGGATATTGGTGTCGGCGATTGCCGGGAAGCCATAGTTGATGGCGCCGGCGGCGGCTGCATATTTGACCGGGTCGACTTCGCCGAGTGCGACGACGAACGCGAAGACGCGGTTCTTGTTGTAACGAAGTGTTCTCTCATAATCGCCCGGCTGGACACCGCCGAAGGCCATAGCGGCCCTGGTG
>JAUXNY010000084.1 GCA_030682615.1 Candidatus Aquicultor sp. | reverse complement strand
GGACTTCGTGATTTCCACTTCGAGGGTGAGCTGGTCTCCCGGCAGAACTTGTCTTTTGAAGCGAAATCCGTCGATGCCGGCGAAAAACGCGATTTTTCCCTTGTTCGCCTCGAGGCTCAAGATGGATACCGCGCCTACCTGCGCCAATGCTTCGACGATAAGAACGCCCGGCATCACCGGGTAGTCCGGGAAATGTCCCGCGAAAAACGGCTCATTGACCGTGACGTTTTTAAGACCTTTTGCCCATTTGCCGGGTTCATATTCGAGAATCTGGTCGATGAGCAAGAACGGGTAACGGTGCGGTATTATCCGCTTTATCTCTTCTATTCCTAGCACAAGCTTATCCTCCAATTATCGATCTCTCTTACGATTTTAGTCATTTTAGCGGTACGAATCAAATTATTATGGCTTTATTAAGGACCGCTACCCGGCAGGGACGTTATCGCGAACGCTCGGGACAGCTTGACTAATGGCTCGACCAGGTTTATCCTACAAAGGAACCCCGCAAGGGGCTTGCATACAGTACTGTTTGAGAGCTGCTTTATTATATGAAACCAATCTATATCATACTAGCGATATTGCTATCGTTGCTGTTGATGACAGCAGTTTCGGCTACCGTTATATGGCCGCTCGTCAATGAGCGACCGGTCTTGGAAGACGAGCAAGCGATTGCGCAGACTCCTACTACGACTACGACGGAAGCTCCACAACCCGAGTTCCCCTGTCCCATAGACGGCGAATACACCCATGAACCTAACGCGACGCGCCGCCCACTCGCAGTCATGATTGAAAACCACGTCGACGCGCGTCCGCAATCCGGTTTGAGCGACGCGTGCGTCGTATATGAGACCGTCGCCGAAGGCGGTATCACGCGCTTCATGGCGGTCTTTCTCCACGAAGGTGTCGCGACGATTGGGCCGGTGCGGAGCGCGCGCGAGTACTTCGTCGACCTCGCCCGGGCGTACAATGCGTTGTATGTGCACTGCGGCGGCCCGGCGACCGTCTACGAAGTCATAAAGAACCTGGACGTAGCCGACCTCGATGAGTTCGCCAACAGCGAGGCTTACTGGCGCATAAAAAAGCGCAAAGCGCCACATAACCTCTACACTTCTACCGAGAAATTGTGGAGCAAAGCTAAGGACCGGGGCTTTGAATCGCAGGTCTTCTATCAGAAGCCGAACTTCAAGGACGACGATGCACCCGAGCTGCGCCCGTCGAACGCGTCTATCAACCTGGATTTTTCCAAGCCCGAGTTTAGGGTCCACTACGAATATGACCGCAACAAAAACACCTATAACCGCTTCATGGCGGGACAACCGCATAAAGATGCCGCCAACAACGAGCTGATATCGGCAAAGAACGTGGTCGTGCAATACGTCCCGGTTGCCAAGATAGCCGATGACCCCAAGGGCAGGATGCAGCTCAACCTGCGCGGGACGGGACAAGCGATGGTCTTTCAAGACGGCAGGGTCATTTTTGCCACCTGGCAGCGCCAAACCGTCTCGGAAATAACGCGCTATTTCGATTCCGCAGGAAGCGAAATCAAGTTCAACCGGGGACAAACCTGGATAGAGCTGGTAGACCCCGCGACGATGAGGGTGGATTACCAGTAAAAGCGGGCTGCTTTGTGGGGGTTGAGCTTAACGACTACTCGACTTTCCTCTGTCAGGTAGATTATTTTGTACGGAAATCTTTTAATGAGACGATTCCTTGTTTCCTTATAACCTGGTGAATTAATTGACGGGCATCTTTCTATGAATCTTAAGCCAGCCTCGACCTGTAAAAGAAAATCGTGTCCCAGGCCGCGTCTTTTGTCTTCATACCACGAAAATGCTTCCCTTAAATCATCTTCAGCTTCCGGCCTTATTAAAACACGATATTTTTTCATCTATTCGCGATTCTTTGAAAAACATCTTCCCATGGCGATCCCGCGTTAGGGTTTTTATGATATGCGTCAAGCCGTTCGTCAATTATTTTCTTCTCTTCCTCGCTCAAGTCGATAGAGTCGGCCCCCTCCGCTATCGTGTCCCAAATGTCTTCCACCAGTTGAATCCTCTCTGGAATGGATAAGTCAAGGGTATCAGCAGCCGATATTTTCTTCATAACTTACACCTCCATGCGTCTTTACTCTATTTTACATCTAATTATGTTTATACTGACCCACATAATACTCCAAACTTGCTGCTAGTGCTATATAAGACACCTGCGAAAACATGTCACTTGCGGATATAATCAGTGCTAGATGTAGCTGTTGACACGAAACGCTGTTTTATCATGGCGTTTTATACGAATCAATATCTAACTCCCTTTGCAACCGCCTTATTTAACCTTACAGCATATCTACCGGGACTTAGGAGAATCCCCTATTCCCGGCTCTGGTTTCGGCTTCGTTCATATTATTTATTGGGGACTCCGATCTTCCAGATGCCCTTCTCCAAAAACGCTTCGATGGTCTGCCTTTTTGCCTTATTAATCATATTTGGGTGCGATAATTTAAACTTTTTTGCATAATCGGCAAGCGTCATTATTTCCGCGCCCTCCAAATATGCCAGCCGTTTATGGTAACTGCTGGTGAGGGCTTTGCCTACTATCTCTTCCATGATCTTGGTCGAACCCTTTAAGTCGAATTCCTGAAAAGCCTCGTAATATTTTTTTCTCTCAATAAATTTAATGTTGATCGGAACGAAGCCCTCGCGTATCAGCAAATAGTTATTAACGACACGCCCGATACGGCCGTTACCGTCAACGAACGGATGAATGTGTTCAAAGACGAGGTGCAACTTTGCTACACGCTTAATGATATTTATATGACTTTCGGCATTGAACTCCGCGAGCATTTTTTCGAGGCGACCGACGACCACCTGAGGGTCAGGCGCGATATGACTCCCTACGCGAACATATTCCTGATCTTGCCTAAACCTGCCGGCAATATCATCGCGGATATTGGAGATAAGCATTTTGTGCAGCATTAAAATGACGTTTAGGGAAAGTTCTTGCTCTTTGGCCTTAGTATCTATATACGTTACGACTCTGGCGAGATTCTTCGCCTCAAATATTTCACGTTCGGAGATATATCGATCGAGGTCGATCTGGAGCAGAATCTTTTCTGTTTCTTCTAAAGTGAGAGTGCTGTTTTCGATGGCGTTTGAGTTAAATACCTGTTCGGCAACTTCAGCCTCGTTGATAATTCTAATAAGCGCGTCTTTGCCTATTGACGCCCTGTAGTATCGCTCCCGAAGGGTATTGATCTTATTGTAGACATTCAGGATCTTAGCCATACCGTTAAATTATAGGTTTTTCACGCTTTTGTCAACATAACCGTGAATACTGGTCACAATATCGCTGGTTTTAACGGTTATGGCTGTCGATCAATGTTCGACAACTCGCCCGCAAAGGCTTGGTGCGGCAGCTTTGATTGATTTCTTTAAAAACATCTTCACCGGGCATGGTTTTTACTTTTCCGGTTCTGATTTCTTCAATCCGATTCTCGGCTTCCTTTGCCCATAACGCGTCTTATACGGATCATTATTTAACCCTCCTTGCAACCGCCTTATTTAACCTTACAGCATATCTACCAGGCTGCAAACTCCGTTGGTCCGCGGTTGAGAACATGGGGGTAAATTATCGTTGTTTTTACGTCATTGTGACCCAGGAGTTCTTAGAGTATTCGGATATCGTAACCGGCTTCTAACAGGTGGGTTGCGAATGAATGTCGGAAGGTATGACAGGTAGCTCGCTTGGTCAATTGGATCTTTGCGGCTGCGTCTTTTACGGCTTGGCGATAGATAAAAAGCAATGCGCCGAAATCCCGCCGTCCACTCAAGCGCCTGGTTCGGCGATTTTTGCCGTTTTGTTTTTAAGAAAACGAATCTGGCCTCCCTTTTTGCTCAGTTTAGTTAATTTTCCGGAACAGTCCCGAGTAGGGCTGATACTCCAAAAGTTCCCCGGCGTTTAGGTCAAAATACCAGCCATGGAGTGAAAGGATGCCGTTTGTGACCCGTTGATCGATCCAGGGAAAGGAGTGCAGGTTCTCCAGTGAAAGCAGAATGGCCGCCTGTTCGGCAGCCCGTTGTTGCAGCATTGCATCCTTTCCCGGCAATTCCGCCAGTACCTTATCCCTGGCCGGTGCGGCGATGGACATCCAGCTGGAGATGAACCCGTCTCCTTTGCAGCCGCAACTGCCGGCCATAAGCATATTAATGCCGCCGCACTGCGAATGGCCAAGCACTATGATATGTTCCACACCTAGGTGACATACGGCAAATTCGAGAGCTGCGCTGACGCCGTGCAGGCCGCTGCTTTTCTCGTAAGGGGGCACCAAATTGGCTACGTTACGGACGATGAAGATGTCTCCGGGTGAGCAGTTGGTCAGGAGGGCCGGGTCAACTCGCGAGTCGGAACAGCCGATGATCATGGTCTTGGGGCTTTGCCCCTGCTTGAGCGGCTCGAACTGTGAGAACTCTGGGCCGAAATAGTCTTTCTGGAAGGTGCGGAAGCCGGTTATGAAACGTTCAATATCTTTCATTAAGCAGACTCCTGTATCTCTGTTTTTCAGGTGGTAAGTTTTGCCAGGGTCTTATCGATTTCCGGGTATTTCAGCGCCGGTATCCGAGCCGCCAGTATGGCGGCATTGCGCGCCCCGTCGATGGCTACGATGGCTACTGGCACCCCCGGAGGCATTTGCACCGTTGACAGTAGGCTATCGAGACCGGTCAGTGGTCCATTGCCAAGCGGTAGTCCAATTACCTGTAAAAGTTAAGAACTCACCTCACGATTTTCAACCTGTTCGAACGGTCGGTGTCGCTCACTCGCTCGATGCTCGCGCCTACCGCCCGCAGTTTTTGCTCGAAATTGTGATAGCCCCGGTCTATGTGGTAGATGTCGGCTATCTCGGTGACGCCTTCGGCGACCAGGCCGGCAACGACCAGGGCGGCCCCGCCCCTTAAGTCGGGTGCGTTTACCGGCGCCCCGCTCAATCCGGATACGCCTCGAATGATGGCGTGACGCCCTTCGGTCTTGATATCGCTACCCATCCGGTTGAGTTCAGCGACGAACATGAAGCGGTTTTCAAAGATGTTCTCGGTGATGATGCTCGTCCCTTCGGCAATCGCCAGAATCGTCATGAACTGGGTCTGGAGGTCGGTAGGAAACCCCGGATACGGTAGTGTGGCTATGTCTGCCGGGCGGATTACGTCGCGCCCGATGACTCGAATCTCGTTATTGCCCACCTTGACGATAGCCCCGATGCTGCGAAGCTTGTTGATGGCGAGTTCCAGGTGCTCCGGGGATACGTCTTCGAGCACGACATCGCCTTTGGTGATTGCGGCGGCGACCAGGAATGTCCCGGCCTCGATACGGTCGGGCATGACGCGGTATTCGCCCCCGTGGAGCTTATTGACTCCCTCGACCATGATAGTCGACGTGCCGGCGCCTTTTATCCTGGCGCCCATCATGTTGAGAAAGTCGGCGAGGTCGACTATCTCCGGCTCCCTGGCGGCATTGTCGATTACCGTCTCACCCTCTGCCAGCGTAGCCGCCATCAACAGGTTCTCGGTCGCGCCCACGCTCGGGTAATCCAGAGCTATCTTCGCGGCGACCAGCTTCTCCGAGTATGCCTCGATAAAGCCGTGGCCGACTTCGAACCGTGCCCCGAACGCCTCCAAGCCCCGTATGTGCATATCTATTTTACGCAAGCCGATATTGCAACCGCCGGGCATCGCGACCCGGGCTTTTCCAAGCCGTGCCAATAGCGGTCCCAAGACGATGATAGAGGCTCTCATCTGGCTTACCAGCTCATAAGGGGCTTCAGGATAAAGCGGGTACGTCGGCTTTATCTCGACGACGCCGGGTTCACTATACGCGACCCTGGCACCCAACCTTTCGAGCACCGCAGCCATCGTCTTGACATCGTTTATTATCGGGACGTTCGTGAGAATCGTCGTCTCTTCCGTCAGCAAAGCCGCGGCCATCAGCTTGAGCGCGGAATTTTTCGCGCCGCCCACCTTTATTTTTCCTGAGAGCCGGTTGCCGCCTTCGACAACGAACCTGGAACCCTTGCTCATTACCTTAATTCTCCTCAACTGTGGAGCTTATAGTATAACCGATATCACCCAACAACACAGAAGCCAGACAAAGAATTCAGGCTCGAACCTTGAAATCCTTCTCTGGCTTCCGATTATAAAATTATTCCAGCGTTGGTTAGCCTTTTTGTGCCACCCTGAGCCTGATAAGCGCTTTTCTCAAGCTTACCTCAGCCTCAAGGAGCATCTTGCCTGATGCTTTCGCCTCGGCTATCTCGTGTTCCCGCGCGATGCGTTTCGCCTCGGCCCGGGCAATGTCGATTTCGTGCGAAAGCTCCGCGGCGTCCGCCAGAATCGTCAACTTGTTCTCTCTGAACTCGAGATATCCGCCCAACACGGCAACAAATTCGCGCTGCCCGCCATTGAATATGCGCAACTCACCAAGGGCAAGCGGCGTGACGATAGGGATATGCTGCGGCATGATGCCCAGCTCTCCCTCGACGCCGAGAGCGACTACCATGTCGGCTTCTCCACTATAGACGATATTCTCAGGGCTTACCACTTCGCATAGAAGCTTGCGATCAGCCATTTAAACCTCCAGTAAACGCCCCTTACGAAGCCACCTGCGCGGCCATTTCCGCATTTTTCTCTATAGCCTCTTCGATTGAGCCGACCATATAGAACGCTTGCTCCGACAGCGAGTCGTGCATACCATCGACGATCTCCTTGAAGCCGCGGATGGTATCGGCAAGCGGTACATACCTACCCTCTTGACCGGTAAACGCCTCGGCCACGTTGAAGGGCTGGCTCAAGAACTTCTGGATCTTCCTCGCCCTCATGACGATAAGCTTATCCTCTTCGGAAAGCTCGTCCATACCGAGAATCGCAATGATATCCTGAAGCTCTTTGTAGCGCTGCAGAATCTGCTGCACGTTACGGGCTACCATGTAGTGCTCTTCGCCGACAGCGCCTGGCTCGAGAATTCTTGAACTCGAGTCGAGCGGGTCGACCGCCGGGTAAATACCGAGTTCCGAGATTTGGCGCGAGAGAACGGTCGTCGCATCCAAGTGCGTAAACGCGGTCGCCGGCGCCGGGTCGGTCAAGTCGTCGGCAGGGACATAAATCGCCTGTACCGACGTGATGGAGCCCGTACGGGTCGATGTGATTCTCTCCTGCAGGTCGCCCATCTCGGTGCCGAGCGTCGGCTGATAGCCTACCGCTGACGGCATACGCCCGAGGAGCGCCGATACTTCGGAACCCGCTTGCGTGAAGCGAAAGATGTTGTCGATAAAGAGAAGAACGTCTCTTCCCTGGTCACGGAAGTACTCCGCGACGGTCAGGCCGGTCAAGCCGACACGCAGACGCGAGCCTGGGGGCTCGTTCATCTGGCCGAAGACCAGAGACGTCTTGTCGATAACGCCCGACTCTTTCATCTCGAGCCAGAGGTCGTTACCCTCACGTGTGCGCTCGCCTACACCTGTGAAGACCGAGTTTCCACCGTGTTTGGTCGCGATATTATGGATAAGCTCCATAATGAGAACGGTCTTACCTACACCGGCTCCACCGAAGAGACCGATTTTACCACCCTTTACATAAGGTGCCAGAAGGTCGATGACCTTGATGCCGGTCTCCAAAATCTCGGCCGTCGGCTTCAGCTGGTCGAAATCCGGCGGCTTACGATGAATCGGATACCGCTCCGCTGCCGGAACCGGCGTATCGTTATCTATCGGCTCACCCAGAACGTTGAGGATTCTCCCGAGCGTCCCGTCGCCGACCGGTACGGTTATCGGAGACCCGGTGTCTAAAACATCCATGCCCCTTACTAAACCGTCGGTCGATGACATAGCTACGGCGCGTACCTTATTGCCCTCCAAGTGCTGTTGCACTTCGGCAATGACCTCAACTGTCCCATTGGGCGTCTCAGCCGAAATCTTGAGCGCATTATATATCGGAGGCAACTCGCTTGCATCGAATTCCGCGTCGAGAACGACACCGATAATCTGCACAATTTTACCTACGCCCATTTAAACTCTTCACCTCAATTCTATTGCCGAACATGTCGGCATCGATAAAACTTACAAAACGAATCTATGCCTCTTGCAAGGCATTGGCGCCGCCGACGATCTCGGCGATCTCTTGCGTGATTTGCGCCTGCCTCGCCCGGTTGTACCACCTGGTGAGATTCTCTATCATATCTGTCGCGCTGTCGGTCGCGTTCTTCATCGCTATCCGGCGTGCGGCGTGCTCGCTAGCGGCCGATTCCATCAGCGCTCTAAGAACCACGGTATTGACATAGCGCGGCAACAGGTCGTATAGCACTCGCACCGCATCCGGCTCGAACTCGTGCTCGACACTCATCCCGCCCGCTTCGGCCTCGCCGCCGCCACCCGATATCTCCGCTTGTTTTACAGGGAGTAGTTGATGGATCGTCGGCTTTTGCTCCAGCGCCGATTTGAAATGATTGAACACGATGTATACCTTGTCGATGGAGCCTTCCTGATACATCTCGACTACTTCATCCGCAACCGCTTTCGCCTCGATAAAGGTCGGGCGGTCCGTAAACTCGGTATGCGCCGCGATAATGTTATATTCGGCAAATCTTAAATAACCCGCGCCCTTGCGGCCGACGGCTACAAAAGATACCTCGCGGCCTTGCGCCGTCTCCTCGCGGTATATCGCCTCCGAGCGCCGCAGAATGTTCATATTGAACGCCCCGCAGAGCCCGCGGTTGGAAGTGATCGGAATAATCACGACATTCTTGGTCTCTTCGTGCACTTCGAGCAACGGGTGGCTGCCTGCCCCGACATGCTGGGCGACGCTGTTCAAGACATCGACCATTTTTATCGCATACGGCCGTGCCGCCTCGATTCGGGATTGCGCCCGTTTAATCTTAGCGGTCGCCACCATCTCCATAGTCTTGGTGATTTGGCGAGTGCTCTCGACACTTTTTATTCTGCTAAGTACTGCTCTTGCCTTTGACATGGATAATCATCCCCAAGCTATAGAGCCATGCCGGCGAAGGATGTCTTAAATTCCTTGATGATTTCGCCGAGCTTTTTCTCATTCTCTTCTGAAATGACCTTCTCTTCGACGATGTTCTTCGCCAAGTCCGCGTAGTTGCTGCGGACGAACTCGAGTAGGCCCTTCTCAAACGCACCGACTTTGGTTACGTCGATGTCGTCCAGGAAGCCGCGGACACCGGCAAAGATGGATATAATCTGATCTTCAACCACCATCGGCACGAACTGCCCTTGTTTCAGCAACTCGACCATACGCTGGCCTCTCGCCAACTGTGCAAGCGTCGCTTTGTCCAGCTCTGAGCCGAACTGCGCAAAGGCTTCCAGTTCACGGAACTGCGCCAAGTCTAGTCTTAGACGTCCGGCTACCTGCTTCATCGCTTTGATCTGCGCGTTACCGCCGACTCGGGATACCGAGATACCGACGTTGACCGCCGGGCGCACGCCCGAATAGAAGAGGTCCGACTCGAGGAATATCTGGCCGTCCGTAATCGAAATAACGTTCGTCGGAATATACGCCGAAACGTCACCCGCGAGCGTCTCGATGATCGGCAGCGCCGTAAGAGAACCGCCGCCGAGCTCGTCGCTGAGCTTGCACGCCCTCTCCAGTAACCTCGAATGTAGATAGAAGACGTCGCCCGGATACGCTTCGCGGCCCGGCGGGCGTCTTAGCAATAACGACATCTGGCGATACGCTTGAGCTTGCTTGCTCAAGTCATCATAGATGACCAGCGTATGCTTGCCGTTGTAGAGATAGTGCTCCGCCATAGCGCAGCCGCCGTACGGTGCGATATACTGCATCGGTGCGGGGTCGCTGGCCGGAGAGGCTACAACGATTGTGTATTTCATCGCATCGTGGCGCTCAAGGGTCTCAACGACCTGCGCACATGTCGATGCTTTGCCGCCGACAGCGACATAGACACAGATAACGCCCGTGTCTTTTTGATTGATGATTGCGTCAATCGCAATCGCCGTCTTTCCGGTTCTACGGTCGCCGATGATAAGCTCGCGCTGTCCACGACCGATAGGTATCATCGAGTCGATAGCCTTAATGCCGGTCTGCAATGGCTCCTTAACAGGTTGCCTGTGGACCACACCCGGGGCCAGCCACTCTATCGGGCGGTGTGCCTCCGGTGTTATTGCGCCTTTGCCGTCGATCGGCTGGCCTAACGAGTTGACTACGCGGCCGAGCATACCGTCGCCCACCGGGACCTCAGCGATCCTGCGGGTGCGCTTTACGATATCGCCCTCTGCGATGTCGAGGTAGTCACCCATGATAACGACGCCGACGTTGTCTTCCTCAAGGTTGAGGGCAAGACCGAACGCGCCGTTGGGGAACTCGAGCATCTCCATGGCCATGCAGCCACGTACGCCGTGGACTATCGCGATGCCATCTCTGGCCTCTAGAACCGTTCCAACCTCTTCGACCTCGATTTGAGGCTCATACTTTTCGATTTCCTGCCTCAACAGTGAGGCAATCTCTCGCGACTTTATTTTCATAAACCTACTCCTTACCGCGCTTGAATTAGCCTGTCGCGTAAGTCGCTTAAACGTGATTTTACGCTGGCGTCGACGATCTGCCCATTCGCGTAGACCATCATTCCGCCGTGAATTGTCGGGTCGACAACGGTTTCAAGTATTACTTCTCTCTTGGTAGATTCTTCGAGCTTAGCTTGGATTTTCGCTCGCAGGTCATCGGAGAGCGGTATCGCTGTGATGACCCGGGCCATAACCCGCTTTTGCTGCTCGTCCAATAGGCGGTCAAACTCGTCGCGAATCGCTAAGAACAAGTTCTCCCTACCGTTGTCGAAGAGTATCCAGAAAAAGTTGCGCGTCATAACCGATACTTCATGTAGAAAGACTTTATTAAAAACGCTCTTCTTCTGCTCACCGCCAACTTTTGCCGACTGAAAATACCCTTCGAACTCCGGGTCGGTGAGAAGCTCGCCCACGAGTTCGACCTCTTTGGCGACTTTCTCAAGCGCGTTATCATTTAACGCTGCTTCAAATAGCGCTTCCGCATACTCCTTCGCTACGTGTCCGTCTCTCATGAGATATGACCTACTTCACTTAGATAGCTCTCGATAAGCTGCTCATGCGCAGCTTTATCCAGCTCTTTCTCGATTACTTTTGCGGCCAAGGTAACGCTAAGGTCGCCTACCTCCGTCCTTAGCTCTTTGATCGCCTGCTCTACATCGCGGTTGATCTGGTCTTCCGCTTTCGCGATCATAAGCTTGACCTCTTCATCAGCTTTGGTTTTAATCTCAGCTCTAAGATTTTCGCCAAGTTGCTTGCCTTCGGCGATGATTTTATGCGCCTCGGCACGTGCCTCGGCCAATTTCTCCTCATAACCTTTGAGCATGCGCTCTGCCTCAAGCCGAGCGTTCTCCGCCTGCTCGATGGATTCGCGTATCGTCTTCTCGCGCTCATCCAACATGTTTACGATGGGGCCGAAACCAAATTTGGCTAAAGCAATCACCAACACGATGAATGCTAAAGTCACATAGATTATCAGTGGTTGGTTTAATTCAATCATCCGTAACCCACTTACTCCTTCCAGAAAAGTTCAGCCCGTTTCCTACTTAGAGAACAGCAGGATACTGACGACGAAGCTATAAAGAGCGATAGCCTCGGCGAAAACGATACCGATAATCATCGTCGTTCTCAGGGTAGCACTGGCTTCCGGCTGACGGGCCATGCCTTCGAGGGCCTTACCGGCTATGATGCCTACGCTCACTCCGGGGCCGATAGCACCGAGGCCGATAGCAAGGCCGGCACCCAGATGTGCAAGATTGATCTCCATAAAAGTAACCTCCTCTCGTTAATCCTAGTGTTCAGGATGGATAGCTGCACCAATATATATCGCGGACAATACGGCGAATATATACGCCTGGATAAAAGAGACAAATATCTCAAACGCATACATGATAATGGAGAATGCGAATGGGATAGGTGCGACGATGATACTGCCGGACATGATTATCAGAGCGAGCAAAGACAGAATGAGTATATGCCCCGCCAGCAGGTTGGCAAAGAGTCGCAAGGCCAGCGAGAGCGGTTTAGCAAGCTGACTGAATATCTCTAATGGATAAAGGATGACGTAGAGCCATCCCGGCATACCGTGCGGAGCCAGGTTCTTCATATACGCGAACGGCCCCTGTTTCACCATTCCCGCACCCACAAAGGTGAGGAAGACGATGATCGCGAGCGTTGCGGTCATGTTGATGTTGCTGGTCGGGGAGTTCGAGCCTGGAATAAGCCCGAGGAGATTGCTGAAGAGAATCAAGAAGAATAGACTACCGATAAACGGCAACCATTTCTTGCCCTCGTGAGCCCCGATATTCGCGTCAACGATGTCGACCTTGATGAATTGCACGATCGCTTCGACAAGATTCCTAAGCCGACCTCTCGCGACGAGTCCTCCGCCCCTACCTGTGTACCAGACAAGGCCAATCGTTAGAAATGTTGCCAACCATACCACGACGACTGCTTTATTTATAGAAAAATCAAGGCCGAAAAAATGCATACCGGAGCCGTGTGGCAATGGGATTCCGAAGAATTGATAGGCATGCTCGTTTGTCAGGCTAAACTCCTCAAGTATATGAGACATTATCGAGCCGCCGCCTTCAGCCGAATGCTCGGCCGTAGCTGCTTGTTCTGCTGACATGTATCGCTCCTTTCCTGTTTTGGATCAAACATTAATCCCGCAGCCAGTTCTTAACGCTCATGGCCAATACCACAGTGAATCCGACTGCTACCGTTAAGAGCAGCAGCGTCAGGTTAAACTCAAGAAAACGAGACAATGAAAAAACGACTATCCAAAGACCGATGAGTCGTACCCAAAAGCCGCCTACTGCAAAGGCGACCGCTTTCTTAGCGGATATCTTCTGGGACTTTTTGGCGACAGTGACTGTACTTCCTACATATAGACCGAGTATAAGAAGCCCGATGAGCGAGCTTTTGAGCCCGAGCCACCCGTCGATATACCATCCTATAATAGGCGCTGCTATCCAGAATGGCAAGCCATGCAGTAAAATCGCCCCAGTATCGAAAAGAGATTTGTACCGTGGGCTTGGACGTTTCCTACTCAGAGAAGTCACGTTTTTGGCGCTCCTCTTCTTGCTCCATCTCGATGACCGCTCTGTAGATATTCAAGAAACCGGCTGCTGCGCCGAGAATGATGCTCACCAACATGATGGCTGTCGCGTATCGGGGCACTAGCCGTCCTATCGCCCAACCTATGAGCGTACCGACTAGAACAGCGGCCAAAAGCTCGGTCCCAAGATGCCCAAGCTTTATCAACTCACGCTTTGACGAGTTGGCTTTCCTCGAATTAACGTCCTTGCTTGTCGTTATTTTCTTGTCAGATTCCTTGTGTTCGGTTGGTTTTTTTTCGACCGCTTCGCCTTTGCCGGTTCTCTCGACGTCTTCATCCGAAGCGTGTCGAGTCTCCCACATAGGCCAGCGGTCATCATCAGATTGTAACATTTATTACGAACACCGGTCCTTGAACTATAATAAAGTAAATCATAGGCTCATGCAATAGCTTGATTGCCAGATTCTGCCCCATATCGCTAATTAATAATCAAAATATTATCAGATACCGCTGTCAAAGGAAATCTGCAAAAGCCTGACCCCAGCCTCTTGAAGCAACTCTTGCGCAAGAAGGTCGGGGTAACCTTGCTCAAAAAATATCTCTTTAATGCCCGCGTTAATCAGCATCTTAGCACAGAGCACACACGGTTGGTGAGTGCAATAAATCGTCGCACCCCCGACCGCGATACCGTAGAGCGCCGCCTGAATAAGCGCGTTCTGCTCGGCGTGAAGGCCGCGGCAGAGTTCATGACGCTCACCCGATGCGATACCCTGGATCTCACGCAAGCAGCCGATGTCTATACAGTGCCGGACACCTGACGGCGCACCGTTGTAGCCGGTCGCAAGGATGCGCTTATCGCGCACGAGGAGCGCCCCGACTTTTCGCCTGACACATGTCGCGCGTTGCGCAACCTGCTTAGTGATGTTTAAAAAATACTCGTTCCACGAGGGCCTCAAGTCAGAATCCGGCTCCGAAAGAGGCAGGCCGCTCTCCTCGACATCATAGTCCATGCTCATCCCAGCGCCTCCCAGTCTTTACAACGCTTTTCGGGTCGACGCGCCACCTATCCGACGCGCCACCTGCCGTTACGGTCGATTATCCTGTTATTAGAAATTATCTAGCGCCCTACGGCAGCGAGGTTGCTGTAGACAGGGTGCTCTTCGCACAGCCGCTTTACCTCGGCCGCGACCCTCCCGTGCACCCTCTCATCGCCCATGCTCTCGAGGGTGTCCGCGATAAGGTTTGCCAGAAATCGGGTCTCGTCTTCCTTTAAACCACGGGTCGTAATCGCCGGCGTACCTAAGCGGATGCCGCTCGTGACCGAGGCGCTTCGCGTCTCGAACGGGATGGTGTTTTTGTTGGCGACGATACCGACCATTCCAAGCTCTTGTTCGGCATCTGCTCCGGTTATCCCTTTGCTCGTCAAATCGACTAGCATTAGGTGTGTATCGGTGCCGCCGGAGCATATCCGAAACCCGCGCGCCGCTAAGACCTCGGCCATTGCGCGCGCGTTAATCACGACCTGCTCGGCGTAGGTCTTAAAATCACCGGCCATGGCCTCTTTGAAGCAGACCGCTTTAGCCGCTATCGTATGCATCATGGGGCCGCCCTGCGTCCCCGGAAAGACCGCCTTATCCAGCGCTTTACCGTACTTCTCGCGCGCCAGAATCAAACCGCCGCGCGGGCCGCGCAACGTCTTGTGCGTCGTGGTCGATACCACATCGCTATGGGGTACGGGGCTCGGGTGAACCCCGGCTGCTACTAATCCCGCGATATGCGCCATATCGACCATAAGATATGCGTCGACCTCGTCGGCTATCGAGCGGAATGCTTCGAAATCTATGATGCGCGGATAAGCGCTCGCGCCTGTGACGATCATGCGGGGCTTATTCTCACAGGCAATCTTTCGAATCTCATCGTAATCCATCTGCTCCGTCTCGGGGTTGACCCCGTAAGCGACGAAGTTATATATCTGGCCCGAGATATTGGCCGGGCTGCCGTGGGTAAGGTGGCCGCCGTGCGGGAGCATCAAGCCCATGACCGTATCGCCCGGCTTGAGCAGCGCCAGGTAAATCGCTGTGTTTGCCTGGGCGCCCGAGTGTGGCTGGACATTGGCGTACTCCGCGCCGAAGAGTTCCTTGGCGCGCCGGCAAGCTATCGTCTCCGCCGTATCGACATGCGTGCAACCGCCGTAATAGCGGTGTCCGGGGTAGCCTTCGGCGTATTTATTTGTCATGACCGAAGCCTGCGCTTCGATTACATCCTCACTCACATAGTTTTCAGACGCGATAAGGTCGAGGGTGTGCCGCTGGCGCTCAACCTCGTCCTGGATGGCCTGCCATATTTCCGAATCGCTTTCCCTTAATGTCATTCGCTCACTCCTGCTCGTTCCTCTATCATGCTTATCTTCTCGACCCGTCGGGCGTGTCTACCGCCTTCGAAGCCGGCAGCTAACCATACTTTCAATATCTCTATCGCGACCGCCCCGCCTATTATCCTCGACCCCAGGGTGAGGATATTGGCGTCGTTGTGCTCGCGGCTAAAGCGCGCGGATACTGTTTCATTGCAGTTTGCCGCGCGGACTCCTTTGACTTTGTTCGCGGCGATTGCCACTCCGACCCCGGTACCACATACGATGACCCCGCGGTCGTACTCCCCTCCGACGACTTTTAGCGCCACCATTTCGGCGAAGTCCGGGTAGTCGACGGAGTCGTCGCCGTTGATGGTGCCGACATCCAAAAACTCGACGCCCTCTTCTTTGAGCACGTCTTTGAGCTCTTCTTTTAAATCATATCCAGCGTGGTCGGACCCTATTACGACCTTCACACCTCTACCGCCTTTCCAAGCTATACGTTCTGTAAAGCGGCGCACGTGCCCGCACCGCCAATAAATCCCTGATAAAAAGGATACCTGCTGCTTACGGCCGTGTAAAGGGCAGCCTCACAGCGCGAGTTTTTCCTTTAACTCGTCCCAAGTCACATAGCCCTCGCGAAGCAACTCGGGTCTTGCGGTCGAGACATCCAAGACCGTCGACTCGATGCCGAGCGCCGATTCGCCCCCGTCGATGATGTAGGAGACGCGACCCCCAAGCTGTTCTCCCGCCGCTTCCGCGTTTTTCGGGCTCGGGTTGTCCGCGATATTCGCGCTGGTCGTTGCCAGAGCAACGCCCGCTAACCGTATCAGCATCCGCGCGACCGCATTGTTGGGGCAGCGCACGCCGACCGTGTCGCCACCCGCCGTCACCTCCGCCGGCACAACCGGCGACTTCTTGAAGATAAGTGTCAGTGCCCCCGGCCAGTATGCGCGCATCAGCTCCCTGGCGACTTCGTCGACCCCGGTAACATACTTATAGACATCTTCCGGGTCTGCGATGAGCAGAATAAGCGGCTTGTCGGCGGGGCGCTCTTTCGCGGCATATATATCACGCGCCGCTTCCGGGATGAGGGCGCTGGTGCCAACCCCATAAACTGTGTCTGTCGGGAATACGACTAGCGCGCCCTCGCTCGCGGCCTTCGCCGCCGCGAAAAGGTCGGCTTCGGCTGGATTATCGGGGTCTACCGCAATTAATTCGGTCATCTGCTCTTTAAAGGTAGCCATATCAAATCCTTCGCGCTTTTATAATGCGGTCGTTTTCGAGTTAATCTTTTCTGACTTCGTCATCTTTGAAACTGCCGCTCTTTTCGCAGATAGCTACGACGTCGGCCGCCTGGTCAAAACCTATCTCAAAGAACAGCAGCCCGCCGGGTTTGAGAAACGCCGGTGCCCCTTCTATTATTGCCCGGTAAAAATCGAGGCCGTCCACGCCGCCGTCGAGCGCGAGCCGCGGCTCCCGCCGAACCTCACCTTGGAGACCGTCCAGGTCGGAGGTTCTAATATAGGGCGGGTTCGACACGACTATGTCGACGCACCGACGGTAATCCTGCAACCCGTCGAAGAGGTCGCTTTGGACCACCGTTACGCGGTCCAACAGTCCGTGGCGCTCTGCGTTCTCCCGGCTGAGCGCAACCGCCTCATCCGAGACATCCGCCGCGATGATGCGCGCAACACCGTTTTCATGCGCGATGCTCAATGCGATTGCGCCGGTACCGGAGCCGATGTCGAGCACGAGCGGCACTCCGAGCGTACGCAAATCGTCCAGACCGGCAAGAACCTCCTCGACCAGAAGCTCGGTCTCCGGCCTCGGGATAAGAACATTCTCTCGACAGATGAAGTCGAGATGACGAAAGTGCTGGTGCCCTAAGATATATTGAAGCGGCCTGCCGCCGAGCCTCTCGGCCACCGCCTTGGTGATAAAGGCCTGCGCGCTCGCGGTCAGCTTCTGCTCGCTATACAAGTACAGGTCGGACCGCTCGAGTCCGAGCGCCTCCCCAACGATTCGCTCGGCTTCGACCCGGGCGCTTATTAAAGAGCCACCCTCCAGCTGAAGGGTGGCCTGTTTTATCGCCTCACCGATGGTCATGGCCGCCAAAGGCATCACACCACCTGTTTGAGCTTTTCCGCGCGGTCGGCCGCGGCCAGCGCGTCGATGATATCATCTATCTCGCCCTCTAAAATGGCGGGGAGATTGTGAACTGTATACGATATGCGGTGGTCGGTGACCCTGCCTTGCGGGAAGTTGAAGGTACGGATTCGCTCACTACGGTCACCCGTCCCGACCTGGGAGCGCCTCTCCGCCGCAAGCTCCGCGTTCTGCTCTTCCATCATCTTTTCATAAAGCCTAGCGCGCAAGATCGTCATCGCGCGCTCGCGGTTTTGCAGCTGGCTCTTCTCGTCCTGGCAGGAGACGACCAGCCCGGTCGGCAGGTGCGTGACGCGCACCGCCGAGTCGGTCGTGTTTACCGACTGGCCGCCGGGGCCGCCCGACCTAAAGACGTCGACCTTGACATCGTTGGGACCGATTTCGACCTCGACATCTTCGACCACCGGAAGGACCGCTACCGTCACTGTCGAAGTATGGATGCGCCCTCCCGATTCCGTCACCGGAATCCGCTGCACCCGGTGCACGCCGGACTCGTATTTAAAGCGACTGTACGCGCCTTTCCCTTTAATCTCAAAGATGACCTCTTTGAAGCCGCCGACATCGGCCGGACTTGAGCTCAGCGTCTCCGTCTTCCATCTATGCGCCTCCGCGTAACGCGAATACATGCGGTAGAGTTCGCCCGCAAAGAGGCTTGCCTCATCCCCGCCGGCACCGGCCCGTATCTCGACGAGGATATCCTTCTCATCATTCGGATCCGCCGCTACCAGTAAGAACTTGATGTCTTCTTCGACCTTCTCCCGCTTCTCTTTAAAGGTGTTGAACTCGGCGTGGAGAAAGTCGCGCATCTCGGGGTCTTGCTCTCCCTTGAGCATCTCGCTCGCCTCGGCCGCGCCCTTCTCCAGCTCATCCAGGCGGTTTATCAAGACAATAAGCGGCGTCATGCTCGCATGGGTCTTTGCGAGTTCACGATACCTGTTTTGGTCGCCTATGACCTCGGGGTCACTCAAATTTTCCGTTATTTCGTTGTACCTGTCTAAGACTTCCTGTAATTTTTCGAACATGTTTTAATCACCTAATCGCAGAATCTCTGTATCTATAACCTTAATAATTATACTGGAAGAGCCGGACGCAGTAAACCGAGCCGTGGGCCTGGAGTGGGCATAAGCGCTAAAGCAGGTATTACGTCGCTGCTGTCTGGTCGACGGCGACCGGAACAGGCTCCTCTTCGTCTGTTTCGTCAAATTCAGGAGCCTCCAGGGGTGCCGGGGCTTCTTTCACGCCTTCTGCTATGAGCACGTTGTTGAGCGCATAGATGGCGACTTCGAGCTGCGACTCATCCGGAGTGCCGGTGGTCAGTTTTTGGAGCATCAACCCCGGCCACATCAGGGCCTTCATAACCGAAAGATGCGCATATCTTGCCGCGATTCGCGTAATCTCATAAGAAACGCCCGCCACTATCGGAATCAAGATAAGCTTGCCGGCGACTCTGGTCAATACGTTTGTCGTGGGCAAAAACGAGAAGCTGAAGATGGCAACGACCATGACTATGAGCATAAACGCGGTGCCGCATCTTATGTGAAGCGGGCTGTATTTGGCGGCGTTCCGCGGGGTAAGCTCTTCCCCCGCCTCGTACGCATGGATGACCATGTGCTCGGCGCCATGGTACTGAAATACGCGCTGAATATCTTTGACGCGGGATATCACCAGGATATAGAGGACAAAGATGCTTATGCGAAAGACGCCTTCGGTGAGCGCGAAAAGAAAGCGGTTCTCTATTACGGCACTCGCCGTCCTCGTCAAATAAAACGGGAGGACCATGAAAAGCCCGACTACAAGGGCGAACGCCAGAACCAGCGTCCCCACCATCTCTTTCGAGCTTATCTCCTCTTCCGCCTCGCCTAACGAAAGGTTCGCGGAGAGCGATATCGTCTTGATGCCGAGAACAAAGGTCTCCGCTAGCACGACAATACCCCTGAAAAGAGGTTTCTTGAAGATAGGCCAGCGCTCGCTAATCGATTTGAATGGTTCGTCTACAGAGACAATCGTGTCATCGGTTGAGCGGACGGCAAGGCTCCAATGCTTAGGCCCTTTCATCATTACGCCTTCGATGACCGCCTGCCCGCCGAAATATGGTTTAGCCATAATACCTAGCCTATATCGCCCTTATTACTACGTGTGATTATCGAATTATCGTGTTGCTTAAGCTTACTCTTTTTCGGCTTTCTTCTCTTCCTCTTCGGCGTTTGTGACGGCCAGACCATATTTCTTCTGGAATCGCTGTACACGGCCGCCGCTATCGACAAGTTTCTGCTTTCCGGTATAGAACGGATGGCATTTCGAGCAAAGCTCTATCTTCAACTCAGACTTCGTTGAATGCGTCTCAAAAGTCTCGCCACATGAGCAGGACACCTGCGACTTGACATAGTCGGGATGAATCCCTTTTCTCACGACTTTCACCTCCAAAAAAATAGTTCACAGCAGAATATATCCCGCTGCCGTGAACTTTAACCTCAGTTAAAATTAGTTAAAACTGCACTAATGTTATAACATATCAGGTTTTGATTGACAACAAAAGAAGACCTACTCCGAAAATAGCTTTGAAATGGCTATCGGTGCAAGGACCGCTACCGCGATTTCGAAATCTGCATCAAAAACTCTGTATTCGACTTAGTCTCCCTCATTTTATCGATGAGAAGCTCGATCGACGCGCCCGAGTCGAGCGCATGAAGCACCCTTCTGAGTTTCCAGATAAGCTGGGCCTCATCGGGTGGCAGGATAAGCTCTTCCTTACGCGTTCCGGACTTGTCGATATCGATTGCCGGGAATATTCGCTTGTCGGCGAGTCGGCGGTCGAGATGGAGTTCCATATTGCCGGTCCCTTTGAATTCCTCGAAGATGACCTCGTCCATCCTGCTGCCGGTATCGACCAGGGCCGTAGCTAAAATTGTCAGGCTACCACCGAATTCGATATTTCGCGCCGCTCCAAAGAATCGCTTCGGTGGAAAGAGCGCGGTCGAGTCGACACCGCCGGAGAGAATTCTCCCGCTCGCCGGTATCGTCAAGTTGTATGCCCTGGCCAGTCTGGTAACACTGTCGAGCATGATGACTACGTCGCGTCCGTGCTCGACCAGGCGTTTTGCCCGCTCGAGAACGAGCTCGGCGACTTGGACATGGTTATCCGCCGGCTGGTCGAAGGTCGAACTCACGACCTCGCCCTTGATGGAGCGCTCCATATCGGTGACCTCTTCGGGTCGCTCATCGACGAGCAAAGCCATCATGTGGACTTCCGGGTTGTTGGTGGTTATCGCATTGGCTATCTGCTTCAGAATGGTCGTCTTACCGGCCTTCGGCGGCGATACGATCAGACCACGCTGCCCTTTTCCAATCGGTGCGACCAAGTCGATAATTCGTGTCGTCACATCGTTTGGCTTGGTTTCCAGGATAAATCTCTCGTTCGGATAGATAGGCGTGAGCGACTCGAACTGTGCGCGCGTGCGCGCGGCGTCCGGCTCCGCCCCGTTGACTGCCTCGATACGAAGAAGCGCGTTGTACTTCTCGGTATCCTTAGGTGACCTAACTTGGCCCTCCACCTCGTCTCCGCGCCGCAGGCTAAAGCGGCGTATCTGCGACAACGAAACATAAATATCGCCTTCGCTCGGCAGATACCCTTGCGTCCGTAAAAAGCCGTAGCCGTCTCCCAAGATGTCGAGAATGCCTTTACGCAGAAGCAACTTCTCGTCTCGAGCCTCCTCGGCTACCTGCACCCTTGGCGCCCGTCTCGCTTCCGTATGTGTTTCGGTCACCGTTGCCCCCGCCGACGGCGCCTCTGCTAGAGCCGCATGGCTCGGTTGCGCGGCAAGCGCTGGTTGCTGGGTGCTTGCCGGCCTTGCCCCGGTTTTTTCGTGAGCGCCCGTAATCGCGTCTACGAGTTCGCTCTTTCTTAGCGTCGCGACACTCTTTATACCCAACTCCATTGCGATAGGTCGCAACTCCGCTAATGTCTTCGATTCAAGTTGTGTTTTGTTCACGTCTTCACCTTCTTTACTAAATAAATATTGCTCTGTGGTCTATTTTGGCGTTGGGCGGAATATTTCTTTATTTGCACGCGGTCTCCTGAAGTTTTTTCCAATCCTCGAGAAATCTCTCGATTCCGATGTCTGTAAGCGGATGCTTGACCATTGCTTTTAGAATATTATGCGGAACCGTCGCTATATCCGCGCCCGCTAATGCGGATTGAGTTACATGGAGAGGATGCCGGATACTGGCTGATATGATTTCGGTTTTGATACCATAAATATCGTAGATAGAGCCGATGCTGTCAAGTAGCTCTACACCATCTTGGCCAATATCATCGAGCCTCCCGATGAACGGACTGACGAAAGACGCTCCGACTTGCGCAGCCAAGAGTGCCTGGTTTGCCGAGAATATTAGTGTCATGTTCACCTTTATACCCTCGGCGCTGAGAATTTTAGTCGCGGCAAGCCCCTCTTCCATCATCGGTATCTTGACAACGACGTTCGGGGCGATGGCGGCCAGTTCACGGCCTTCTTCGACGATACCCTCGCGCGTCACGCTGACCGCCTCCGCACTGATGGGACCATCCACAATCGACGCTATCTCGGCAATCGACGTCTTGAAATCCCCGCCCTCCTTGCTGCAAAGAGAGGGGTTTGTCGTTACGCCGCAGATAATCCCGAGCGAATTCATCTCCTTGATATGCTCGATGTTGGCGGTATCGATAAAAAGCTTCATTTAATCCTCCTAGAATAAATCGCTCAACAAGCGTCTAACGATGCTGTTGAGTATACTTCCACACGGCGCCCCAGAAGACGCTACGAGCGTGAGCTTAAGAGTTCGTGAGGGTATGGTCCTTAATCCTCTGGCTCCTCGTCGAGCGAGCCTTTGACGGCATCCTCGACCGGCCCTAAAACACGATTCAATACGACTTCTTGGGCGGCGATTATCGTCTTATCCAGGCTGTGGCTGGTCAAAACCGGAATATCGTACTCGTGGGCCAAATCTACGATATACTTGCCGATCCTGCGAATCGATTCAAAATTCTCGCGGTAACGCTCGTAAGGCCGTGAGCCTTCGGTCTGCACGTCTCGGACATAGAAGTGGCTCCGGTGCAGCTCCTCGCTGTCGACCGTTATTATCAGCGGTATGATGACCGCTTTTTCGGATAACCGGCTTCGAATAAAACCGGGCACGACGTGGACGCCCTCGATGACCATGTTTAGACCTTCCTTGATCGCCCGGTCCACAACGGCTCTCACACCTACCGCGACGACCTTGGTCTGCTCGCGAAAGCCCGCTACCAGCGGGTCGCCCTCGATTGGCCTGTTAATCGCCTTATACGCCAAGAAAGTCGACTCATGGAGTGCCGGTATCAATTCTTCCGAGAGAACGATTCTCATGACCTCGCGCAATGCATCTGTAGCGACGATATGAGTGATTCCCAGGCGATGAGCGAGCGTGGTCGCAATGGTCGATTTTCCGACACCGGTGGTCCCGCCGATAAGAATTATCATCGGGCGGTCGATATGGAGCAACGTCTGCCAACGCCTGTAAGTATCGGCATACCCTTTGCCCTCATGTGAAAGAAGCTGTTCGTAAACGACTTGGCGCAGTTCCTCAACGCCTATCGAAAACCTGCCGGTCTTAATCAAATGCTGCTCGATAATCCTGGCTATCTTATGCGACCGGCTCGGAGATAAACCCGTTGCCGTTAACGAGGTTGCTACCAATCCCTTCGAAAAAGGCAAGCCGTGCTGGTCGTCGCTGATTACGATTTGTGGTCTGTCCTCGTTGTCTCTAATCACTGCTCTTCCCGCCTGTAAAGTTTTCCTTTGCCCGGTCGGCAACCCAGGTGACCAACTCTTCGAGGTCGCCATCGCCCCCGATAACAATGGGCAAGTTATCCATATATACGACTTCGAGGCCCAGGTCGAAACCGATGCTTGTCACCACATCGACCGCCGCCGCCTTCAATTCGGTCAAAAGCGTCGTGAACTTCCCTTCGGCCGCTTCGATATCTTGACGCAACAATTTACGGTTAGATAAATTGGTGCTTACGCCGACCACCTCGGCATCGTATGTCTTTTCAAGGTGAGACGCGAGCTTGCCCTTCATCGAGGGCGGAGCCGTTGTCGCAAAAAACACGCGTTTGCCCGCTATCGGCTGGAGCGGCTTCGGCCTGAAAATCGTATGCGCTATCTTCGCTTCCGGTTTAATACTTCTTATCGCTTGGTCTAGCTGCTCGACCTTGTCTTTGTCCGCGATTGGCGGCTCGCACATCGATACGATAACCAAATCGGACAAGAGCACCCGGTATGTCCCGAAGTATCCATCGATATAGTCTATCGGCTGTCCGGCCCCGATTGTAAGAATATGAGCGTCCGCATGGACCGGCGGCAACGCCGAGCCGGACCCCTCTAAAACGACGAGGTCGATGTCGAGCTCATTGGCGAGTTTGGCGCCGGCGGATACATTTGAAATAAACGGTTGACCGGCAAGCCCCCCGCCGCAGCGGCGACACCCGATTGCCGTGATACGGCTCGTCAGGGCGTCCTCCAAGTAGTCGGAGGCGGCATGTTTGCCCGAGCGCGCCAGGTTTAGCAAATATTCCGGGGTCAGCTCGATTTTTCGACCCTCTATCAACTCCGGCGCGGGCGGCCCTCCGCGCCCCATCGCGATAACTCCCGGCCTGTAACCCGCCTCATCGAGGTGACGGCAGATAAAGCCGGTAAGCGCGGTCTTACCCACGCGCTTACCAGTCCCGATCACACTAAGCGATGGTTTCTTCAAGACTTTCTGGAAAGTCGGCGGGTAGAACCAAAAATCGGCCCCGATATACGGGATACCCTTCGCCAACACGTGGCTGGCGTAGAAAAATCGCTCCTTATATCCTATGACCGGCTCGTCACTAAGGTCTACAACGATTTCCGGGTCAAAACGCTCAATCGCCGTCAGGATTGCCGTCAGAGCGTTCTCTTCTTTGATAACCGGGCAACCAAGGTCATCGAACTCGCCCTTTTCGGATAGCTTCTCGAGACCGCCGACGAAGACCGCTCCGACCACATTATAGTCATGATTATTCGCGAGGGTTTCCAAAGCGGACTTGATGACCGGGGGATAGTGTTCGCCATCGATAAGCGCGATCGCCCGAGTTATGGCCGGCCACCTCCCGATACTACATCAACCTCAACCCGCTCCCACTTGCAGTAATTCCTATCATCGCACGAGAATTCGGCGATAAGCTCACGACCCCCGTAGGGATATTTCCGGTATATTTTTATGTTGTCCCGCTCATCTATCTCGATGATGTTATAACATGGTTTCGTCTTGCCGCGAAGCCGCAGGCTGGAAGCGGTACCCGCGTTTACTACCACCAGGCTCTCGAGCCTCCACACATACGGCACATGCTTGTGGCCGCATAGAACGAGGTCGATGCCGCAATCGATCAAGACTTCAAGCAAATCGCCGGCATCGTAAACCATGCTTCGCTCGCGACCGGTGCCGGGAATCGGAAGTAGGTGGTGGTGGAGAGCGAGAACCTTGAAGTAGTTGTCGTCTTCGAAAGCATCTTTCAACCAAGCATACCGCTCGCGGCCGATACGGCCGTTGTCGAGGTCGGGCTCGCTTGAATCGGTGCCGACTATCATCATACGGTCGAACGTGAGCACGCGGTCGCGCTCGCCGAACAATTCCTCGAAGTGGACGTATCCTACATTCCTCGAATCGTGATTGCCGGGTATGAAGAGACGACGCTCGCACTCTATCGTCGACAAAAACATCTGCGCCGTCGTGTACTCCTGGCGAAAGCCCGCGTCTGTAAAATCACCGGTGCATATAACGGCGTCGGGTTTGAGTTCGTTGAGCTCCTCTATGGTTCTACTCAAAAGGTTCGGTATAAAATATTGTGACCCTATATGCAGGTCAGAGATGTGTGCAATTGTAATAGGGGCTTTATCGCCCATAAGAATTCCTTTCCTTTCACGACGCGCTCTCGACAAATCAAGGCGCTACGCCTTCGCGTATCATTCCTCTATCGGAAAACAACACACGCATAAAATCACAGGATTTATTGCCGGCTATACGCGAAAATGCTCAATTCTGAGGAAACGCTTCGAGGCGCGCTAGGCATCGGTCCTTGGCTCGACAAGCCACTCGATAAACCAGAGAATCACTGCTATAAGCGCAGCCCGAACAAACGAGCGCAGTAATCGTTTAAAAAAACCCATCTCGATTCCTGACTATCTAGCTTTAGCATCGACCAATGTTACCGTACCTTTACGACCGATGCAAGCAAATTATGATGAACGAAACCACAACGTCAGTGGCCCGACAAAAATATACTGTATGGAATCACAGGATAGGTCGAGGGGTTACGGATAGTTCGCTTTTGTAAAGCCCCCGCATGCGCGTACCATCAAAACCGTCTTGTAATCTTAAGCTTTGATTGCATTCTATTTTACTCGTTTTAGCTGCCAGGTCAACTTGAATACCGATTAATCAGAGACATATGTACGCTGTTGCCGGCCGGCTTCGTCAATTCTTGACAGTTACGCCTTCAAGATCGAACTCCAGAGAAACCACCGCGTAATCCTGGCCAAGCTCCGCGAGCACCCCTTTAATAAGCTCCACATATTCGGCCTCTTTCGACCTCGCTACGAGACAGAGAATGCTCGGGCCGGCGCCGCTCAGCGCTACGCCGATATCGGAATAACTGCTAAGCGCCTCGATTACCAGGTCCATACCCGGTACAAGGGGCGCTCTGTATGGCTGGTGGAGACGGTCTTCCATGGCGTCTCTTAGCATATCCGGCCTTCCTTCGAGAAGCGCCGCGACTAAAATGCTCGACCTACCGATATTGAAGACTGCATCGGCCATAGCGACGCTTTCCGGCAAGACCGAACGGGCTTTTTTCGTCTCCAGCATGCTCGATGGTATAAGCACCACCGGTTTGATGTTGTTAGACGGTTTCAGCGAAACGGCGTGGACAGCCTCTTGACGTGCATAACATATGGTAAAGCCACCAAAGATGGCTGGGCCTACATTGTCGGGATGTCCTTCTATTTCGGTAGCAAGCGCAAAGATATCCTGCCTGGATAGCTGCCCGCCGCAAAGCTCATTGGCGGCTGCCAACCCGCCGACAATCGCCGTCGAACTGCTGCCCAACCCCCTCCCCAGGGGCACGCCCATATCGATGCCGATACGAAGGCCGCCGACACTGTGGCCGGTCTCATCGAAGAGCCGCTTCGCGGCGATATATGCGAGGTTATTTTCATCCTTGGAAAGACGCTCGGCCCCGTTTCCGGAAGCCTCGACAACGAGCCCGCTTTCGATTTCGGAAAGCGTGAACGTATTATATAGATTCAAGGCCAGGCCTAAGACGTCAAAGCCCGGTCCCAGATTCGCAGTTGTAGCCGGCACAATGGCCTGTACCATAACCTTACCCTCGGATTATTTTTCAACTGATTTTGCACGTGTGTTAAAAGGCGCGCCGGCGCTTGCCAACCCTGGCCGCTATTTTACATGCCCCCGAAAATAATCTTTTCGACCGCCGTCAGCGTCGCCTCTGTCTCGATGACTTTGCCGCCCGTCTTTATTGCGGTATCGGGGTCTTTAAGCCCGTGGCCGGTAAGGACACAGACAACTCTCACGCCCTTGGAGACGCGCCCAGCCTCGACCATCTTTATCAGGCCCGCCACCGACGCCGCTGAAGCCGGTTCCGCAAAGACGCCCTCCGTTGCCGCGATGAGTTGGTACGCTTCGATTATCTCGTCATCGGTCACCATATCTATGAAGCCACCCGAATCTTGCGCGGCTGAAACCGCCTCCTGCCACCTGGCCGGATTTCCGATTCGAATAGCGGTCGCTATAGTCTCGGGGTGATCCACCGGGTGCCCTAAGACAATCGGCGCGGCACCCGCCGCTTGAAAGCCTATCATCTTGGGCAGCCTCTCCACCTTACCCGCTGCCGCGTAATCCTTAAAACCCTGCCAATAGGCAGTGATGTTACCGGCGTTGCCCACCGGGATTGAGAGATAATCCGGCACCGAGCCGAGCGCGTCGCAAATCTCGAACGCCCCGGTCTTCTGCCCTTCGACCCGATATTGGTTGAGCGAGTTGACCAGCGTTATCGGGTACTCTTGGGCAAGGTCGCGCACTATCTTAAGAGCCACGTCGAAGTTGCCCCGTATCGCTAATACCTGCGCACCGTGCATCAACGCTTGCGAGAGCTTGCCTAGCGCTATCTTACCCTCAGGGATGAGCACGACACACTTGATGCCGGCTCGCGCCGAATACGCCGCCGCGGACGCACTGGTGTTGCCGGTCGAGGCGCAGATAACCGCCCGCGAGCCCTCTTCCAGCGCTTTGCTTATCGCGACCGTCATACCCCGGTCCTTGAAGGAGCCGGTCGGGTTTAGACCCTCGTACTTGAAGTAGACATCACATTCGACCTTCTTACTAATGCTCTCCGAGCGAATCAGCGGGGTGTCGCCCTCGTGGAGCGTACATACCGGGGTCGCCTCGGTCACCGGGAGAAACTCCCTGTACTCTTCGATCAATCCTCGCCAGCCCATAGCTTACTCTTCCACCCTTATCACATTACAGATTTTATTGACAACATCCAGCCGCTCTATCTTCTTTAGTGATTCCCTAAAGTTCTTCTCTTTGACCATATAAAAACCGAAGACCAGTTCCGCGCCGTCACGGCGGGTGTTCTTCTGGATAACGCTCTCTATGCTCACGCCGTCCTCGCCGAATACCTGCGATATTTTGGCAAGCACTCCGGGCCTATCGGCCGCTTCCAGGCGCATATAGTAGCGCGACGTTACCTCATCAATGGTTTTGACCTTCTTACTTTCGAAGCAACTGCAAGCCGCGCTTCCGACTTTGTTGAGGCTGATATTGAGCGCCACTTCAAAGACATCGCCGACGATGGCGCTCGCCGCGGGCAGACTCCCCGCGCCCGGCCCGTAAAACATGACCTCGCCGACCGCGTCGCCCTCGATAAAGATGGCGTTCATCACGCCGGAGACCTGCGCAAGCGGGTGGTCCGCCGGAATCATCGCGGGATGAACCCGCACGTCGACCCCGTCTTCGTCCTCTTTAGCCAATGCCAGCAGTTTAATCGCATACCCCATTTCCTTGGCGTACGCGATATCCGCCTGCGTTATATCCATGATACCCTCGGTGTAGACCTGCTCCGCGACGACCCGGCTGTTAAAAGCAATCGATGCCAGAATCGCTATCTTGGCCGCGGCATCGTGGCCCTCGACATCGGCCGTAGGGTCGGCCTCCGCAAATCCCAGCTCCTGGGCTTCCTTGAGCGCCGCCTCCAGCGGCATCCCCTCATCGACCATCTTGGTGAGGATATAGTTAGTGGTGCCGTTTACAATGCCCATCACCCGAGAGATAGTATTACCTACCAGGGAATATTTAAGCGGGCGGATTATCGGGATACCCCCGCCGACGCTGGCTTCGAAAAAGAGGTCTACGCCTTTTCTCTCGGCTAGCTCAAGGAGCGCGCCGCCCCGGCTCGCCATCAACGCTTTGTTCGCGGTGACCACGTGTTTGCCGTTTTCGAGCGCATTCTTGATAAAGGTGTAAGCCGGCTCGATGCCCCCTATCACCTCGACAACGATGTCTACGTCGGGATGATTGATAACCTCGTTGGCGTCGCCCGACTGCTTCTCGACCGGTACTTTGTCCTTGAAAAGCTCCTGCGCCTTCTCGGCGACTAAGACGACGCGCAGGTCGGCACCTACGCGCTGCGCCAACTTCGATGCTTTTGCGCTCAGAATCTGGTAGACTCCCGAGCCTACCGTGCCGAAACCTAAGATTCCAATGCCTATATCTTTTTTCACTGCTCTTCCTATTCCTTTAAGATTAAAATATTATCTTACTCTTATTAAAGCCCGGTATCGAGCCGCACCAAGTCATCGAGCGTCTCACCCCGGACTATTACGCGGGCCGACCCCTCTTTTACCATGATGACCGGCGGGCGCGGCTGGCGATTATAGTTGTTGGCCATCATGTACCCATAGGCGCCGGTCGCCGGCGTGCAGAGTATATCCCCCGCTTTCGGATACGGTAACATCGTGTCTCGCACCAAAATATCGCCCGACTCGCAATGCTTTCCGGCCACCGTCACCAGCGCGTGCGCCTCGTCTTCCACCCTGTTAGCAAGGAGCGCCTCGTATACCGCGCCATAAAGCATCGGGCGCAGGTTATCCGACATCCCGCCATCGACCGAGACGTAAGTGCGAATACCTGGGATATCCTTGATGGTGCCTACCGTATAAAGCGTGATGCCGGCATTCGCGACTATCGAGCGACCGGGCTCGACCATGATTCTCGGAACCGCGAGCCCGAGTTGCGCCGCTTGCTCCTTGACGCCGTCGACGATGACATTCGCGTACTCCTCGATGGTCGACGGCTCATCTACCGCCTTGTATTTGATACCCAGGCCGCCGCCGGTATTTAGTTCACCCACGACAAAACCGGTCTCCTCCTTGATATCGCGGACGAAACCCATGATTATCTCTATCGATTAGGCGAACGAGCCGATTTCGAATATCTTCGACCCGATATGAGCGTGGATTCCTTTAAGATTAATATTGCCGAGCGTCCGCGCCTTTTTGACCGCGCTCATCGCCAAGCCATCCTGAAGGCCAAACCCGAACTTGCTGTCGAGCTGGCCGGTCTGAATAAAGTTGTGGGTCTGGGGTTTTATCCCCGGCGTGATTCGCAGGAGAATATCCTGGGTCATGCCTTTTTCAGCCGCTATCTTGTCGAGCAGTTCGAGTTCGTGAAAACCGTCGACTACTATTCGGCCGACACCATGCTCTAACGCCAGGTTGAGCTCAGCGGGGGTCTTGTTGTTGCCGTGGAAAAAAGCTTTCGCGATGGGAAAACCCGCTTTTATGGCGGTGTACAGCTCGCCTCCAGACATGACATCCAGCGACAAACCCTCTTCTTGCGCCAGCCGGCACATCGCAACCGCTATAAACGCTTTGCTTGCGTAAATTACTTCGAAATCATCGATCTTGCTCGCAAACGCCGCCATGTAGGCGCGGCATTGCCCGCGAATCGTCTCCTCATCCATGACAAAAAGCGGTGTGCCGTGCTCTTTGACGAGTTCAACCGCATCGCAGCCGCCTATTTCCAGGTGTCCTTTTGAGTTGACCTTTGATGTAACCGGCAAGACCAAGAAAAACCTCCTGAAAAAACGATTCCCCGTGAAGAATAATATGACAAGCTACGGCCTGCCAACTGAGTAAGTTTAACATAAGGATTGCGGCATAGTCAAAGGTAGGGCAGGGTCTTGAGCGTCTATGCAAGCGAGAGGCAATGCAAACAATCCGCTTCAGTTAAACCACCTCAAAGTGTTATAATGATGGTTTGTTGATGCATCCATAAAAGCAAAGGTAAGCGATGATAAACGAGAGACTGGCCCAACTGATACGCGATGCGCTGCTCCAAGCCCAAAACGAGGAGAGACTGCCCGCCGTGGAGATACCCCAAATCGTTCTCGAGCGGCCGCGCGAGAAAACACACGGCGATTGGGCGACTAATATAGCGATGGTCCTCGCGGGCAAGGCCAAGATGCCCCCGCGAGCGGTGGCGCAAGTCATCGCCGACGCACTCGGCGATGATAAATATATCGATAAAGTAGAGATAGCCGGGCCCGGGTTTATCAACTTCTACCTGAGCAACGAATGGCTCTATGAAGTATTGCGGGATATAAAACGCGAGGGCGAATCGTTTGGTCATTCGACCGCAGGGCAAGGAGAACGCGTTCAGGTCGAGTTCGTCAGCGCCAACCCGGTAGGGCCGATGCATATCGGACACGGCCGCTGGGCGGCGGTCGGCGACACGCTCGCCAATGTCCTGTCCGCTCAGGGCTACGATGTGGAGCGCGAGTTCTACATCAACGACTTCGGCAACCAGATGAACATCTTCGGCAAATCGGTCGCGACTAGATACGTCCAGCTGCTCGGCCGGGATATCCCCTTCCCCGAAGAAGGCTACCAGGGAGAATATATCAGAGACATCGCGCGAGAGATAAGCGCAGCCGAAGGAGACGCGTATCTGGATGTCGCGGAGAGCGAGCGTGAATCGCTTTTCTTGGAGCGCTCCTATAAACAGGTGCTTGAGCACTTGAAGGTGACGCTGGAGAAAATGGGGGTCGTCTTCGACTCCTGGTTTAGCGAGCGCGAACTCCATGCGACGTCCGCGGTCGACAAAGCCATTGCCGGGCTGCGCGAAAGCGGTTACGTCTACGAGGAGGACGGGGCCGTCTGGTTTAAAGCGACGGCGTTCGGCGAAGAAAAAGACCGCGTGCTCATCCGCGCCAACGGCGAGCCGACCTACTTCGCCGCCGATATCGCTTACCATAAAAACAAGCTCGAGCGAGGGTTCGATAGACTTATAAATATATGGGGCGCCGACCACCACGGCTATATCGGTCGCATGAAAGCGGCTGTGCAGGCGCTCGGCTACCCTGCCGACAAGCTGGAGATAGTCATCGGGCAACTCGTAAACCTAATGCGCGGAGGCGAGCCTGTGCGCATGTCGAAGCGGACCGGTGAGATGGTCACGCTCGACGAGCTTCTCGAAGAGGTCGGACGTGACGCCGTGCGCTTCTTCTTCCTGATGCGCAGTACCGACAGCCCGCTCGATTTCGATATCGAACTAGCCAAAGAGCAATCAAATGAGAATCCCGTATATTACGTCCAATACGCGCATGCCCGCATATCGAGCATCGTGAGATTCGCCGAGGCTGAGAATATCGACCTGTCCGGTGATATCGACTACCGGCGGCTGGAGACCGAGCCCGAGCTGGACCTTATCCGAAAACTCGCCGAATGGCCGGAGGTGCTGGAGCGCGCCGCGCGGCAGCGGGCGCTTCATCCGCTCACCGCTTACGCGCAAGAACTCGCCGCGGTCTTCCATTTCTTCTACACGAAATGCCGGGTCGTCACCGAAGACAAAGAGTTGTCGACCGCAAGGATGGCCCTCTGCGACGCGACGCGGACGGTTCTGCGAGGCGTCCTGACGGTACTCGGCGTCGCCGCGCCGGAAAGGATGTAGCCCTCTCATGAAGCTTGGTCTGCACATCTCAATCGCCGGCTCGCTCATGTTGGCGGTGGAGCGCGCTCGCAAGCGAAACTGCGAGACCATCCAAATCTTTGCCGGCAACCCTCGCAACTGGGATCGCTGGGACCCCGATAAGCATGATGCGGCGGGCTTTAGAGCCGCCTGCGCCCAATACGGGATAAGCCCGGTCGTCGTCCACGCGCCGTATCTGGTCAACCTAGGCGCGCCTGATGAAAAAATCTATGCCCGCTCCAAAGGGGCAATCGCTAATGCCTTGCGGGTCTGCGATATAATCGGCTCACCCTACTATGTCGTCCATACCGGCAGCTCCGTCGCTTCCAGTAAGTCCGATGGAATGCGTCGTGTCGGAGTCGCTCTCGCCGAGCTTATTGCCTCAGACGGCTCTGGTGTGACGATTCTTTTGGAGAACATGGCCGGAGCCGGCTCTAGCTTGGGCGTCACCTTTGAGGAGCTTGCCGAGATAATCGAGATTGCGGGCGGCGGCGCGCGCCTGGGCATATGCTTCGACACGTGTCACGCTTTCGCGGCCGGCTACGACCTCGCGACCAAGACTGGTGTAGAGAATACCTTGCGCGCACTCGACAAGACGCTCGGCATGGCGCGCGTCGGCCTCATCCATGCCAACGATTCGAAATACCCGCTGGGCACGGCACACGACCGCCACGCGGCCATCGGCGAGGGCTATATCGGAAACGCCGGTTTTGACTATCTCCTCAACCATCCGCTTCTGACCGGAAAACCGGTCATCCTGGAGACGCCGCGCCAGACAGTCGCCGATGACCTTAAAAACATCTCCATACTCCGGGAAATCAAGGCAACCGCTTGAATAAAACAGAAAATACCCTTGATTATTCACGTAATACCCAAAGGTAACTTGACAATAGTACTGTTTTAGCGTAACGATATATGTAGAGCACTGTTTATTGACATGTAAATAGCGCTACAATATAATACAGGACAGTTATTCGTCTGCTACATTATTAAAACAGGCGCTTCAGTACTAATATCACAAGAATGTAGCTGTAATTTAGGAGGTATTTCGTGACAAAGAAGACCGTCAGAGTCAGAAAGAACCGGGTTGGCGTAGGTTCTGGCCTAGGTGAACTTGAAGCTGACATCATGAGAGTCGTATGGGGAATGGGCGGCGCGACCGTCAAGGATGTTTTCGAGGAACTCTATCCCGATAAGCACTTAGCCTACACAACCATCATGACCGTGATGAGCCGTTTGGCAAACAAAAACGTTCTCAAGCAAGACCGTTCCGGCACCGCATACATGTATACGCCCAATGTAAGCCAGGAGGATATGGCCAACGCGATGATCACTCAGGTCGTCGAAAAGGTTATGGGCGGCAAGGTCGCTCCGGTTGTCTCGTTCCTGCTCAACAAGGGTGATATCGATGAGAAAGAACTCGATAGAATCAAGCAGGCTATCCAGGACAAAAAGAAAGAACTCGCGGCAAAATAGTCCGACAAAACTTTCGATAGTATGTAAAAAGCCGTGCTCCCTTAACGAGCACGGCTTTTAAATTTTAATAATGATACGGTTCGCCTCTGATTATCTTAAACGACCGGTAGACCTGCTCAAGCAGTAACAACCGTGCGAGTTGGTGCGTATAGGTGAGTTTAGACATCGAGAGGCGCATGTCCGCAGCTTTAAGGATTTCTTCAGCGAGGCCGAGCGGGCCTCCGATAACAAACGCTATGCTGCTGGTGCCCCCCACCATCAGCATCTCTATCTTATGCGCCAACCCGGGTGAAGAAAGCTCATCTCCCTCGCGGTCGAGCGCGACAGTAAACCACGACCCGAAGAGATGCTTTCGAATCTTGGCCGCTTCGCGCTCTTTTACCTCGCTCTCGGGCAACTGCCCTATATCCTCTTCAGGAAGTTCGACGACTTCGATTTTCGCAAACCGGGAAAGCCGGGTCTTATAGTCGTCTATGCCCTCCCTTAAATAGCGCTCTTTTATTTTGCCTATAACGACGACCTTTATCCGCACCGTCGCCCTTTTACCCCTTCGGTTTCTCGACGAGGGTAAGCTCTACCGTTTTCTTATCTTTACCGCGATAATAGGTCAGCTCTATCTTATCGCCGACCTTCTTCTGCCTGATCTCGACGAGCAACTGGTCCATCGTCGAGATTTTCTTGCCGTCTATCGCGGTTATGACGTCGTTCTTCTTCAAGCCTGCTTTTTCAGCCGGGGTCCCCTTGAGCACGTCGAGGACGATAGCGCCATCCGAGACCGCGAGTTTAGAGGTATCGATGAGCACGTCATCGATATTGCTCCCTTGAATACCCATATACGGGTGGCTCGCCTTGCCTTTTTTGATTAATTGGTCGGCTACATTCTGGACGGTCTCCGAAGGTATGGCAAAGCCGACACCCTCGGTCACGCCGCTGCTCGATATGATGAGCGTGTTGATGCCGATGACCCTACCCTTGGCATCGCTGAG
>JAUXNY010000078.1 GCA_030682615.1 Candidatus Aquicultor sp. | reverse complement strand
TGCACCCAGCCTATCTCGCGCCTGGTGTAGCAGGATATCTGCAAAAAGTAGCCGATGATGAGCGATAGACTCACGGCAATAACGAAATCTATGGCCGGAGCCCATTCCCGGTTGAAAAGGGAGAGGATGAGCGGTATCAGCATGGTGTAGCCGATGCCCAGGATGAGCCTCCCCAGGTAGTAGCCGATTATTTTAATGTCCGTCACCCGCGGCCGCAAGAGGAACAACTAAAACCACCTCAGTGCGAGAGCGCTGATCAACAATGCCACCGCGATAAGAAAGACTGTGTAGAGCATCTCGATGAGTATGCCCGCGGCATATCGCCAGACCTCCGCCAACCTGTCCGCTTTTCTTTGCATCATCTACCTCGCCCCGGTCAGAATATCCCGGAGAGCCTGTTCCTTGTCGGGCGAGGTCACCGCGATAACGGCATCGCCCGCCATAATCGTCGTGTTGCCCCGAGGGATAATGACTTCTTCGCCGCGGATGATGGAGACCAGAACGATCTCTTTCGGAAGCTTGATGTCCACAACCTTCATGCCGTCGATCGGGACGTCGCCCGGCAGGTCCATCTCGACAAGAACGAGGTTTCCCTTCTTGAGCGCCTGTAATGTTATAATATCGCCGATGGTGGCCTCTTCCTCAATGAGCCTCGTTATAATCGTCGTGCTCGACAGCGCGTTGATGCCGAGCGCGTGAAAAATCCGCTCGTTTCTCGGGTCGTTGACCCTGGCGACCGTTTTAGGGATGTTGAAACCCTCCGATGCCAGCTGACACATGACGAGGTTGTCGTCATCGTCGCCGGTGACCGCCGCCAGCACGTCGGCACGCTCCGCGCCGGCCTCCTCGAGATACTGCACATCACAGGCGTCCCCGTTGATGACCAGGATGTCTGCGTTATCTTCGGCGATACGCGCGCATTTTTCACGATTTTTCTCGAGAACGACCACCGCGTGGCCTTTCTTGCCGAGTTTGCGGGCGAGCCCGGAGCCCACCTTGCCGCCGCCGCCTATAATCACATACATGCGTTCTACCTTCTTATGTTAGATTGGGCAGGAGAGCCCCGCTGCGGTCGTCGTGCGCACCTCAACGCCATAGTAGCGCGTGATTTTCTGCACCGCGCTGGCGCTAACCGCCGCGATTATCGTGTCGCCGACCGCGATTTTGGTATCGTTGCCGACAATCATGCTTGCCCCGCCCCGAATTATTATGACCGGTTTAAACTCATTGGGTATTTCGACATCGCCCACTTTCTTGCCTGCAAGCGTCGATGAAGCCTTTATCTCGGCGAGCTGCGTGTTGAAATCGAGGTTTACCTCCGAGACGAATTCGCGGCCGATTATGAAATCGCGGATTTTCCGCGCGACTAGCGTGGTGCCGCAGACCGTCTCCAGACCCAACTTGTGGTAGGTTTTCTCGCGGTCGGGGTAGTATACCCGCGAGATGACCTTTTGAACGTTATAGAGTTTCTTGGCGACTTGGCCCGCCATAATATTTGTATTGTCGAGATTAGTGACAGCGATAAAGATATCGGCGTTTTGTATGCCGGCTTTCTCCAGAACCTGCTCGTCGAAGCCGTTGCCGACAATGGTCAGGCCGTTGAAGGTCGTACCGAGGCGCCGAAAAGAGCCTCCGTCGGAGTCGATGACGACGACATTGTGGCCGTCGTCCGAGAGCATTGTCGCGAGCTGAGCGCCGACCCGGCCGCAACCGCTAATAACAATATACATACCTGACCTCCAGCCGGCGAGCTGTAATGCCGGCCATTGCCCTATAATCTATCCCAGCCTATAGGCTCGCCACTTAAGAATTACTAGATGAATGATAGTCCTGCGCAGCCCTCTCGTCAACGGTCTGAGCACTAATTGCTGTTGACAGTATAACCTTATCCGTCGCCGGCTTCATCGAAGTAAAAAGCGCGCCGGTTCTTACTCGTGTTTTTCAAAATACCAGACCGCCATCATCAGCGCGAAGGCGCCGAAGCCCGCGACTACCGACAAGTCGAGCCAGATAGGATTTATCTTTATCCCTACGAGCGTCTGGCGCAACGCGTCGACGCCGTAACTGAGCGGGTTGATGCGAACAAGCGCCTGCATCCACGAGGGCAGACCTTCGCCCACCGGGAACATCGCCCCGGACAGGAAGAACATCGGGAGCAGGATGAAGTTGACCACCACCTGAAATCCCTCATGCGTATGCATGCGTGCCGCTATCAAGATTCCGAATGACGTCATCGAGAACGCAATCATGAACATGATGAGAAACGCGAGCGCCAGCTGGCTAAAGGTAAAGCTCACGCCGACGAGCGGCGCGACGATGAGGATGATGGTGCCCTGCAAGACCGCGACAGTGCTTCCGCCGAGCGCCCTTCCTATCGCCACCGACCAGCGCGGTATCGGCGCGACTAGGACCTCCTTCAAGAAACCGAACTCGCGGTCCCAGATGATGGAGACCGCTGAGAATATCGATGTGAACAAGACCGACATCGAGATGATGCCCGGATAGATAAAGCGCATGTAGTTGTTGTCGCCGCCGCCGCGCACAAACGCGGTCGAGAGTCCCAGCCCCAGCACGAAGAGCCAGAGTAAAGGCTGTACGCTCGAGCTTATTATCCGGGGCTTGTCCCGAACAAACCTTGTAATATCGCGGAGCCATAAGGTATAAATGCCCATAAGAGCGGCCTTCATCGCTGCTGCCTCCTTTTGGAGCGCACCCGGGACCGGACCTGGTCCATACCCGCGAGCTTCTCCTCGCGAATCTTGCGCCCGGTAAGGTTGAGGAAGACGTCTTCGAGCGTCGGTTTGCGAAGCGATATCGACGTGACATTGGACTCCAAGCCCTTGATAAGCGCCGGCATAAAGTGCTCACCCGCTTCCACCTGCAGCGAAAGCTCGCCGTTGACCTCTTTGGCCTCGACATCGAATTTCTCTTGGATCTCGGTCGCCGCTCGCGCGTTGTCATCGGTAATGAGAACGATAACGTCGCCACCCACCTGCGCTTTTAGCTTTTCGGGCGTATCGATGGCGATAAGCTCACCATCGTCGATTATGGCGATGCGCGCGCAATGCTCCGCCTCGTCCATATAGTGGGTGGTCAGAAATATCGTGAGGCCTTCGTCGACCCTCAGCTGGTTGATATAGTCCCAAATATGGTGACGGGTCTGCGGGTCAAGGCCGAGCGTCGGCTCGTCTAAAAAGAGGACTCTCGGCCGGTGCATAAGCCCCCGCGCAATCTCGAGACGGCGCTTCATGCCGCCGGAGAAAGTGCGCACCATATCGTGTCGCCTGCCGGACAGCTCGACCAGTTCCAGGACCTCGTCGATTCGGCGACTCCGCTCCGCGCGGGGTATCCCGTAGATCATCCCGTGAAACTTAAGGTTCTCCAGGGCAGTCAGCCGCTCATCGAGGCTCGGGTCCTGGAAGACGAGGCCGATGGATTGCCTGACGGCAAGCCGGTTTTTTATGATATCATAGCCGCCGACGGTCGCGCTGCCCGAGGTGGGCCGCAGAAGCGTGCAGAGCATACTGATGGTCGTCGTCTTTCCCGCACCGTTCGGGCCGAGAAATCCGAATATCTCGCCTCGTTCGACTGTAAACGAGATACCTTTGACCGCCGAGTGGCCGTTATAGTCTTTAGCGAGTTCGTTAACTTCGATAATAGTCGGCAAAAACTCCCTGCCTGTCTGGTTTTTCCGTATAATCGCCTGGCCTGCAGTTAACGAGCGCGCGCATCTTCGTTGGCTAGAACTCGATGCGCTCCTCGCTCTCTTCGTCGATTCGCTCAATCTGCCCGGAGTTCCTGCGGCGCTTTCCCCGGTCCCGGTGGACGACCGATTCATAGAGCCGGGTTAGGGCGCTTAGCGAGGCCGAGCGCGCCGGCGCCTGCTCATTCGGTTCCGGCGGGTTTTCATGTGTCCGCACGTAGCGCAGGGCCAAGTCCGCGTCGACCATGCCGGCGCCTTGCGCATAATCGTCCAATTCCAGGTCGGTCGCCGTATTTAATAGCGCTTCTCTCATAAGCTGCGGGGAGCTCTCTCTGGCGGCCTCGAGAAGCAAAGCGATTATACCCGCCACATGCGGGGTAGCCATGCTGGTGCCGGTCGCCGAGGTATAGTAATTGTCGAGTGGTTTTCCGGCTCTCGTATCTTTCGCTCTAGCCGAAATGATGTCGATGCCCGGTGCAATAATCTCCGGCTTGAGACGGTCATCGGAGGTCGGCCCCCGGGAGGAAAACTCGGCAACCAGCCCGTTGGCGGTGGCGGCTCCGACTGTTATCACCCGGCGCGCCGCGGCGGGGCTCCCTACGGTCCTGCGGTTAGGCCCGTCGTTGCCGGCGGCCACACATACCACGATGCCGCTCTCAACGGCCCGGTCGCATATCTCACAGAGCGCGTCGCCGCCGTCGGAGGAACCGCTGGTCCCCAGAGAGAGATTGATAATATCAGCGGCGAGGTCGACCGACCATTCAACCGCCGCCATCACATCACTCATCCTGCCGCTGCCGTCGGCGGCGAGGACTTTGCCGGCGAGAATCAAAGCGCCGGGGGCTACTCCTTTAAACTTACCGGATGAATACGAGCCGCTCCCGGCCGCAATGCCTGCGACCAGGCTGCCGTGCCCATTGCTGTCACGAAACCCTTCCAGCGTGAAGTCTTGCGTCGCCAGAACCCTGCCGGTGAAATCCGGGTGCGAGATATCGATTCCGGTGTCGATGACCGCTATCTTGACATCTTTACCTGTGAGGCCGCTATCCCATGCCTGGGGTACCTTGACCAGGGGTAACGATTCATCGAGAACCGCGTAGACCTTCTCGTCTTCCTCTATGCGCTCGACCCACGGCTCGCGGACGAACGCTTCTACGTCGCCGGCCGGGAGGCTGACCGATATCGCATTGACCATCTTGATGATGTGCCTCACGCTCAGTTTAGGCTTTCGCGTCAGCTCATCGACGATATCCTTCTCCAAGAGCCTTGATTTTATGATTATGTGCACTCGCTCATCGGGTGCGATAGCTAAAAGAGAATCGGCCAACTTAGCCGCTATCTTCATCTCTGCCTCCTCGGCGGGAATCCTGCTACATTCGTTACTACGTCATCTGTGAATCTCACTGCTTCCGCTAAAAAACTGCGCACTACATGAGGATACAGGAGTTGTCGAGCGGAATCCAGAAAGCAACCGCCGCGGAAAGCGCCTCCGCTAAATCCCCTCATCGCCGACATCACCCTCACCGCGCATCTATGTAACCGAAGAGCATGCCTATCGCCGACGCTACCAGCCAGCACAGCGCCACAAATACGAGGGCCCTGCGGTAGCCCAGCCATCTCCCCACCATCGCAAGGACCGGCGCGTTTACCACAGGGGCGGCGAGCATAAGCGCGACCGCCCCACCCAGGCTAAGCCCCTTCTTAAGCAAAACATAGATGATGGGAACGTCTGCGCCGAAGACAAAATAAAAGGGTAGCCCTAAAAGCGCGGCTTTGGGAGCCTCCAGCGGTCCGCCGAGCAGCGCCGTGACGGTCTCTTTCGAGACGACTACCTCGATTAGGGATGCCAACAACAGACTGAGCGCCAGCCACGGCACAACAACGCGCGTGCTGCGCACCAGGCTCCGCCAGACCCGGGATAGCCGCAACACGGGTGGAGCCTCATCCTCGGCCTCGAAGCAATACTCGCAGAAGTCGTTGTCGAAGAGCGGTTCCACCTCGCAGTCCATCGCAGCCATCGCAAATCTCGGCTCGATAAACTTCGTGATAATAAGGGAAAGGACCAGCGCCGATAAGAGCGCGACTATAATGCGAAGCACCGCTAGCTGCCAGCCGAGAAGCAGCGTGACGATGAGGGTCGAAATACCGGCGGCCGAGCCCGCCGCAATAAACGTCAACACCGGCGCCCATGCGGCGCCGCTTTTGCGCGCGATGGCGGCCATCGGGACGCGACAACCCGTTGTCGCCGGCAGAAACACACCGAAGAAGCTAGAGGCCAGAACGGCCCGCGATGGAGTGCTTTGAATCATCCTGTCGAGCGAGCGCGGCGAGAAGTATTGCGCCAGGACAGCCGCGAGCACAAGTGATATAATCACTAAAGGGAGTATGTCGAGGGTAAGATTGCGAAATGTGGTTATGATGTCAAAGAATATCACGGTGCCCTCTCCTATGCTCGTGTTTATTTAATTAAACTGCTTTTGGGCCAGGCTTACAACATGGAAAGCCCTGCGATAGCGGAATTTTGAAAGGAACTGCATGTCGCCAAAGCGTGCTCTTCGCCAAAGAACGAGCGATAAACGAAACGCGCTCTGCCCCGAAGACCGCGAAAGTAGGGCGGCGCTTATCAGAGAACGCCTCTTCGCGCAGCCCGAGTTCGAACAATCATCGTATATACTCTTCTACGCGGCGTTCGGCAGCGAGGTCCCGACGTTGACAATGATGGAAGAGAGCCTGAAAGCCGGCAAAAAAGTCGCTCTTCCCATCACCGACACCGAAAACAACAGCCTCGTTCTGCGCGGTGTAGATGACCTTAGCACGCTTCTTGTGAGCAAATACGGGATTCCCGAGCCGGTGGTCGCGTGCACCTGCGACTGTGCTCCCGCTGAAATCGATTTAGTCATCGTCCCGGGCATGGTATTTGACGAATGCGGCAACCGCATCGGCTACGGCGGCGGATACTACGACCGCTTCTTAAGCCAGGTCGGGGCCGCGATTCCGAGACTCTCAATCGCCTTCGAACTCCAAATCGTCCCGCTCATTCCAAGAGAAAGCCACGACCTGCCGGTCGATAAAATCATCACCGAGGGGCGAGTCATAGTGGCCGAGGAATCCAGAAGGCTGCGCGGCGAGTCTATCTGGGGCTACTAATCGACCGCAATCCTTTGGCAAGCAGACGTGGACATCACCATCAAATCAGCCCGAAGAACGAAAAGACCCCGGCAGTAATCACTATAGCGACGATAATCCCAGCTGCCAGCTGCGCCGGAGTGTGCTTGCGAAGCGTCAAGCGCGCCCACCCCACCACCGGGACCAGCAACGCGACCGGGGCCACCACCGCCCCGAAGATGAAATAGAGCATGGCCGCGATCGACGTGATGCCGGCGGCATGGAGGCTTATCTTCCAGACCGTGGTCACCACCGTTATCGTCGCCCCCAAAGCGACGACCGTCCAGGCGACCGCGAGAACGACGTCGGGGGCACCGGCGACGTAGAGCGCCGCTAATCCCGTGACCGCGCAGGTGAGCGAGAACAGGAAGGGTTTGAGCCGGTCTTCGCGACTGTTGATATGGGCATCTTGAACCAGACCCTTACGGATTCGCCGCCGGATATCCCAGAGCGGCAAGAAGCTGAAGAAAGCGGTCAAAATAGCCGCATTGAGCAAAAAGGTTACAGCATCCGGAGCGGCGCTTGCCGCCACCAGACAAAAAAAGGGCGCCGACGAGTAATAGGGGTTGAAGATGTCCGAAATCTTATTTGCTGCCTTTTCGCGGTTCAAAGCTCTTGACACCACCTGCGGCGCGGCGCTTGAACGCGACGTTTATCTCCGCCCCGAGCAGGAGCAAAACCGCCGAGATATAGAGCCAAAACATCAGCAAAACGATGGTCGCGAACGAGCCGTAGATGAGGCCGTACCCCTGGCGAGCGAATGTGCTTAAGTATACGGCGAAGCCATATTTCGCTAGCTCCCAGCCTAAGCCGGCGACGATGGTGCCGGGCAGAATGCTCGAGAGCCCGACCTTGACATTGGGAACCATTTTATAGACGACGAGAAAGAGGAGTATCGTAGATACGGCACCCAGCGCGAGGCTGAATATCGTCCAGGTCACCGCGATTACCTGGTCGGGAAAGAGCATCCGCAAGACCTCGTCGCGAAAGACCGAGGTGATCGCGGTCGCGCCAAAGGACAAGATGATAAGCCCGGCGATCATCAGATATACGACAATCGCTATGAGCCGCTGCAAGAGAAGGTTGCGCGTCTCGGCCACCTCGTAGACCGCGTTGAGTCCGATGGCCAAGCCGCCAAAGAGGTTGGTCCCCGCCCAGAGAAAACCGATAAGCGCGATAGCGCCGGCGCTCGAACGCTTGGTGATAAGCTCTTCTATCGTCCCCCTGGTCAAATCGGCGAAGACGGGAAAATTGTCGAAGACATAGCTCATGAGCTGTGCGCGCACCGCTTGGTCCTCGAGAACATAGGCTAGGACGACACCGGTGAAGAGCAAAATCGGAAAGAGCGAGAAGAAGATGAAGAAGGCGATGCCGCCCGCTAAAAGCGCGCCCCGATGCTCGATGAATTTTGTGTAGACTTCCAGCAAAAACCCGAATAGCGCTCGCGCGAAAGTTATAGCGACCACCCCTATTTTCTCTGCTCAATTAATTCGCCCTGCGCGCTGGAAATCCTGCTATCTCTATCCGGCCATTCGATTAGCGACCGCTCCAGGCGAAACTCGCGCGCCGCCCCCATCACAGTGAGGCTGTCGATTGCGACCAGGCGTTTTGTGGCGCGCTCGAAATGCAGAAGGTTGAGCGTATACGGTACGTCCTTTCTGTTTTGAAACGTCCGAATTCCCGCCGCACCGGTAGTCCCGGCATTGTTCATGACATATGCGGCTTTCTCTTTGAGCTGCGCCTTGTGGATATGTCCGGTCAAGACGACCGGTACCTTGCCAAAGAACCTGCCCGCAAGCGCGGCGTTGTGGACCGCCAAAACCTGAGGCTCGACGGTCATCGTGTCGATGGTCTCGTTGATTCGCCGCTCCATCGCCGTCATCGAGTCCTCACCCGGCACGCGGACCTCATAGACATAAGACGCAGGGTCGGGGATGCCCAGAACGGCGATTCCTTCTATCTCGACCGGCGCTCCTTGGAGCACGGTCACGTTTTCCACCGATTTCAGATATTCTATCGTCTCCGGGGAGTCGTGGTTTCCGGGGACAAAATAATACGGCACGGGCAGCGTCGCGATGCCCTCGATGAGTTTAGTTTCGATTGGTGTGCCCCAGTCGGTGATGTCGCCCGTATCGATGATGAAGTCGGCCTTAAAATCGATGGCGACACGCCGGGTGAGGTCCACCGCCGCCGGGTTGTTGTGGAAGTCAGAGACGTGGAGTACCTTGATGGTGTCATCCCGGAGCGGTTGCCAGGCATCGACTTTGGAGTAAAACAGGTTGATGTTTTTGGCGATGCTCCGTATCTCCTGGCGAAAGGCCGCGATATCGCCGAGTTGCTTGGCGATGGCGTCGATAGCCCAAGGCGCCGCCGTCAACGCGCCGCTGTAGCGCGGCTGCTTAAACGCGTGAATGTCGAATGTCCGGTAGGTCGCCAGTAGCAGCGAGCCGACGAACAGCGCGCCTGTGAGCGCGCCTGCGGCCGCTTTGAGTAGACGTCTCCTTGGCGCGAGTGCGGCCCCCAACGCTCCCCCGAGCGCTGCTATCGCGATCAACCGCAAGACAAACCGCTTAAAAGCGTTCTTTCCGTCGGCCTCGAGCTTTTCGACCAGCTCGCCGCCATTATCGACATAATTGGCGACCTTGGATATCTGGCTCGGATAGATGCGCTCGAGGGCGACCCTGAGCTTTAGCGGTGTACCATGTGTCCGTGCGGAAATCTCGCCGAATGGCGGGATTGCGAGTTCGGTATCGCCCCGATAAGAAGGCGACGCGCTCAGGCCCAACCTATATCCGTTGACATCATATGAGGACTGGCCGAAGAGCGACGCGAAGACAACGCTCGCCAATAATGCCGCGGCGAGCGCAACCCACCATGATGAGAGTCTTGCTTTTGCTGTTTCAACCATGCAACCACCATTAGCCTTGCCTGTCCCTATAATTCTAGATGTTCTGCGAACAACCGCAAGTGCGAGCGCAGTAGGGCAGAGCGGTCGCCGGAATGAAAAAACAAAAACGCAAGGGACAAAGATCACCTTGCGTTTAAATGCTTGGTCTTACCTCAATCGGGTTTATGCCCGATGGAAAAGCGCGCTATTTTTCTTCCTCGGCTTCCTCGGATGGTGCCTCTTCGACATCCGCCTCGGGGGTTTCGGCCGGCTCGACTGCTTCGACCTCTTCCTTGGCCGCCTCGATTTTCTCCTCGACGACCTCGACAGCTTCTCCCGCTTTCTCGGCCTCTACGCCCATCTTCTCCCGGACCTTGTCGGCTACATTGTCGACACCGCTGACCATCTGCTCTCTAGCATCTTCGATCTTGACGCGAAGCATCTGGCCGCGCTCGGAAGCCATCTCGAGAAGCCTGCCCGGCTGCTCGCCGTATTTCTCGAAACCGCCTTCCATCGTCTCATCGATTTTCGATTTAATCTGCTCCCGTGTCTCTTTGCCGGTACGCGGCGCGAATAGCAAGCCGCCTATCGCACCGGCGATACCGCCTATGACAAGCGTAAAAATTCTACCCATTCCACTGTTCTCCTTTTTAGACATACCAAGCTTCTCTTATGCAAACCCCCGCACTGTTCGTACAGGTTATAATACCCCATTGCGGTTCCTCTAAAACTAGCGTTTGCGCTCCAGGACGAACTTGACGAGCATCTCGACGAGGTCATTGAAGTCGATTCCCTTGGCCGCTGCCGACATCGGCAACAGACTCGTCTCGGTCATGCCGGGGCTGGTATTTAACTCAAGGACAAACGGGTTGCCGTCCCCGTCGACCATGATATCGATTCTCGTGACGTCCCGGCAATTGAGCACGGTGTGGGCGCGAATCGCGATATCCTGAACCTTTTTGAGGATGTCCTCAGGCAAGCGAGCCGGTATGAAATACTCGGTGTCGCCCATCGTATACATCGACTCGAAATCGAAGAACTCTTTTTTCGTGCTTATCTCGACAACCGGCAACGCTTCCGGGTTTTCCTCACCGAGAACGCTGACGCTTACTTCGGTTCCCTTGATGTATTTCTCGAGGACGACCTTGTCGTCATAGCTGAGCGCGCCGATGAGCGCTCCAGGCAGCTCCTCGATGGAGTGAGCGATTTTGATGCCGAGCGCGGACCCCTGGCTGGCCGGCTTTACGACGATGGGGAGCCCGAGCTTGGCCACTACGTCGTCGAGGGCGCCTGCGGCACCCATCTCGCGAAAGCTGCCCGCGCTCAGGGTGAAGAAGTCCGGGGTGGGGATATCCTTTCGCAAGAATATCTCTTTAGCGAGCGACTTATCGAACCCGACATGGCTCGAATAGACACCCGGGCCGGTGTACGGGATGCCCATTATCTCGAGGAGCTCTTGGACCGTGCCGTCTTCACCATACTTTCCATGGAGCGCGATATAGACGACGTCGACCGGGTTCTGCTTGAGGTTCTCCACGAGGTTCTCATCGACATCGAGCTTGAATACCTCATATCCCTTCTCCCGCAGCGCCTCATATACCCGATGCCCGCTCTTTAGCGAGACATCGCGCTCGAGTGAGCGTCCTCCCATTAGAACCGCTATCTTCTCGTTCACCGACTCCTCCTCCAATCCCCTGGCATGCCCACCAATCCGAACGGCACCTGCGCCTGCCGCACCTTTGCCTGTGCGCGAGGCCCCCAGTAAGAGATGTTCATTAATAATGAACTTTAGCTTAGCGTATGTTCATTATTAGTAAACATATATTCTGAGCAGCCACTTGACACCGCTTCTCAAACACTTAAAACTATTTCTTGTTTTTGTTCTTATCTTTGCCGGGCGAGTAGCCCTTAAAGAGCGACCTGTAGAGGGCTAGTTGCTGTTTCGCTACCGCGCCGAGGCGTTTGATGCCCTCTTCGATTGTTTCGGACGGGCAATACGAGAAGTTTAGGCGAAGGCTGCTGTTTTTTTGAACGCCTACGTAGAAAGCACGTCCCGGCACAAACGCGACTTTAGCCTCGCGAATCGACTCGGCCAGCAGTTCGCCCGAGTCGAGCCCCTCGGGAAGGGTGGCCCAGATAAAGAGCCCGCCGTCGGGCTTCGTCCAGGTGGCACCCTCGGGGAAGAACTCCTCAAGCGCCGATATCATCGTGGCGCAGCGTTCCCGGTACAGGTCGACCAGGTCATCGATGTTCTTCTGCCAGTCAAAGCTACTCAGGTACTCGTCGGTCACGTGTTGTGAGAATGAGCTTGAGCAAAGATTTGCCGCCTGCTTGGCGAAAATCAGTTTTTCCAGGATAGCCTTGGGCGCCACGACCCATCCCAGGCGCATGCCCGGAGAGAAGATCTTTGAGAAGGTTCCGATGTAGATGACGCGCTCATCCATCGACCGCATCGCTATCTCGTTTTCCCCGCGAAAACGAATTTTTCCATACGGGTCGTCCTCGACGACCACGAAGCCGTACTTCTCGGAAAGCTCGATAATGTGCCTCCGGCGCTCCTCGATAAGCGTGACACCGGCGGGGTTGTGGAAGTTCGGTGTGACGTAGACGAATTTTGGCTGGCGCCCTTCTTTTCGCAGCCTCTCCAGCTCTACCGCCAAGATGTCGGTCCGCATACCCCAATCGTCGACCGGGATACCGACCACCTCGGGCTCGTAGCTCATAAATGCCTGGAGCGCGCCGACATAACTCGGCGCCTCAACGATTATAGTGTCGCCTTTGCTGATAAATATTTTAGCGATAAACTCGAGCGCCTGCTGGGCGCCGTCGGTGATCATAATGTCGTCGACGCCGATTGCGGTGTCGACTTCGCTCATGATGGCAGCGATATGACGCCTTAGCCCTACGTGGCCCTCGGACGAGCCGTACTGCAGGGCGGCGTGGCCTTCGCGAAGCATCACACGCTGGGTCGCCTCAACGATTTGATTCATAGGAAATACGCGGGTGTCCGGCATTCCGCCGCCGAACGAGATGACATCCGGGCGCGCGGCTACCGCGAGCATCTCCCGGACCTCCGATGAGCGCATCATGTTTACTCGCGTGGCGTAGAGATCTAGCCACTGGTCAAACCTGAACTCCGTCATATACTTCCTTTATCGGCATGTCTTTGTATAAAAAAACCCTCTCATCCCAACGGGACGAGAGGTTATCATCTGCTCGCGGTGCCACCCATTTTCATCGACGCCTTGCGGCTTCGACCTCAAGGGGTCTGATGTGACCCCGGCTCTAACGTCGCCACCGGTCGGGCCTATTTACCGGCTTACGCCTGTTGTGTTCAGCCCGACTGCTCCGGGATGGCCTTCCGTGTTAAACCAGGTACCGGCTTCCAGCAACCCGGCTCTCTTGCCCCGTGATTTAACCGTACTCTTCCCATCTACGCATGTGTATATGGAGTATATTGTGGTATATGATAGTGGAGCGCTACGGCAAAGTCAAACACCTCTTGAGACAAACTTCACAAAAAAGACTAAGCCGGTGCGAGGTGCTTGGAGCCGCTATGAGCAGCACTGTCATGCGAGCCTGCTTGACGTGTCGGGGGCGAGCTTCTATACTCAATTATGTCAAAATCACTTTAAGAAGAAAAGTTTTTGCCCTCGTAGCTCAGGGGATAGAGCACAGGTTTCCTAAACCTGGTGTCGCATGTTCGATTCATGCCGGGGGCACGACAGACGAGCAGCCGAGATTCGGCCAATGAGGGCGTCCATTTGGGCGCTCTTTTTGTTTTTGCACAAAGCACAATTTTATGCTAACCAGCATTAAGCAAGCCCTGCTTCATAGCTTCAAATAGCTGAAAAGCTTCACGCAATTGAAGCGAGCTGTGGCCAACTGCTCTACTTATTATGCTTGAATCTTCATCCTCGATATTAGCCAAGAATTCACGAATCGGCTCAAGCATTACTTGTTCCAAGTTTGCTGTGATATCTAAACCAATAAGAAATGCGCCTCGGAGCCCATGGTCAATATCAGCATCCACGTCAAAGCGTCTAGATTCCTCGGGGTCGTACTCATAATACTCGAGTATTCCCAATACGTCTCTTATATCCTTGTGCCGCGTGTGTGGATTGTCCAGATAGGCATTAATCTTTAAATAAACTATTAGCCAAAGAGGCGCGACCAATACCTGCAGGCCATCTTCAACCTCAAATGGAATACCGTGAACAAGCGCCTCCTGTAGACCCTGGGCATTCATACGGTTCTCGGAAATACGCCATACGAGATCTTGTCCGTCCAATAAATGCTTGCCGATGGGCAGAATATCGAATTCAGCGTGTTCGTAATATAACTTATGCTCTGCCTCTCCAGAACCTTTCCTGAAACCACGCTTAATTAATTCCTCGATGAGGTTATCGTGTTGTTCCCAATCAAGCGCTGAGGTTATGGCATCGATATCACGTGTAGACTCAACGGCTTCAGCCCGTAACATGTTTGTTTGAGAATATATTACGAGGGCTGACGCACCTATTAACGCAAGCTCAATACTTAGCGATTGGCACGCTTCGACTAGAATCTTAAGTCCCTCAATAGCATCCTCGCTGAGCCTCATCCCTAAATCACCAAATCTAAAAGATAGTCTTTGGCTAGGATAGCGGCTGTCTCGCGCTCCCGGTCTGTGCCTTCAGATAAAAGCTCCGCATACACGAGCGCCGGGTGTGCCAGGGGGTACTGATAATTCAATAGCTTATTCTGATATAAGATCGATGATGAGAACATGTCTAGGACAACGATGTTGCCGCGCTCGCTAGGAGCCCAACGCAACTCTCGCTCACAGTCTTGCGTCCAATGCTTCGCGAAGAATGTTAGCTTATTAGGAATTAGATGATGCGTGAAAGCATCTGCGGCAACCTTGCCTGTTAGCGCCCACATCATTTGATTATTGGTGGCTATTTTATCGAGGTTTGCGACCATCTCTTCTGTGTCGAGCCTGGGGGCTACTAGGGTTCGCAGAACAATCTTTGGCCGAAGTTGTTCTGAGTAGGCTTCTACCCAGCGCCTAAACAACTCGATGCGATTGGTTAGCTCTAATGCGCCACTCTTCTTCTCAAGCACATTCCCTTGGCTTTTTAGCTCACGCACAATCCAGCCCACAGAGCCCAAAGAAACCCCGCTCTTGGCTGCTATGTCTCTATAGGGAAGGTTGATGGCATCTGGCTGAGTCAGAATCATAAATAGAACTTTTAAGCCGCTTGGCTGCATGAGCCGGCTACGTTGAGCTGCAGGCTTGGCACCGGCAACACCTTTGTTGCCTTTAATGTGGATTATAGTTCTAGGATTATTGAATTCGATGCCCATATTTCCAAAAGTGTCGACGAAATTTATTCCTGCTGTTTCAAGTTGTTCAATAACACTATGGTTTGCATAGTTGGTGCATACTAAGAGGTCTTTCTTGTCGATGCCTCGAAGGGCTAATTGATTTAGAAAATGTGCAATAGATACACTAGACAAATGTTGCTTGATTTCAACTAGAAGACGTCTCTGGCCAGCATCGGCACCAATTACCAGCTCGGCATCAATGCCACGATCAAGGAATAGGTGGTCATGAGCTTGCATGCTCGCGATTATAAGATACTTTCTGAGTCTTTCGACGCATTGTTCTAGTATTATTCGCGCTTCTGGATTTTGTCTTGTTGGTCGATTGTCGCTCATAACATCACCATGTTCACTATTATATTATGTTCATCAGTAGTGTACAAGCCTTCTTAGTGAACACCATCGACTGTGTTTCTTCGTTCCTTAAACATTTGCCAGCCAAATTCTCGCTCGATTTGTTCCTCAATCAAATAGCAGCGGTTGCTTCGATTTAATAATATTGCTGAATGTACCTGTACGCCTTATCGAAAAGGTCCTGGTCTTTGATTTGATACTTTACATAGATAACCTTGCGCAATGCCTTTTGCACCTCACGCTCGCCCGCTTTAGTACTTTGCCGGCCGGGGAATCTTACCAGGCGCACGATCTCGTCAATATCGGCAACAATTCGTTCTACCAACACCGGCAAATTGCCATCCTTGGCTTCAGCAAAAAGCTCGGTGAGAGCGACCTTTGCTTTTGCCTGTTCATCAACCGTATCGACCTGTTTCTCTGCCTGAAGGACTTCTTTGGCTAAACCCAACAGCCCCTTGAGAAAGTCTATGCTGTGTATAAGCCCCTGCTCTTGCCGCTCTTTGCGCGGACGTCCTCCCAGTGGCAACCTTCAGGTACCTGGAATCGATGGTTTTCTGCGAATTGCGCATAATCGACATCGCCCCCTGATTCCCGCAGTGCGACGGAAAACTCCCCGTCGTCAACGTCGGAGATACGCTTAAAGAAGAGAAGCGGGAAAATGTACGTCTTGAAATCTGCCGCATCGACCGGGCCGCGCAAAATATTGGTCGCTTCCCAAAGGTAGCTAGAAAGTGTTCCGGTATCAAGCATCTTTGCGTTTGCCGGTTTCTCTTTTTGCTTGTTCGTGTGCATGGCCTTATCTTCTATATTAGGACATACTTAGTCGTCCCCAGCATTCTTCACAAACTACACTCGCTTATTATGTTAACGTTCTTTATCATAGCAGATATAGTACAACGAGGTCATAGATTGCGGTAAGAATATAGGTACTTTGGGAGTCAAGCAATATGGGCAAAATGCAAAACAACTTGTCAATGGCTTTTAAGGTTTTGGGGTGTTCGGTTAACAGCACAAAGACCCCCTGTCCAACCCGTGACACCATCAAGGTGTCCCCACACTATGAGCAAGTCCTGGCCGTTTATAGAAGTCTGGGTGGAATAATGAATGATATTCCGGCGAATCTTAGGACCTGGGACATGATCGTTGACGGGATTGCTGTCGAGTTAGATGAGATGCTTCACTTTAACAGATATCGTCAAATAACACTGCTATCAACCGCCTATAATGCCCTGCCGCATTTTCCGTTATTGGAATACAGGCAATACTGTTTAGAGCGGGAACTCGGTTGTATAAAAGCGGGCAGCTATGGTGGCAAGTGGTCGAATAATAGCTGCGAAATGCAGTTTGGTCGTGCTTCCGACACCGGGTCATTTGATGGTAATGGTTCCCCTAGATGGAAACAGCGTGCCTTCTACGATTTCATCAAAGACTTATCACCTCTGCTTATCGGTGTCTCTCTCGTGAGAATTTCAATTTGGGACAAAGTAAACGTCGAGGGAGCCTACGCCCTGATTAAAGATCTTCTGAGCAAGCCTGTCGATGAAATTGCTGGTCAAGCCATTTTAGAGCTTGTTGAGCGCCGAAAACCCGTTTAGTGCAATCACCACGACAACCAAAACCGCCTGCAGTGTTTGAGACTCACGAAAGAACACTTTTGAATAGGGCGATGCACTTATTTTGCATTAATAACTAGCCAAAAAACCGAAAACAAGTATAAAAAAGAACAAGTATTTTGTGATTTCAGCTGGTGGTGCCGCCTTTTAAAAAGAACGACAAAACATCATAAAATGTCTTTATAGAATTCCTAAACCTGGTGTCGCATGTTCGATTCATGCCGGGGGCACGACGAAGAGAAGAGGCTCGCGGTTCGCGAGCCTCTTCTGTGTTTTACCCTTCTTGCGTTCTTCTGTTGTAATTTGACGAACTTGAAACCATAAATGAAGTCGGCCTTACGGCAAGCCTCTCAGGATGAGCTCGTCGTCGTTATTGTCGTTTGGAGTCAGCGCATCATCAGCCGGATCGTCAACATGGTCGAGAGCGCTTGTCGCGTTCCAGATCGTCGGGTTGTGACAATCCAGGCAGACGCTGTCGAGGTCGTGGGCGACCATGCCGCCCGTCCTGGCCTCGCCGGCATCGATAACGGTACTATTGTCAAAGTCGAGACCGAAGAGGTCGTCTTTGAGCATCTTCCAGCCGAGCGTCCTGTGCGGCCAACTGAAGCCGTCGTCGGCGCAGTCGGCTGCAACGAGGCCGGCGCTCAACCTTTGGCCCATCGGCACAGACAAGGCGCTGCTGCGCCATCCGCTATTCCAATCAACGGTGCGCGACTTCTTAAAGAAACCATAGTAGTTGCTGATGGTAACGGTGTTTTCCTGGTTAGTCGTAGTATAGTCGGTGTCGAACGCGCTGTTCTTCAGGCTGTTTCTAGCATCACCGCCGGCTGTCGAGGTCGAGTCCGCCTCACCGCTGCCAGTGCCGCCGGCTGCGAGGTACTTCATGTCGCCGCTGGTGTGGCAGGTGCCGCATGCGCTTGAGCCCCGGTGGCAGTTACGGCAGTGCGGGCCAAAGTCTTGTCCATCCTCCGGATTGAACTTCATCTGACGCGCTCAGTGCCGAGGCTGGACATCGTGGCCGTAGGCCAGGTCGTAGGAGCCGCCATTCGGATTGCTCTGAACCCTAAGTGCGCGGTCTTCGCTAAATAGCGGAGCCCGAACGGTATGCTGACCGGCATTACCATCGTGGCAGTCGGTACAGAACTCGTTCACGCTCCAGATGGCGGTCCCGCCTCGCGCATCGAAGCCGGGGTTGACCGCACCGCCGCCGGCCGCGCCGACCGGGCTATCCCAGTCGATAGGCATCTTGTTGACCGGGAACTTCGCGGTAAGCGAATTTTCGTCGCTAAGGGCAACCGTCCAGCCCATATTCGCGGCATATTGGCCAAGCAAACCGCTGGTCGCATCACCATAGGCATCGGTGTCAGAATATATCTTGTCGCTGATCTCCTGCCCCTTGTCGATAGTGACTGTCAGTATCCCCAGCGCATTGATATCGAAGTATTTTACCGTCTCGGTATCGGTCGCTGTCTCGCGATCCGGGTTCTTGATCAAGAGCCAGCTACCAGCGAGATAGATTGGCTTATTGACTGCTAAGTAGCCCTTGCCGGTATTTGCGCCAAACGCATTCTCGGCAAACTGGATATTGTCATGGCCCGGATTGGCGATAGCATAGTATTTGCCGCCTGACAGAACACCGCCCGCAGTCGCATTGTCCTTGTAGCCGAGCATACGCGCCGGGTTGGCGTGCGGGCTGTGGCAGTCGAAGCAGGAGAAACCACCGAACCAATAATTAGGCTTAAATGCCGGGAAGGTGTCGTCTGGCGCCCTCCTCCCAGTACCGATAATCCTTAACCGCACCAGCATGTCCTACCGGCGCGACCTCGTTAGGAACGATATTGCCGGGGCCACCGGCAGGGTCCTGCTTAGCTAGCGCCATGCTTCCCATCGCAAGCAGCAACGCTAAAGCCGTCATAACAACTAGAATCTTTTTCATGTTTTTCACCTCCTTTTCTTTAAGGTGCTTGGACAAAGCATCTTTCATTTCTCGATTCACCTCCTCTATCTTGAAAACAAGCGGCATTAAGCGCCACAGCCCTTTTGGTTGGGCGTGACGCATTTCATAATGGGGTTTCTGCGGCCAATAGCTCTTTGCATAACGCTCGCTCGCGTCGTGTCTAAAATCAGTGCCGCTGGGCTCCATAAAAACCTGCCTAAACGGATGATACCTACCCGGATTCGCTCGTTTGGCGAATAAACCCAGCGGCACAAAGTAGTATTGTACAATGACTCAACTTCCCATCGGGCATGCGCAAATAAACAAAAAAAGCGAAATATTTTTAGGCGGTTTTGGCGCCGAAGAAAACACGGCTTAAGAAAGTAGAGGTAGCAATATGCAAGAGGGAGCATCTATTCACGGAATGAATCTGGGCATGCTAAAACGATAATATTACGCCTGAACCTAGTAGGGCCAAGTCCCTTGTAGCGTGAAGAGGGCTCGCTGCTTGAATATGTAATTTGTCTCAAACCCGCCGGCACAGGGCAGACCTGAGGTGACCTTCTTTGCTCGCATGACCAGCGAGGCGCAAGCTTTGGCCGGAATAGGGAATAATATAAATATAGGTTTTAAGATTGGGGGCATTGCAATGAAGAAATTGGTCTCGGCTACGACAAGCCAGATGAGAGAGATCGACCGTGTGGTCACCCAGGAATACGGCCTGCAAATCGTGCAGATGATGGAGAGCGCGGGGCGCTCGCTCGCCAGGCTGTGCCGATTGATGCTCGACGGAAACGTGGAGGAGCGCCGGATACTGGTGCTTGCGGGCGGCGGAAAGAACGCGGGCGGCGGGCTTGCGGCGGCGCGAAACTTGCGCAACTGGGGAGCGAACGTCGAGGTCGCGCTGGCAGTACGCGATGATTCCCTCAAGCGCTCGGTGGTCGTCCAATTCAACGTCTTAGAGTCGATGCGGGTCCCGTTCGTCGAGGCGAGCACGCTTCGATTGGAGGAGATACTCGGCTTCGACCTCATCGTAGACGCACTTCTCGGTTATGGCATCGAAGGCGACCCGGCCGCGGAATTCGCGCATGTGATAAGGTTGACCAACGAATCGAAGAAGCCGGTGGTCGCGCTCGACATCCCTTCCGGCCTCGATGCTTCGACCGGCAAACCGTTCGACCCATGCATTAAGGCAAGCGCCACAATGACGCTTGCCGTGCCAAAGTCGGGCCTACTGGAGAGTGCGGCGGCAGGGTTCGTAGGCGAGCTGTGGTTGGCCGACATCGGGATTCCGCCCGAAGTGCTGCTTAAAGTCGGCCTGGAGGGGGAGAATCCTTTTATCGAGGACGACCTGGTGCTTCTACACCGTAAGAAAAAAGCGGTGGCCATAACCGCATGAACGCAGGGACAGAAGTGGCCCCCAGCAGCATGCCCGCTGCGCGCGAATACTATTTCGTCTGTTAAAATATACAAATAGGTACTAAAATAAAGTAAGCTGCGCAACGCGCGCAAGACTAAGATACAGACAGGATGCGTGTCAATATGTTCTTGGATGTTAAAGAGAGCCCCGTGCTCGGCAAAGAGCTGTCGGAGTGGCCGTTGGAACTTCTCGACCGTATCGTGCCGGACGTAAAAGTCATATACAGCGATGTCGATGGGACACTTTTGGGGCCCGGGGGATGTCTCTTCAAGAATGAAGAGCACGAATATACGGCCGCTGCCGCGCAAGCGATTCTCGCATGCCACCTCCACCGCATCGATGTCGTTCTCGTCTCGGGGCGCAACAGGCATCAGCTTCAAGGAGACGCGCGCATTCTCGGCTTCCAAAACTGGATTGCCGAGCTCGGTTGCCAGCTGGTATACGACATGGGCGAGACGGTAGTCCTAAACGCCGGCGACTTCAGGACCGAAGGAAAGACCGTCTGGGAGGCGATAGAGGCTGGCGGCGCACCGGCGTTGCTCCTCGAGTCGTATGCGGGCTTGCTCGAGTACCACCTGCCCTGGTCGCAAAACCGAGAGTGTACGCATATTTTTCGCGGCTGGATCGACACCTTGGAAGCAAACGAGCTGTTAGCCGGCGAGGGCTTTGCGGACGTGAAAATCATAGACAATGGGCAGGTAAAGCGGCGAAGCGAGCTGCTTCGGGCCGATATTCCAGAGATTCATGCGTACCATCTCTTGCCGGCGGCGAGCAGCAAAGCATCGGCGGTACGAAAAGACCGCGACCTTCGCGCGATTCCCAAAGAGACCACGATTGCGATTGGCGACTCGGCCTCGGATCTCGCACTGGCGCCCGAAGTCGGTGCGCTTTTCCTCGTCAAAAACGCCATCACCGAAAATTCCGGCCTGCTCGAGGCGGTCAAGGATTATCCCAACGTGTTTGTGACCAACCACGCCATGGGGGCCGGGTGGGCCGAGGCTATACACTACCTCATCGGCAGGAAGTACGTGTAGCGATGCCTCGCCGATACCCTACGTATCGCTCTCCTCGGGCGCGACCAGCACTATAGTCTCAGCGGTAACAATGGAGTCGAGCGACGGGTCTTTCGACTCGAGAAGCCGCTTGAACTCGTGCGCCCCGTATTGCCGGCACTCGATCGATTGAGCCAGCGTCTCTTTGATGTAGGCCAGCTTGCGCTCAAGAAGCGTCGCGTCGATCTCGCCTACGACTACCAGATGCAGTCCGGACGGCATCGTGTTCGGACGGCTCTCGAACTCGCCATAGAGAAAAGCGAGCTGCACACCAGGGAGCGCGCGCAGCTCATCACTGAGAAAGTCCGGCATGCCCTCTGTCTTTATGTAAAGACTTCTTAGTTCGGGTAAGAGCGCGAACTCCTGGCGTACGCTAAAATGCTTGTGGTTACCGACCATTCGTGACCGGAGCAGCCCTAGCTCTTCGAGGCGCTCCAGGTCGCGGCGAACCGCGCTGGGTGGTTCGTCTATCTGGCGGCTGATGTCGCGGAGGTAAGTGTCGCACGAGGTGTCGGCCATAAAGAATGATAACAACTTCACCATCACCTTCGACCGGATTAATGTTTCGAGCAACTAGACCGCCTCCACCTCTGTGTTTATTAATAATATACACAATATTGTACATCTATTGTTAACATGTGTACATCCTTATATTTTAGCACGAGGCGCTTGGGATCCGGGGAGGTTCGGCGTAACCGTGTTCTGATAATAAGAGACAGCGATCGTCTCTATGCTTGCTCCAATATGCCGGCGAGCTCCAACTCCGCCTCGGCGCTGCGCTCGAGCATTTCGGTCATCGTCACAAACTCGTAGCCTCTCTCCCGCAAAGCATCGATGACCATAGGCAAGGCCTCTACCGTGTTCTGGCGGCTGGCTCCTTCGCGCCGGAGCAAGGCGCCGCTGTCGTGGAAGAGCAAGATGCTTCCCGGGCGAGCGTAACCTAATACGCGCCTCAATATCTTCATGGGACTTGTCTGGCGCCAATCGATACTACTGACCGACCACAGGATAAGATGATACCCCTCCTCGTCAACGAGAAGGCGCCGCACGGCGCCGCTGTAAATACCTCGCGGCGGGCGAAAGAGCTTCGTGGTTCTTCCGGTGGCGCGCTTGATTACCTGCTCGGTCTTGTGGATCTGCGCGAGAACCATGCGCCTCGTCGCCGGCACCAAGTCTTTATGGGTGTAGGTGTGGTTGCCGATGTCGTGTCCCTCCGCAACTATGCGGCGGGCGATGTCGGGGTATTTCGTGACGTGAAGGCCTACTACAAAAAAAGTGGCTTTGACGCCTTTGTCTTTTAGTATGTCGAGAAGCTGCGGGGTATAGGCAGGGTTTGGCCCATCGTCGAAGGTTATGGCTACGATGTCGTCGTGCGGACCGCGCCTGACGATGCCGTCCTGTGAGCCGATGCCGTGGTATTCAAAGTAACTGACAAATGCGACCAGACCGCCGGCGCCGGTCAGACCAAAGCCCGCAAAAAGATAGACTGGGTCGATCTCCAACAACCAGCCCATCAGTTCCGGCTGCCGCAAAACCGTCGACCCTAAGACGGCTGCAGCTAAAACAACCATAGCGCTCGAAAATTTTTGCCCAAGTTTTCTCATTCGTTGCTCCGTTTGGCATCCATAAACCGGGACACCTATAAGGGATTATACAATAAAGCTCCACCCTGCGGGGTGTTGAGTCTCCATTGTACTATATTGCTTGCTAACTCTACAGACACTATTTTACATATTTCTAGCTAACATTGGCGTCTCAGCAAGGGCTCTGGCTTCTTCTTAGGCAAAAGCTCCACGGCGGCTGGATGATGGGCAGCCCAGGTCCCGGCTGTAGGCCGAATGAGCTGGGCGCGGTCAGCAGCACTGCGCTGTCGGGCGCAGGCACGAACGCATTTGTCTGGTAATCGCCGCACGTTTATTATAATCTCAGAGAGGGTCAAGACTCAGGCGGCCGAATCGGCGCGTTTTCGCGTCCACAAAAGGCGCGCAGCTATGAGTGCTATTTCAAGAGGTGACCGCTCCGCTGGAGCGAACATTGCAAAGGAGTGACAAATATAAACATACTAGAAGCGGCTATCGACCTTCCCGCAGAGCTTATCGTCTTTCTTTTCAGCGCGCTACCCATTGTCGAGCTGCGCGGGGGCATCCCGCTAGGAATCGCGGTTTATAAGCTCGAACCTTGGAAGGTGTTCTTGCTGGCGTGCGCAGGCAACCTCACCCCGGTCGTGCCATTGCTCCTCTTTTTAAATCCGGTCTCAGGCTGGCTGGCGAAGCGCTCTCGTCGCTTTGCGGCGCTTTTCGACTGGCTCTTCGAGAAGACGCGCAAAAAACACACAGATAAGATCGAGCGCTACGGAGCGGTCGGCCTCTTTCTCTTTGTCGGGGTTCCGTTGCCGGGAACCGGGGCTTGGACCGGGACACTCATCGCGTTTCTCTTCGATATCCACTTCAAATACGCATTCCCCGCCATCCTTCTGGGAGTGCTCTTCGCGGGGGTCATCATGATGGCGGCCTCGACCGGCGCGATCCTCGTCGCCAACGTTATCGGCGGAGTCTTTTTCGCGGCGATACTCGTCTTTGCCTTAGGGGCGCTGGTAGTGCAACGCGTCGTCAAGAAGAAGCGCTCGCTTTAGGGACGGAGCCAATTAGGGCTTCTCGAGCGCCTGCTCGATGAGGTAAGAGATGAGCTCGGGGAATTCATAGCCGGCCGCGCGAGCGGCGTCTGGAAAGAGGCTGAGGCTCGTCATGCCGGGAATGGTGTTTATTTCGAGAACGTGGGGCGTCCCTTCTTTGTCGACGATTATGTCGACGCGTGAAAACCCCCGGCAGCCTATGGCGTTGTGTGCGCGCAACGCTGCTTCTTGGGCTCGCCGCTGCTGGTCTTCGGGCAGCCTCGCCGGTATGATGTGCCTGCTTAAGCCCGCCGTATACTTTGTCTCATAGTCAAAGAAGTCTGTTTCGGTCTCGATTTCGAGCGTCGGCAGCGCAATCGGGTCGTTGCCGAGAACCCCGACGGTTATCTCGACGCCCTCGACGAGCTGCTCGACCATTACCTCGGAATCGTGCTCAAGGGCGTGTTCGACGGCATCGACAAAATCCGCCTCCCGCCTGACCAGGCTCATGCCTATTGTGGAGCCTTCAGAGATAGGTTTTACGACACAGGGAATGCCGATAGTCTGGAGCGAGCCCGCGAGCACCCCCGCGCTATCCTTTGCGTAGTCGCGAGCACAAAATAATTTGTAGGGGGGCGTCTCGACGCCGGCGGCTTGAAACAGCTTCTTCGACATCGCTTTGTTTATGCCTATGGCGCTGGCCATAACACCCGAGCCCGTGTACGGCAAGCCGAGTATTTCCAGCATCCCCTGGACCGTTCCATCCTCGCCGAACCTTCCGTGCAGGGCAATAAAGACGACGTCCGGCTTGAGCCGAAGAAGCTCTTCGGCGACGTTTTTATCGAGGTCAACCTTGAACGCTTCGTGTTCCTTCTCCAGCAGGGCCTGGTAAATCTGCTCACCGGTCAAGAGCGATATGTCCCTCTCTGCTGAACGGCCGCCCATCAAGACCGCGACTCTCTTCTTCACAACAAACCTTCCTGCAATGCAAGCGGCCTGGATGCGTCCCTTGCTTGGGTGCCCCTCCGTGCGCGCTCGTAGAACTGGCATTCCTGTCTCGGGAGACTGCTTTGCGCGACTATGTTTCGTTTAGATGAAACTCTTCAAGCTGGGCTTTGATACTGTTGAGCCTTCTGCGCAGGCTTCGCTCCTGCAGCCCTACCACTTTTTCCAGCTGCAGAGCAGCGATATCGATGCTGCTCTTGGCTTGCTCAAAGAGGTTCGTAGCGTTATCAATGAAAATATTTGCGCAGCGAGACAAGCGCACCCTGGTCTCGCCACCAGAGCTGGGCGCCATCATAACACCCACCGCTACCCCCAACAGGGCGCCGGAGAGCAGTCCTGCCCCGAACTCAGCTGCGCCAAAGCGCTTGACTTTCATTTGAAACCTCCGTTTTGTGGCCATTTGCTCCATTATAACGGCTTAGCCGTCTCAATCCAAACCAATTGTCATTATTGGCCCAGGCTCCGCGGGCAGCCGATTTGGCACATGCGCATCGACTATCTCGGGCTCTCGACAAGCGCGGAACA
>JAUXNY010000077.1 GCA_030682615.1 Candidatus Aquicultor sp. | reverse complement strand
TTTACACCTTCTGACATCGCATACCTCCAATTCTGTTATTGCCAACACTAAATTCCGCGCTGTCATGACCCGCCAAAATGGGGAGGGTTCACTTCTGCACCAATAGAGCAATCGCTCATCGCGGTGTCCTTATTGATACCCGTTTTCGTGTAGTTTCTACCTGTTGTCGAGGGAGGGGGACGCTCGGATTAAATGCTGGGGGCGGGTACTGGAATCGGTCGGACATAAGTTAAAAGCTAACGGTTCTTGTCCCTTAAGACGGTTCGATGACTTCTTTCCAATTGCTCTTTTTGCGCTTGGTATTCTTTCCTGTCGGCGAGAAGCGCCAGCTCTTGCTGGAGTTTGAGGTAGCTTGCATAGCGGGCAGCGTCGAGGGTTCCGTCTTCAATGGCTTTTTTTACCGCGCAGCCGGGTTCGCTCTCGTGGCTGCAGTCGTTAAAACGGCATTCGCCCGCAATAGCATCGATCTCTTCGAAAGCGTCGTTGAGCCCCTCATCGGTGCCCCAAAGCTGAATCTCGCGCAAGCCCGGCGTATCTATAACCAGACCGCCGGAGGGCAAGGCGATGAGTCTGCGATATGTCGTCGTGTGCCGGCCCTTGCCGTCGCTCTCGCGTATCTCGGCCACTTTTTGGATTTCTTCCCCAAAGAGGGTGTTGATGAGCGTAGACTTCCCCGTTCCCGATGAGCCGAGCAGGGCCACAGTGGAGCCTGTTTTCAGGTAGGGGTCGAGCGCTTGTAGGCCTTGCTTTTCTGTAGCGCTGACGACATGAACAGGCACTCCTATCGCGATACTTTCGACTTCGGCTAGCTTTTCATCGAGATTGTCGCAGAGGTCGGCCTTGTTGAGAATGAGTACTGGTTTTGCCCCGCTCTCCCAGGCAACGGTGATATAGCGCTCCATACGCCGCAGGTTAAAGTCATCGTTGAGGGCGTTGACGAGAAAGACGGTGTCGATATTGGCGGCTATGACTTGGACGTCTATCATGTTGCCCGCGACCTGGCGCGTGAACTTGCTCTGCCGCTCCAAGATGTCGTGGATGATGGCGCGGTCTTCGCCCGCACGCAGGCGCATTACGACCCAATCGCCGACAGCCGGAAACGCCGCGCGCCGATGGCTGTCGTGGCGCATCTTTCCGGATACGGTCGCCAGCAGCTCGCCGTCCTTTGTAAAGACCCTGTATATATGTTTGTGCTCCGCCGAGACTCTGCCCACCAAGTATCCCTGTTCCGCATAGTCGGCAAAGCTCTCTTCAAAGAAATCGTTCCAACCGAGTGATTCTAAATCCAACTGAACTCCTCCGTGATGTAGCCGATAGGCCTTATGTGATGATAGCACTTTTCGGTTAGAAGAAGATCATCTTGAGTCCGATTAGGATGACAATAACGCCGCCGATGATGTTGAGTGGGAGTCTCACGAAGCGTATTCCGTATGCCAGAAGCATCCCGCCCGCCACCACTCCGACCGGGTCGCAAGCTAAGACGATTGCGGTTTGTACGAAGTCTTGTTTGGCGATTCCTTCGGCGGCTATTATCGCGTAAGGCCCGGGGTTGAGAGCGAGTACGAACGCGGTGATGATTACGTCGCGCTTTGGCTTGCCGTGCCCCTCTGCCTCGGCGGCCTTCTTCTCGAACGAACCTCGAAATAGCATTCGGATGCCGGTAATGATAACGATGATGCCGCCGATGGTGGAGAGCGGGATCTTCGCGAGTGACGCGCCTACCGCCACGAGCGCGGTCGAAAGGCTTACGCCTGCCAGGACGGCCAAGGCGATGAAGACGACCGTTCTTCTGTCGTTGCGCGCCAGGGCGTCCGCGACATAGACATTGTGCGGCGGCCACGCCGCCGACAAGAAGAGAATCGATAGCGCAAGGCCGAAGTATGCGAGCAATATCATCCCTCCCTTTAGGCTCTTTAGCTCTTAAGCATACCCAAATTGCGATAAGCCCGGCGTTATCTAGTTCCGGCACCGAAACATATGAAAAGTTAGTAACGGAACCTTAGCGGTCACCAAAATAATCACGTATGAATTCCGATATAGAGTTCTATGTCACCGGTGCTTGCGAGCCCGACGACCTGGTCTGAGGATTCGCTGATGAGGGCAAGAGCTAAAATAAGAACATTGGTATCTAAAACTACTCTTGGTTTGAGCAGTCGTCTCATGGGGTTTGCTCACGAAGTTCGCCAATAATGCGCTCAACATCAGCATCTGAAGTAATGCCTAAACTTCTGGCTCTTTCTGCGGTTTCTCTTTGAATCTTGCGCCAATTTCTGGTGTCTACATATTGTCTAAATGCTTCCCGAAATAGTTCGCTCCGAGTTCTTCCTTCTTCTTTAGCAATCTCATCGGCTTGCGCGTAAATTTCTTCCGGCATTGATAGCGTCACTACTTTATACTTTCCCAACATCATCACCTCCTGTTAATATTACTTATTATTTAATAACATTTATTATTATCGGTCAAGTATCTTACTCACGATAATGCCGGTTGCGCCTATGATATGTGCCTTCAAGTCTGCTAACTCAGTCTTGCTAGCTTTTAGTCCACATTTACTGCATCAGCGACTGCATTATGGACGGTTGTCGCCAATGACGCGAATAAGGACTTGCTTAGCGGTGGGGTTTCTGCTAATAGCTCCTCGCCTTTCCCGAATCGCTTATTTCTATGAGATCTTTAGGATAGGGCTTGAAAAATGTTTGCTCGTTGAGATAATCGTCTTTGAACCGGACTATCCAGGCGCCGATAACGCTCTGCACGGAGCTCAGGGGGATTTTGCCGGTTCGATAGTTCGCCAGATTATCGAGAAAGAACGCTTTTTCCGCGGATGTAAGCTGCTTGGAGAAGTGTCCGAATGCATGGAGTATGACGTTGATATTCGAGGTCTTCTTCGCCGACTTAAACAGCGCTTGCCTTAAATGGTTCTCGTAGTCGCCGACCACCTCGGCGAGCGGTCTGTGTTCATGATTTGCGACTATTTGACCCATCGTTCTTATCTCGCGTTGATTATGGGACATGAGCAACAGCTTATTGACCGTGTGATAATGGACCAACGACTTCGTTGTTCGGGCAGCTTTCGTTTCTCTGAAGCGAGCCAGCGCGAATATCTTGGTTAGAAACCGCTCTCTTATAGTAAAATTATTGAGCCGTCCCTCATCCTCAATAGCCAAATGCGGGTATCGGTTGCTTACCGCGCCGCCGAACAAACCCGAACCCTTTGACGTAGCGGCAACCTTTCCGGTGCTCGGATATATTTTGACATCTTTACTGCCGCATGATGGTGAGCCGCTTTTTAGTATAAAGGCGTCGACTTCAGGGAGGGCGTCTAAGAACTTATCTGAAAAACCTTGCATTTCTTCGGTCATGTCGACGCCGGTTGCGGGCTGAATTAATCGCGATTGCCCGTTTGAGCTTACTAATCGGATAGGGTTGCGCGGAACACCGAGCCCGATTTCTACCTCGGGGCAAACCGGAATGAAGGTGACGTATGGCTCGAGTCTCCTAATAATCTTTAATGAGATGACCTGTCCGTTATACCTGCACGGCTCGAACTCGAGACACTTGCTGGCGACAATAACAGGTTTGGCGGTATCTACCATCTTACGACCTCCGGTATTTAATATTCCTTAATCATTCGCATGTTAAGCAGGGCGCAATGGCCGCGAATTAGTCGCTCCGGGCGTTTATCGCATGACGGTCGCGGGAACGGAGATATGTGCAAACAGAGAAATGAGCGACACGTTAACCCTCTATGTTGAAATGGAAGGGCTTGATGAATTTTACGAGAACATAAGAAATAATAACTTTTGCTCAAGATTTCCACGATACCGGCTAGGGAACTAAAGAATTTGCCGTTGAAGACATCGATGGCTACATGTCGGCTTTTACCGAGAGGATACGATGACGGAGCAAGACAAAAAAGCAGTCCTTAAGGAATTCCGGAAAATACCTGGTGTTGGTCCAGCCCTCGCTCAAGACCTTTACGATTTAGACTACCGCTCTATTGACGAGCTTAAAGGACAAAACGCGGAGGAGATGTATGAAGAGCATTGTATCCGGCCAGCTCTGAGTGCACTCAATCCAATGAAAGCTTTCCTTACTATTGGAGTCCTCCTGGTTATGTTCACATTTGCCCGAATCCGTAAGAAATTCTTAGGATTATTGCTTAGGTGCTCTGGGTTGATCGCTATTTGCACCTTTTTGTTATGGCTTGGGTATTCCAAGGTCTTTGCAGATTTTGGCGACAAGATAATCGTCGATTTCTTTGTGGCGCGGAACAGTTGAGGCCTTTTTCTCGATGCGGTTTACGTAAACGGTGTGGTTTGCGCCCTCACGCAGGAAAACGCATCCGTTCTTCTCGAGATAGCGGATTAGATCTTTTCGTTTCAAGCTATGATTTCCCCAAATTCCTGTCTTATTATTTCGGTTCCCTCCAGCTCTTCTTCTGCCATTTGCCGATTCGCCGCAAGAACAAGCTGAACAGCCTCTACTAAATTCTCTTCTGCTTCCTCTAGCGTCTCTCCTTGAGTATTTGCTCCAGGGAGTTCTTCAACATAACCGACGTAACCGTATGGGGATTTTTTGAAAACCGCTGTTAATTTCTCATGCATTTTATCACCTACCCTTTTTATTATTATGCCACAAGATAATTAGACTACAAAATTTACCTATAGCTATAGCTATAGCTATAGGCAGTACAGTACCTAACCTTACGAGATATCGCTCTACAAAGCCGTAAATATGCATCCCCGGATCGGATTCGAAACCCTCACAAACCCCAATCACAACAACCAACCAAAACCGCACCTAAAAAATGCTCTTCCAAAGCCGGTCCAAGTAAAAACGCGCGATTTTGCCGAAGCCGGGTTTTTCGATTGAGCGTTCGGCGACGAGGTCGGTGGATGCGACTTTGCGTCCGGCTTGGTTGACCTTGATTTTGCCGAGGACTTGGCCTTTATTGATGGGATAGTCGATGTCGCTTTCGAGCGAGATGGTGGTCGACGTATCGAGGATACGCCTGACGTTTGCTTCGACATCGTCTTTTGCGACAAGGTCTAGCTCTTCTCCGTATTTTAGCGCCACCATCCTGTGTTTGTGCCCTTTGGTGATGAGCTTTTTCTTCTCATATAGGCTGAAACCATAGTCGAGCACTTGCTGCGACTCATTGAAGAGTCTCTTATATGAACTCGCGCCCAGAACGACGGCGATTACCGATACGGTGTCGGTTTCGGCCGAGGAAACCAGGCAGTAGCCTGCTTCGCTTATATAACCCGTCTTGATGCCCGTTGCGAGCGGATATATCCCAAGCAATTTGTTTCTATTCTCGACTACCGTGAGTTTTTTGGGGTCGGAGCGGTTCAACTTCCATTCCGTGGTGGAGACGATGGTCTTGAAGTCCTCGTTATTGAGTCCATAGCGCGCTATCCTGGCGAGGTCTCGCGCGGTGGTATATTGCGTCTTGTCGGAGAGCCCGTGCGGGTTGGCATAGTGTGTGTTGAAGGCTCCGATACGCGTGGCCTTGGTATTCATAAGGTCGATAAACTTGCCGACGTCTCCGCCGATGTGGTCGGCGATGACCAGCGCGGAATCATTTGCGGAGCTGAGCATAAGGGCGTAGAGCAGGTCTTGGAGTGCTAATTGCTCACCGACCGATAGCTTTATCCCGTATGGGCCGGCAGCCGCTACCTCTTCGCCGACGGTGATGGTGTCGTCCATCTCCTCACGCTCCAGCGCGAGAATGGCCGTCATGATCTTGGTAGTGCTGGCGGCGGCGCGTTTTTCATCGGCATTTTTTTCCCAGAGGACCTCGCCGGTCTTTTCATCTATGAGTATCGCCGCCGGCGCTTTTATCTTAAGGGCTGAGGTGGTCGGGTCGGTCGCGGCAAACGCCCCACTTTGGAACGGGGCGGCGACCACTAGGATTATGGCTAGAATGAGTGTTTTGACTGCTCTTCGATTCATGCTTCGCATCCTGTTGAAACTATTTCTTCTAGGATAACACGAGTTTATTATGAAGAATGATTGCATTTAGCGGCTCTGCGACTTATTCGCTTTACTTAAGGTCTTTGTCGGCGCGTTGGACGAATTCGCTGTAAGCCTCGTAACCGAAGGGCACGAAAACGACCTTCTCAAGCGTTTTGTTGCCGCCCGCCGCGTGCTCTTTTAATACCCTGAACATGATTTTGGCGCATTCCATCACCGGAAACCCGCCGACGCCGGTCCCAAGCGCCGGGATCGCGATACTCTTTATGCCCAAGTCCTGGGCGAGATTTAGCGTGGCCCGGGTCGCACTCTCGATTTTTTCGCCATCGGTCACGCGGTCTATCCCCATGACCGCCGCGTGAATCACATATTTCGCTTTTAAGGCTCCGGCTGAAGTCTCGACGGCAGAGCCGACATCTATCGGACCTTTTTCTGCCGCTTCTTTCTCGATGGAGATGCCGCCCTTTCGCTTTATGGCCCCGGCTACGCCCGAGCCCATATAAAGCTCGCTGTTGGCGGCATTGACTACCGCCTCGACATCGATTTCGGTAATATCGCCTTGCTCTATGATGATTTCAACGTCGCCAAACCTATAATCCATTGCGACCTCCGTTCAGCCCTGGCTAATCCGCAAACCATGCCGCCGTAAACGTTATATCTTAAATCTCATATATACAACACATATTGAGCTTAAAGCAAGTACTGTTCTCGCTAGCAACGCCACCGCATGCCATAGAGCGCTCGTTTATTGTTTAACGGATGTTGGTGCGGGGGTATAACAAGCTCAATGTATACCCGTTTAATCGACTTATATCCATTCCGGCCTATATCGAGTCTGACCAAAGCAATCGGAGAAACCTTGTGCAAACATCAGACAATTTCAGCAGCCAGGTCATCAGGCTCGATTCCGAGCTTCTCGTCAGTCTCCACGGCGACCTTGATATGTACTCGATATCGGAGGTACAGACACAGATATGGGGGTGGCTCGAGCCCGAAATCACCAAAGTGACTTTTGACTGTGACTGGGTCCAGTATGTCGATAGCGCTTTCCTTCAGTTCTTATCGCGGATAGCCAGCCAGGTCGAAACCGTCCAAATAATCAACGCCAGCAGAACAGTTAGAAAAAGCCTTGAAATGACGGGTCTTAATCGTTTATTGAAACTCGATTGAATTGAGTGTGTCGGCCCTGCTATAGCGCGCTAAGCTCTGCTTCGCTCAATATCTTTAGATTCGCTTTCCGCATGACCTCGATTGCTTTATCGGAATCCTCCACTCGCATGATATCTATCGCCGCGTTCCGGTTTTTGTCGACGAAGCAGTAGAGATATTCGACGTTCATGCCGTTGTCGTCGAGAACTGAGAGAATCCTCGATAGCGAGCCCGGCTCGTCCGGAACTTCCACCGCGACTACCTCATTGACCTTGACGGTAAAGTTGTTAGCTTTAAGAACATCCAGCGCTTTTTGGGAGTCGTCTACTATCATGCGCAATATTCCGAAATCCGACGAATCCGCAATAAAGAGAGTCCGGATGTTTACCCCGTTCTCACCCAGCACCTTCGTTACGTCGGCTAAACGTCCTTTTTTATTCTCCAGAAATACTGAAAGTTGTGTCGCTTTCACCCCTGTACCTCCCCTAATATTTACGGCCGCATAAGGCTTTCGCGGATTCATCCGAGATAAGATTCCTCATCGCACCTACATGCCCCGGGCCGTCATCGTTTATCTACTCCGCAGCCCGGCTACTTAACGGTTTAGCTAAAGCTGCCGGTTGTCTATGACCCGCACGGCTTTGCCTTCGCTCCGCTGAATGGTCTTCGGCTCGACGAGCTTTACCGTAACCGATACATTAAGCAAGCTCTCGATCTCGCGTTTTATTTTCTTTTCGAACGCTTCCAGGTGCCTCACCTCATC
>JAUXNY010000065.1 GCA_030682615.1 Candidatus Aquicultor sp. | reverse complement strand
TATGCGGTATCCCCATCACGATTACCGAACATAAGCATATAGCAAGTATAAAAAATTCTAATTTATATGTGACTATTTCTAAAATTGCTGATATAATCGGCTAAACGACGTACACTGACGAAGTGCGAGGTAGTCCTTTCGGGGAAACGATTTACGGGGTGATCCGCCATCAAGGGTATATTAAAAGGTTATAAAGGGAAATTGCTTGTATTGCTTATAGTTATACTACTCTATGTCTTTGTGCCTTTTATTAAGGTAAATTTCAACCAGGCCGTTTTCATAATGAGCAATCTCGATGTCGAGCTGGTAAAAGGCTATATCTTGGGGTTTGGCATCTGGGCGCCGATAGCCTCGTTCGCCCTCATGGTCTTTCAATCGGTGATAGCGCCGCTCCCGGCCTTTCTTATCACGTTTGCCAACGCCGGCCTCTTCGGATGGGTCAAGGGAGCTATTCTATCGTGGACGAGCGCGATGGCAGGTGCGGTGTTATGCTTCTATATCGCTCAGTATTTTGGCAGAGAGGCGGTGGAGAAGCTTACATCACGCACCGCGCTCAAAAGCGTCGATGTCTTCTTTGAGAACTACGGCAAGTATGCGATTCTTATCGCGCGCTTGCTGCCGTTCGTCTCGTTCGACATAGTTAGCTACGCAGCCGGGCTGACATCGATGAGCTTCTGGCCGTTTTTCATAGCGACAGGCGTAGGGCAGCTGCCCGCGACTATCGTCTATTCATATATCGGAGCGATGTTGACCGGCACCACCAAGACGATGGTTACGGGATTACTAGTGCTCTTTGCCTTAAGTGCATTAGCGGTGATGTTTAAAAAAGTTTGGACTGAAAGGAAACAAAGGGAGGTTGGTGGTATTGAAAACGCGGTTTAGACTAAAGCATGCGACGATACTTATTGCATGTTTTTTGCTCGCATTGTGGGTTGCCGGGTGCGCGCAAGAACCTTCGACGAAGTCTTCTTCGGCGGACAAAAACGCGGACGTAGCCGGCAAATCAGCAACGTCGGAGACGAAAGAATTTGACCTCGCGGTCTACAAAAACAATGATTTCCTTATTACACCGCAGGAACTAAAGGGGATGCTCGGCGGCGATGAGCTGGCTCTCTTCGACTGCAACAAGTCCGATGTCTATGCGAAAGAGCACATACCGGGCGCTGTAGGTGTCGGCCTTCACGCATTCTCAAACAAGGTCGGAAAACCCGGAGACCCGGGATGGGGAACTGTAATGGACAAAGCCGACCTGAAAAAAGCACTCGACGCGCTAGGTATCGACAACGATAAGACGGTTGTCTTTTATTCAGACGTCTTCCAAGGTCCGGGCGCTGACGGTAGAGCCGTGTGGCAGTTGAGATTTGCCGGCATGGACAACGTCAAGTTTCTGGTAGGCGGGCTTTCGTACTGGAAAGAGCTGGGCTATGATGTGACGAGCGAGCCCGCACAAGCAAAGCCCACGACCGGTGTTGAACTCAAGGACTATGATGAGAGCTACATAGCTACCAAAGATTACGTCTCGGACAACCTCGCCAAGCAGGTCGTGCTCGACGTGCGGACCGAGGGTGAGTTCAAGGGTTCGCAAAAAGCCGGAGAGCCAAGAGGCGGGCACATCAAAGGAGCACAGTGGATGCTCTGGCTCGACCTGCTCAACAAAGACGGCACTCCTAAGACGCCTGATGAAATCACGAAAATAATGGCCTCTTACGGTGTCTCGCCCGAAGACGACTTCGTACTCTACTGAACAATGGGCATCAGATCTGGATACACGTCCATGATCCTCAAGGCAGTTGGCTTTGAGAAAGTAAGAAACTACGAAGCGTCCATCTATGAGTGGAGCGGCGATTCAAAAATGCCCATGGAGAAATAGCGGGCAACTCTTTGAGATATGCGTACGGATTTCGAGAGCCGGGTGCGGTTTTCGAGAGAGGTAATGCTTGATAGGGATTACCCGACTAAAATAAGCGTCATGCCGGTTTGAAAACTAGTTTTAACAACGTCGTCAAGATGTAGCCAAGATTGAGGTAAGCCGTTGGCAGCAGCGGCTTACTTTATTTGCGAAACGATTTTACGGATGACTAGACGCATGGTTTTTGCGTTGAGGAGGCGTTGAGGTGGGTGCGGGTGCGCCCGGTGCATCTTGCTGCCAGCCGCATCTTGTCATTTGGGCTGATTTTATAGATAATATATAAGTCGCAAGCATAGCCGACCCACTCGGACGTCGGTGTTTATGCCACTGTAGCTCAGCAGGTAGAGCAGCTCACTCGTAATGAGCAGGTCAGCGGTTCGAATCCGCTCAGTGGCTCCAGATTGGATGGGGTGTCGAGGCAATTCGATGCCTCATTTTTAATACCTTAGCAATTAGACCTAAGTACGTTAACCTCTAGCAGCCCAACCAACCTTTGATTTTACAGAAGTAAAGGATACAATATAAGCGTATCTGCATCGGATATATCCACATTCGAAGAACTCGATTTCATCATCGACTACGACATCAAATACCGCATGGGCAAGGCACTGGACAGCGGTGAGGAGGATAGCAATGACTGACAATAAATTAGCCATATTTGAGAACTATAAAATCCGTCGTCATTACGATGAGCAAAACGAAATTTGGTATTTCTCGGTGGTCGATATTTTACAGGTTCTGATACAGCAGCCGGATTATCAGGCGGCGCGAAACTACTGGAAAGTTTTAAAGAACCGTTTAAAAAAAGAGGGCAGTGAGTCGGTTACAAAATGTAACCGACTGAAACTGGAAGCCGCGGACGGAAAAAAATACCTGACCGACGTTGCCGACCCGGAAACATTGTTACGGCTTATTCAGTCTGTGCCCAGTCCCAAGGCGGAACCGATTAAATTATGGCTGGTAAGGGTGGGATACGAACGTTTACAGGATATGAGCGATCCCGCGCGCTCAGTCGACCGTGCCCGTGGATACTGGCAACAGCACGGCAGAAGCGAAAAGTGGATCCAACAGCGGATGATGGGGCAGGAAACCCGAAATAAACTCATTGATTATTGGAAAGACCACGAAATAACCAAAGAAGACGAGTACGCTATTCTCACCAACATCATTCATCAGGAATGGAGCGGCGTTTCAGTAAAAACGCATAAAGATATAAAAGGCCTTAAAACGCAGAATCTGCGTGACCATATGAATGAAGCGGAGTTGATTTTTACGGCACTTGCGGAACTTTCGACCAGGCAGATTGCCGAAAGCGTGAATGCTGTCGGAATGGTTGAAAATACAGATGCGGGGGAAAGGGGCGGAAAAATAGCTAAGAACGCTCGATTGGAGTTGGAAGCAAAAACAGGCAAAAGCGTCATCACAGCTGAGAACTATCTTCCGCCAGCGAAGAAACAAAGGCAGATAGAACAAAAACCGGACAATAGCGGGGCCGAGGAATGATTGTTTCATCGCTCGGCAATACGGAATTGCTAAAACTGCGCAAGACCGCATTCCTTTGCAGCCGCAAAATCCCTGCAGCTGGGAACCCCACAACCCCTGCTCCCAGCAACCACCCAAGAGACAAAGCGCGCGCAGCGTTAAAAGCAAAAATAGCGTTATCTATACACACCACAAGAGGTATAATAGTAGGTATAGATGTGCCGATATTAAGTTGAAAGGCGTATAAGGAGGGTTTAGATGCCCAAGATCAATATCACGCTTCCCGAGGAACTGTTGAGAAAAATAGATAAATCAGCGAGAGATGAACGTGTAACACGCAGCGAGTTTTTCAGGAAGGCAGTCCAGGAATACTGGGAGATAGAAAAGAGAGAACGAGAAGATCGGGGGAGAGCGCGCGACATCAGAGAAGCGATGCGGGTGCAGGCAAGCCTCCGGAAAAAAGCGGGTCATTGGGATGGTGTTGCTGAGGTTCGCAAGTGGCGGGAGGCTCGCTAAGTTGCAAGAACAGGCACAAAAGCGATACGTCATCGATGCTTCGGTCGGTGTAAAATGGTTTACGCAGATGCATGAGGATGATATTGAAGCAGCACTCTGGCTTCAAGAGCTGCATCTTAATAAGCTGAGCATACTAGCCGTTCCTGACCTCTTCTTCTATGAGCTGGCTAACGCGTTGAGGTATAACGCCGACTTTACTGAGGACGACCTAGTTGACGCATCCACAAGCCTCATGAAGATGAACCTTGACGCATATCCGCCGAGCAACACGTTGATGGTCGAAACACTTAGAATCGCACGCAATCATGACGTTACCGTTTATGACACATCCTACCTGGCGCTAGCACAACTTCTGGGATGTATCTGTGTGACTGCGGATACAAAATTTTACCGTAAGGTAAAAACTATTCCACAACTTGTCCAGCTCAAAGAATTAGCTCTCAGCCCCTGAGTTGAAGTGATGACGGCGCCAACAAAGCAATAAAACGCGCGTGTCGTTAGCGCAGGCACTGATGTCGCCGCTATTTCTTCACAAAAACTCGGCAAAAAAACACGAAAACATTCTCAGACTTTGACTTAGGTCAAAGTTTACTGTTTTAATAAGGTTTATCATAAGAAGCAGAAAGTATACGTTTTTACGGAAGGAGGGGATAACGATGACGAAGGTATTGCGGAAGATAATCCAGATAGACGAGGAGTTGTGCACCGGCTGCGGCGATTGCGTGAGCCCGTGCGCGGAAGGCGCTATCGAGATAGTAGACGGCAAGGCCAAGGTGATAAGCGATGAGCTTTGCGACGGCGCCGGCTTCTGCCTCGGCACGTGCCCGGAGGGTGCGCTCACCATCGTCGAGCGCGAGACTGACGAGTTCAGCGAGGAAGCCGTCCACGAGCACACTGCGGCCAACAAGGTCGACCCGGTCACCCAGCACTGTAACTGGTGCGGTGCCGCCGATACGGAGCGCCCGCTTCTGCCGACGAGACACCAAGGGCAGAGCGTGTGGGTTTGCGTCAAATGCTTACCGCCCCTTATCCATGGGTAAAACTATCGCGGGTGGATTTGCCGCCCGGCATCGACAAAGTTATGCGCGGGCAAAGGTACGGCAAGCGAGCCGTCGACCCGCGCAAGAAACGTGTTTCAGCTAGACCAGAGTTCTAAAACATATTAAGACAAAGACCAAGTGACTCAAGGAGGATGGCTATGTTTTGTTATCAATGCGAGCAGACATCAAAAGGAACCGGATGCACCAAACAGGGAGTCTGCGGGAAGCAGCCCGAGGTAGCGGCGCTCCAAGACCTTTTGACGCACGCGCTCAAAGGGACCGCGCTCTACGCGGTCGAGGGGCGCAAAGTCGGCGTAAACGACCAGGATACCAACCGCTTCACCACGTGGGGGCTTTTTGCCACACTCACCAATGTAAACTTTGACGCACAGGATTTTGTAGGCTTCATCAACCGGGCGGTCGAGCTGCGCGATGGCCTAAAAGCCAAGGTAAAAGACGCCGGCGGGAACGTCGATTTCGCGCTCGATTGCGCTAATTTTGCCCCGGCGGCGGACCTGGAAGGCCTCATAAAGCAGGGAGAGGCGGTTATGGAGGTCGTCCCCGACCCCGCGATTAACCCGGATATCCAGTCGCTCCAGGATATCGTCCGTTTTGGTGCACGCGGCGTCGCGGCCTACGCTTACCACGCCGAAGTCCTCGGCGAGGAGGACGACTCCATCTATGAATATCTCCACGACGCGCTCGCGAAAATCGCCAAGAACGAGGGCTCGCTCGAAGACTGGATTGGCACGACGCTCAAGTGCGGCGAGGTCAACCTGACGACGATGGGATTGCTCGACAAGGCCAACACGGAGACCTACGGCCACCCGGTCCCGACGAAGGTTCCGCTCGGTGCGAAAGCCGGCAAAGCGATTTTGGTCAGCGGGCACGACCTGAAAGACCTCGCGGCGATACTCGCGCAGACCGAGGGCAAGGGCATCAACGTCTACACCCACGGTGAGATGCTGCCGACCCACGGATACCCAGGCCTAAAGAAATACGCGCACTTCTACGGTCATTACGGGACCGCCTGGCAGAATCAGCATAAAGAGTTTCCGGAGTTTCCCGGCGCTATCGTGATGACGACCAACTGCATCCAGAAGCCGCGCGATACTTATCTCGATAACATCTATACGACCGGCCCCGTCGGTTGGCCGGGCGCGCGCCACATCGCCGACGGCGACTATACGCCAGCAATAGACAAAGCGCTTGCCATGCCGGGCTTTGCCGAGGACGTAGCGGGCAAAGAGGTCATGGTCGGCTTTGCTCGAAACGCGGTTCTCGGTGTCGCGGGCCAAGTCATCGAAGCGGTAAAGAACAAGGATATTCGCCACTTCTTCCTGGTGGGCGGTTGCGACGGGGCAAAACCGGGCCGCAGCTACTACACCGAGTTCGTCGAGAAAGTGCCGGATGACTGTATTGTGCTGACACTAGCCTGCGGTAAGTTCCGCTTTTTCGATAAGGACTTAGGCGATATTGGCGGCATCCCGAGACTCCTCGATATCGGCCAGTGCAACGACGCGTACTCGGCCATCCAGATAGCGGCCGCGCTCGCCGACGCGTTCGGCGTAAGCGTCAACGAGTTGCCGCTCTCCATGGTCCTCTCGTGGTACGAGCAGAAGGCGGTAGCGATACTGCTCTCGCTCCTGCACCTCGGCATA
>JAUXNY010000059.1 GCA_030682615.1 Candidatus Aquicultor sp. | reverse complement strand
GACACAGGCGAGTGATTTGTGCGGATTAATATTGCGCAAATCGATGGCTTGGTCCAATGGAGTGCGCGGCCAGGTCGCCACAATGGACGCGGTCGCAGGGTCGAACGCGAAGACCGCGATTCCAGTCAGCAGTTTACCGCTTTTCGCATCGGTGCGATTGACGACGATAAACAAGACCTCTTTTTCGTTCAAGAAGGCTTTTTCGACGTAAGAGGGGAGGGCGTGGTCGTTTGTCGTCGCAAGAACGGTCTCCATACACCGACCTAGCACACGCTTCTCCAAACCAAGGACAGTCGCTTGAGCCATAATCTCAGAGACGACGTTATCCTGGTAGAGCGCTGCTTCGACATCCCGGTATTCCTGAGAAAAAGCGACGATTATGGGCTGGATCGCGACCTGTTCCAAGGCATCCTCAGCGTAGTGCTTTCCCGACACTGAGATTTCTGGGCGCGGGAGGTAATCATAGGCTCTGGGGCCACCGCTCTCTGCTCTTAACACGAGGTCTTCAAAGGTCGGGCTTATCGCGCCCTCATCGGCAATCTGTCCCTGCCCGGCATCGAGGTCTCGGATATTGAAAATATCCAGCATTTCGAATCTAGAGTCGAACATAAGGGCGAAGGCAAAAGCGGCGAGAGTCACGGCGATGACGATGGCTGTGAGGCCAAGCGCAGTCAAGCGCGTAAACCGCTTCAAGCCTCGGGGCGCAAATTTTTGTCCACCCGCCGTCGTTTTAAGCGCTCCATTCGCTTTGTCGGCTATCAGCCGATGTATAGATTCCGGGACGAGAAGAGGAGGGATATCCCGCAAAGACCGGGGAAGTTCGCGTAACTCAGCCAGTATAGCGGAGCATTCGCCGCATGTCGCGAGATGCTCCTCGAGGTCGCGGCGAAGATCTTCGCTCAGTTGGTCATCAATGTAGTCGGCGAGTGAACGCCTGGCATCATCGCAGTTCATCTTCGGCCCCCTATCTCAATCTTAGGATTAAGACAGGGATTTTACAACAGCCGCGAGTATGTTTTGTGTAAGCGCCGGAGGGCTTGGAGTCAAACCTAGGCAAGGTCGAATCGCGGATTAATGAGTCCGGCATGTCTGAGTGTTAAGATATGGAGAATCTTGCGGTTAGAATTGGTGTTCAGTGATGAGATTTACCGTCTACCGCTTAGAGGCATGCTCGGTTTAGTTAAGGCTGAACACCATGACAGCGCATGCAGAAGTTGAGCGTGTGGCAAGCGTTACAGCTGGCCCGATCCGCTTTTGCCGCCGCTCCGTGGTTCGACCTCCAGCGCACGGCGTGCGACCCGGGCTTCTTGGTATGGCAATCCATACACCAGTCGGGTCTCCAGTTATGGCACTCGTTGCAGTTGATGGTCTTGGTCATCTGACCGTGGACTTGGAACCAGTTAGCCTGTTTGTGGCTATCCGGGGTTCCCATCTTAGTATGGCAAACACCGCATTTGTCCGGCGCTTTCTTACCATCATGGCATTTCATACACGTTTCCATCTTCGGCTTGCGAGCCTTCTTGTCATCCTTGTCACCCGTACCATGAACCACTCTCGCATGACACGTCGTGCAGCTTAAGCCTTGCTCGATATGGAGCTTGTGGGGCACGTTGAGGCCGCCACCGAACGCCATCTCCCTGTTGAAGGAGTGACAACCACCGCAGGCGTCGTTGACCGGTTTCTTCTGTGTTGCGTGAATCTTCGGCGGGTTTGGTTTATTAAAGACCGTGAAGTGGAGGTAGATCTCCTTTACGGCCGCCACCTTGTGGGTCGCATAGTTTATGACGCCCGGCGGCATGTGGCACGAATAGCAGGTTACCTCCGAGTGAACCGAGGTCTTCCAGCTATCGAATGCCGGGTTCATCTCATGGCAACTATTACAGAAGCCGGGACTTCCGGTATATTGTAATGCGCCGTAGCTGAAGACTCCTAATGCCACAACCGCGATAATGATGATATTTGCTTTACGCTGGTTGTTATTGTAGAAATCTTTGATTTTACCCAGCAATCCCTTAGCCTCGTTGCTCACGTTTATTTACCCTTCTCAAGATCTTCAAATGGATCGTGACACTTGTAACAGAAGGTCTTCGCGTCATGACAGACCAGGCAACCACTCTTTCTGACCTTAGCACGAATGCTATGAAATGTCCTCCATTGTTCGCCGCCGTAGTGGGTCGTCGGAAGTTTACTCTTATGGCAGTCGCTGCAGAACGTCGGCGTCCATCCATGGCAATTGTCGCACTGGCTGTCGGGATGATTCGGATCCTTATATAGCTGCCCGTGCTTCTCGAACCAGTCTTTATTGGTATGGCTCGCCGGGACACCTTTTTCGGTATGGCAATCCTTACACTTTAGGATAGGCGCGCTCTCTCTGCCGGTATCATGGCAGCTCAAGCAGAGCTGCATTGCCGGGCGTCTCACAATCTCGTTATCCCTGTTCTCGCCGTGGACGACCGATGAGTGACATACGACGCAATCGATTTTGCGTTTCTCGAAATGGAGATTGTGGGGTATGAGCAAGTCCCCTCCGGGCGAGACGTTTCGCCAGCTAACGTGGCATTTCTGGCAGACTTTGCTCTTGGTGTCGTGCGTAGCCTTGACCGGGGTTTGGAAACTGCCGGTGATATGTTTCGTGGCTTCGCTGATCTTAGTGGGAATGCCCACCACAAACCCTAAATAGCCGGGTTCTTTATGGTGGCATTCGATACAAGTTATTTTTTCATGCGATGAGGCCTGCCACGCTTTGACCGTATCCTGCATCTCGTGACAGAGGTTGCAGGTCTGAGGACGACTCGTCATAGCCGTTCCGGCTACTACCACGGCAATGAAAAAGACCACAAGGGAAGTGGCTATCGTTAAGATAAGTTTTTTTGTTCTGGAAGACATCCCTTTTATGTCTGGCATTGATGTACCGTCCTCATGGTTGTTTTTGCTTGCCCTTAAAGAGACATCGGCTCAAGTGTATTTGACTTTAGTCAAAAGATAAAAGTCCGTAACATGCTAACACATATTGCTTGCAAATCATACTTACTTATGCTTATGGGCTGATCGTTCACCAAGCTGAGCCATGTCTTACGTATCTATGGTTAAGCCTTCTAGGAAGCAACGATACCATTATTATAAATGCTATATAGAGGTCATTGTCAAGCAAATTTTACCAAAACAAAACGCGCTGGACAGCAGGTTTAGCTAAATGAGGGTGGTATTGACGCGCAGAATGCTAAAATATTATCAATACCAGCACGTGAAACGCTCAGTCCCGCTAACCTGATTAATAGTACGCGCCGGCGAGGATGGATTGAAAAAACGAAAATATTTTTGGGCGCCATGGAAGGGCAAAACCATCCGGCAACGCCTATGCGGGCGCTTACAGACCTAGCCGATCAGTCTTAGTATATATGAGTTGACCGCCGTCATTCTATCGGTCAGGATCAGGATGCCCATTGCCAGAAGTAGAACCCCGCTTACGATATTTACCGCGCGGTAATTCTTTTTAATCCAGCCGAATGCGTTGAGCGCCGTGTTGAAGAAGAGCGCCGTCGCGATAAACGGAATGCCTAGGCCGAGGGCATAGACGCTTAAGAGCACCGCCCCCTGGCTAACGGTGTCGCCGGTCGCAGCCACCATGAATATCGAGCCGAGTATCGGGCCCACGCACGGCGTCCAGGCGAAACCAAAGGCCATGCCCAACGGCAGCGCGCCCCATAGACCGCGTTGGCGCGTGGTGTTCGACTGAAAGCGCTTGGTGTTGTAGAGCTGCGGTATTTTGATGATGTCCATTGTGAACAAGGCGAAAAGGATAATGGTGATGCCGGCTATTTTTGTCATAATCGATTGGTAGCTCATCAAAGATACACCGACGAGGCCGGCCGATACGCCTAGACCGACGAAAATAGACGCAAAGCCCGCTACGAACAGGAGGGTGGCGAATAGGATTTTGAACCGGTCCTGGCCGCTCGATTCGCCGAGCCGGTCGACGGAGATTCCCGATATAAAGGATAGGTATCCTGGAATGAGCGGCAAAATACAGGGCGACAAGAACGATATAATGCCGGCTGTAAACGCTATAAGTATTCCAATATCGGGACTGCCGCCCATATATACCCCCTACCGGTATCAGTATTCTTCAATCATTCTATCACAAGAATGCCGGGAGGGAAGAATTTTTTCATATTACGGGCGTGTCTAATATTGGCAAACTGACAAAAAAAGGATATACTACAAAGCATAGTAAATCGTTTACGCTTTTTTTTGAGAGGTTTCTATGAAGCGGTTCAAGCTGGGAAGTTTTCGACCGTCCGAATCGGGTGTGAGGAAGATGCTCGGCGACCTTGAGGCCGACATAATGGAGCTTGTGTGGGAGAAAGATCTCGCAAGCGTAAGAGAGATTCACGGTATCCTCGAGAGAGACAGGGAAATCGCATACACGACCGTAATGACGGTCATGAGCCGCCTGGCCGAGAAAAACATTCTTTTTCAGGAGCGTAAC
>JAUXNY010000052.1 GCA_030682615.1 Candidatus Aquicultor sp. | reverse complement strand
ATATTTAGCGGATGCCGGGTTCACAGGAGTGATTTCGCCTTCGAGTACGCTCGCTGCCTGCTCACTGTGGTCTTCACCACAGTCATCCCCCGCGACTTTGGGCGGTGCCGACGCGTAAGCAAACGCTATCATCGTTACGACCGCCATAAACAGTACGGCGAAAAATATCGCTTTTTTCTTCTTATCCACAGACAAACTCCTTGCTTCAACAGGCTAAGCTATTCACTAATGATGATTTTACAATATTATGCTGTTATTTCCAAGTATTTCGGGGTAGACGCCTGGTTCATTCGGCGGTTTATCGTTAATTCAATGATGCGGTCTGGTGACAACCGACGCAGATATTGTCGATTTGTATGGGGCTGCTTCCTGCCTTCAGCATGGCGCGCGTCGAACCCGACGTGTGCGGGAATCTAGCGGCAACCGCGGGGTTTCCGCCGTCAGAAGGGTGGCATTCCCTGCAAGTAGGACCGTTATTGGTCCCGTCGTATGAGTTCACAATGACCTTGCCGGCAGTATTGGTCGTAGTGCCGGCGCCCGATGACGCGTGGCTGGCAGCACGGCCGGTAAGCGCTCCCATCGGCACGATTTTGTTTTCGATGTCACTGCTTGCGCCGAAATTCGTGTTGTGGCACGTCGAGCACCACTGGCTGAGCGTTTGGGTGCTCTCTCCAACGACCGGTGTGTAGTATAGATAGCTCTTGCCCGGGTTCGGGTCCGACTTGAGGAGCTTGTTAGAGCTATAGCCCGCCGGCGTGATGCTTTGGTTGTCATGGACCGAGTGACACTCCAGGCAGCCCCACATTGTCGATGAGACTATGTACGCCGGGTCGGTATCGTCCGGCGCGATGACGGGTTTGCCGATTTCATCGTCACTTATACCGTGACCGTTGGCGTCCAGGATAACCGTCTTGGCTGCGGCTCCGCTGATACCATGACAGAAATTGCACGCATCGCCCCTGATATCTGCCCTTGTCAGCCTATACATACCGAGCGCCCTGTGCCCGGCATGGCAGTCCTTACATCGATTGGACGCGCTGGTATATTGCCCATGCGGGCCGGACGGCGTATCGGTGTTGATGATGGGATAGTTATATCCCCCGATGGAGGTCATGTCGGTAGCGACATACCCCGAAAATTCGGTGATACCGTCATAGCTTATCAAATTGCCGCTGCGCGTATAGTTGCCGCCCGTTACCTCGACCCACGTGCCTGCGCTCGTGTAATGATAGATTTTAGTGCCTTCGGTCACATCGTTTGCGCAGCGCAACGTTATGGTCAGCGGAGGGTCGAAAGGCGGTGCCGCGTCGAGCGTAAAGGTGTAATAATACTCGCTTACAATACTTAAGCCCGCCGGCTTGGCCTCTGTTTTTACCGAAAACTGCTTGTTGGCGTAATCGGGCGGGATGGCTATTTCGATAGACCCGTCCGCGCTCTCGACCGTTGTGGTATTGCCGGTAGACGGCAGGGTTAGTTGAATGTCGACGCTCTCGGCCTGCGCCGGTGCGCTCTTCACACTCTCGCCGGTTGTGTTGACGGCGCTGATTTTATAGGAATAGGCTCCTTTTAACGGTACGGTGTCTATAAACGAGCTGGTAGCGGTATCATCTATGAATACATAATCCCCACCGCTTGCAGCTCGAAACACCTTGTACTCGGTTATGTGCTCCGAGGCGTTATTGACGTTCCAGTCGAGAGTTAATTGCCGGTTGTGATTGGCTTGGACGTTTAAGCCCGTAGGGGCCGAGGGTGACCGCGGTGTCAGCGTACTCAACAAGCTGGAGAGCGGCGTCGATGACAAGCTGACGATATCGGGGCTGCTAACCGCAGCGCTGCCGGTATTCTCTATCGAGGCGCCTATGGTACGGTCGATTATCGCATCGAGCTTCGTCGATGCCGTGACTAGAAAGCGCAACGAGTTGGCGCTGGTTACTTTAATCTCCTTTATGTCGTCGAAGCGGACGCTCCCGTCTACAAAGGTGGCGCCGGCAGAAAGCTGCCAATCGACTCGCGATTTAGTCCCGTTTTTGTCCGCGTCGTGCCACAGTTTTATCCCTCCGGGTTGCGTATCACTGTCGAGGGCGGTGCCGATTCTGTTTATATCGAGGCGAGTGATGTTGACGTAGTCCTCGTCTACTGATAGGTCGAGTATTTGTATGACATTATCCGAAGTCCCGAGGGTGATGTTTCCACCGCCGGCAGCAATTTGATTGATATTCAAGGTGTCCGGCTTGTCGAGGATGGTTAGCGTCGCACTGCTCAATGCTGTGAAAGGCTCGATAATATCGGGCGCGTTAATAGTAACGCTGTTCTGGTTGGCCATATTGAGATGTATAGTAGAGCCGATAGTCGCCAGGCCCGAAACTCGTGCCACCACAAATACCGTTTCTGTGGTATTCTGCGCAATATCCAGCGAGAAGGAAAAATTCGCGCTCCCATTAACAAGAGTCGCCGATGAGAGTTCTTGGTCGCTGGCGGCATCGAAGCTCGAGTTTCCATTCGTATCCCTGAAAAGATTTATCGACGTTATATCGGAGGCGAGTGCGGAGCCGACCTGGTCGAGTCGAATGCCGGTAATCTTGCCGCCGTCTCCCGATTTGGCTGCAAACTTCAGCACGTCAAGAACGTTATTTTGGGTGCCCTGGTCAGCGTCGATGTTGGCCGGGACGGCATGCGAAACATAGAGCGTGTCGGGCAAAGAGGTCAGCGTTATAAGGTTTGAGCTCAAATTTGTGAAACCGGCAACGCTGTCGGGTGCGCTGACCGTTATACTTGACTGGCTTACTATAGTTGAGCCTACGGTCGCACCGGCCGATGCACTGGCCGCTATATCGTAGAGTATAAAATAAGTCTTGCTCGATGTGGTGATAGTCTGTGCCGACGACAGCGTTATGTTTAAAGTGCCGCCGGAAAACGCACCGCTACCAAGCTGGGTGTCACCCGCGCCGAAAAGACCATCTTCGTTGGTGTCTAAAAATATCTTGACCGCATCGATTTTGCTATCGGCCAACGTGCCGTCTTTTGTCACTTCTATAGCGGTCAACAAGGCCGAGCTGTAGTTAGTCGAAACGCCTAATTTTTGCATAACGACGTTTTGTTTGCCGCGATAGGCTATCGTGTCCACAGGCGCACTCGTCATCGTCACGACATCGCCGTTTAGCGTTAAGGTATTAGAGCCATGATTAGAAAAGTTATAGACTTGACTGGCACCGGTTATGTTCAGGTAGGTTTTATCAGCGATATTTGACCCCAAGGTAACCGATGTGTTAGATGTTGCCGAAATATTGTAGACAACCAAAAAGCTCGATGCCGTAGTTCCGATAGTCTGCGCCGCGAAAGCTATGGTGGCGGACCCACTTGAAAAAGTGTTGCTCCCTAGCTGCGTATCTTCAGCGTCTATTGCTCCATTATGATTTAAGTCGGTGTATATCCTCACGCTTGAGATGTCGGAATCGGCTCCTGTCCCGGTCCTGCCTACCTTAATCGAGTCCAGGGTGACCTCTGAAAAGGTCGTGCTTAAGTCGAGTCTCTGCGTAACGATATCCGTTTGCCCCTGGTATATGTCACCGGTTGCCACAGCTGCGTTTGTGACCGTAACGGATGTGCCGGGTATGGCCGTATCGGCGTTAAGGCCGGGTATCACAGCTGTATGCCAATTATTCGATGTATCATGGGTAAAGCAGGCGTAATGGTAGGTGTTGCCGTTTATGAGCGGCCCAAGGTCCGTGTAGGTCGTCGCAATAGGCGGCGTGAGGTCTTCCCAGACGATGGTCGCTAAGGGGTCGGTCGGCCCGGTCGGATACAGGCCGTCGCCGCGGCGCAGGATTCTTATGCCATGGAAATCTTCGTCGAGAGGGTTTATCCAACTTAAGGTGGACTGCCGGTCCTCTCCCTCGGCCGCGACAAAACTGCTGACCTGCCCGGGAGGCGAGACATTGATGGTGACACTAGCACTTCCGATATCGCTTAGTTGTAAGGTGTTGGCCGCGACAGCCGCCGTCACGATCCCTGTCAGCACGGAGTCGGTCGCGGTCGGAGCCAGGTCGAAGACGACCAGGTATTGCTTAGCGGTTTTATCGACAGCAATATTCAGGCCGGTGAAGTCGACTTGGGTCCCGGAGAGCACTCCGGTTGAGATCAGGCTATCCCCGGCGTCCCACTCGTTAGGCGTCCCTCCGTTATCTCTGTATATGCGAATGTTTTGCACTTTGCTCGAATCAAAGGAGCTATTACCGGTGAAGGTGATACTCGTTACGGTATCGATACCGGTATTTACGGCCAGCGTGAAAGAATCGATGCCGATGTTTGTCGCGCTCGCTACGACCGTTTTGTTCGACGGGTTGCCGCCATCGTTTATGATCGTCAACGCGTATCTATCAAAGATAAAATCGAACGGCAAAAAACTGCTGCTTAGATTTGATTGCAGAGATGGGTTATCGTTGGTGTTGGCCCAATTTGTGCCGTCGCAGGTCTTTGCCCATAAGTCGTTGTTGGTATCACCGATGGCTACCAATAGCTTATCTTCGCCGGGTTGCCTGTCGATATCGATAGAGCGAAGGTAGCCAATTGTGTGGCCCGGGTTCCAGTCGGCCGGCGATGTCCAACCCGCACTCGTCCAGCGCCGCCAGTGAATGTCGTTGTCGGCATTATCCGCATAAGCGACAATGGCGACTGCGGAAGCGCCCACAACAGCCCACCCGGCGGCTACCGGCATCGTTCCGGCCCAGTTGGGCAAGTTGTACATAGTCGAATCGGCGTTTGCGGTCCGGTTGACCCAAGCTCCCCCGTCCCAGATAGCGTACTGCATATCTTGGATTTTGCTATCAGCCGTGACCGCGACAATACGGTCGCCTCCAGGTTCGGCGGCGAGATTGACTACCGTCGCTTCATCGGCCCAGGTTACAAAGTTCGTAGCGGCGCCCCATGCCGCGCCCGCCGCTTTTCTTACATATCTCGCGGCAAGGCTGTTGTTTACGAGGCTGTTCCAACCAAAGACGACAATAAGCTCACCCGAGTTTTCGTAAGTGGCATCGAACGACTTGGTATCGCCCCCCGCCACAGCAAAGGCGAGGTTTGTCTCGAGCGCCGCGGATTGCGTGCCCCAGGAAGAGCCGTCCCAGATAATCCCTTTTAACGTGTGACCGTCGACGCCGTCGTTTATCGCATAAAGGAGCGCTATTTCGTCGCTGTTCGGTCGCGATGCAAGCTCAATCCATTCGATATTGCCGGCTTCGGCTGCGCCCAAGACATTTGTCGCGTCCGTCCACGTTGAACCGTTCCATACGCGAAATTGTGGATTCGTTCCGGTAGAGTAAACGACCAAAGCATTTCCTGAAGACTCTTCATAGGCTATATCAAAACTTCTTCGGCCCGCAAAGTTTGCGTTTGCGCTTGTGGTATTCCACTCGGATGCCCAGCTTGAGCCATTCCATCTTCTAATGTGCAGATTGCTTCCGCCTCCGCCGTTGGTCGTCAGGATGCCGGAGATGTTTTCCTTCCGGTTCTTGGCGGTCTCGTTGATAACCCAATTTATGGTGGCACTGGCGGCAGCGCTGTCTGTTTGGTTCCCCCATGAAGACAAACCGTGGTCCCACAGACGATGCTTAGGTGTATTCTCAGCGCCTACACCGTAGACGAGCAGACCGTCGGTCTTATAGGCATAAGAATCTTGAGCATAGCCTATGAAAAACGCGGCTATCATAAGCGCGACAGCTGCAATGGCGATGTACTTGGCGCGCGACGGCCGCGACGGCGATAGTCTAGGCGCGAGCTTGCGCAACAGCAATCACCTCACCGCCTTCGATAATCGCTCTTTGGCAGAAGCGTCGTCCGGGTTTACGGCGAGCGCTTTTCGGTATGAGACCGCGGCTTTTCTCGTGACACCGATGCCCAAATAGATATCGCCTATTTTCTTGTGAATCTCAGCGGCATGGGGCTCGCCTCTCGGCAAGAGGTCGAGCACGTTCTCCCATTCGTTTAATGCTCGTCGGTAGTTTTTAATTTCGGTGCAAACATCGGCCAAGCGGTAATGATATTGGATGGTGTTCGGTTTTGCGGCTATCGCTTTTTCCAGGTAGGCAATGGCGTCCTCCGGGCGCTTGACGTCGAAGGCCAGGCAGCCTGCCCTGTATAATGCGTCGGGGTCCAGGGGTCTGAGTTCAAGGGCGGTTTCAGCTTCGCGGAACGCTTTCTCCGTCTCTCCGAGCTGGATGTAGCAGGTCGCAAGAGTGCTCCGCGCTTCGAAATCGTTGTCGTAATTCTTTAAATAATCCTCAAGCCCGGTCTTTGCTTTATCGAAATCGCCGGCCTTATATGCCTCGTATGACCGCTCTTTTACCCGCTTGCTCACCGTCTGAGGTGCGTTGTAGGCGATGATATAATAAGCGACCATTGCTACTACGGCGAGCAAGGCCAGTATTGCACCATATGCTATAAACGATTTTTTTGGCGAAAGGTAATCCATATCTTTAATGTGAATAATGCTTGGTCGCTGGTATGTTCGATTCGTTATCCCTTGATTGTTTATTTAGTCATTATACTTTAAGAGAGCGATATTGGCAGCTTTAAATTGTTTCTGCCGAGGGGGTTGAGCCAACGTTGTCGAAGGGGCCTGCAGGGGCAAAAACGCCCGACGGCAGGGTCGCACAATCGACGTTGTCTCAACCGAGTCGCCGGTTACGTAGCGATTTTGACAAGCCCGCAACTAGGTTGAAAGAAGGAATAGCCTCCGCATACTCGTCGTATTCGGAACCGAGGCTTAAAGCATTGTGCTTATCTTCTTCGGCGGCGGAGACATAGAAGGCGGCACCTGCCAGTAACGCAAGAATTATAATGGCTGAATTCGCCATCATGCAGGCGACGCCGAGAGCGGCCAGGATGCCGGCGAGTTGCGCCGGGTGTCGTATGATGCCGTAGATGCCTTGAGCGAGAAAGAGCTTCGTGCTGCCCCACTCCGAAACGATGCCGCTTATTTTTCTTTTGGAGACGAATGCCGCGGTCAAGAGCGCGGCAGAGCTTACGATCAAGAACAGGCCGAACCCTTGGAGAGCGATGTTTGCGCTAAGGTTAATACTCTCCCGGAAGAATTCGCCTGCGTAGTTGGCGACAAGAAATATTTGCGTTGTGAGAATACCGACGCCAGCCGCTAGAAACGACTCGAAATAGCGGCCCTTTAGGGCAGTATATACTATGCGGTAAGCGATAAAGGTGATGAATATGCCAAAAACGATGAGTTCCATCAAAAAAGCCTCCGACGTTACCTCGATTTTTATTTTACTCCGGCAACGCGTTTTAAGACAAGAAGCACGATGTCATCGGTAAACCTTCCATC
>JAUXNY010000049.1 GCA_030682615.1 Candidatus Aquicultor sp. | reverse complement strand
GCCGCCTGCTGCGACTCAACACCAAGGTTCGTTACAAGCGAGCGGTAATAATCATCAATCGTAATCGTGTTACCGCCCATAATCAGCCCATTCCTAAGTTGGGCAAGCGCTAACGCGTTTGAATTATCGCCGGGCTCACCGCTGAGCGATGCGCCTAAGCGTCGTGGGTCAGAGACATCTGAGCTTATCCCGATATCTGCGGCACTCGTGCCGGAAAAGAAATTCCAGCCGGTTGAACCGTCGAGACCGATACCTGTGGCATGCAGCGTGTTCACCTCATTGATAATGCTCGCAGCCAGCACATCGAGTTCGCTCTTATACGCCGGCACGGTGACGTCTCGCGTTTCGGTGAGCGCTTTGATTTCGCCGCCGTAAATCGTAGCCGCGATGCCCGACGCTTTCCATTTCACATCATAGAAACCATTTCCAGGGTTGGAGACCGCCTCCAACTCGCTATAACCATACTCGGAGACTAATTGCGAACCATTGATATATATAATCGTTGCCCCGGTATCAAGTTCTGCAATCTGTACATCGACCATCTTTGAAAGCGAATCGATGAGCAAATCTCGCTCATCCAGCATGTCGTTCGGCTCAGCACCGTATGTCTTGACCCGCAATATGTCCCGGTTTAACTCCGAGACGCGACGCGCTATCGAATTGATGTCATTGACCTTAACAAGCACCTGCTCGTTAAGGTTATCTTGAACCCTACTCAACTTGCTATCGAGTTGGTTGAATGTTGTCGCTAGCATGCGCCCGGTCTCCAGGACGCCCGAGCGTGTCGACGTGCTCTCTGGGTTTTTGCTCAGTTGCTGCCAGGAATCCCAGAATTGACCCATAATATTGAGCAAACCTCCATCTGAGGGCTCGTTGAAAATGGTCTCGATTTGCTCGAGGCCGTTTTTCTTGACCTCCCATCCACCCAAAGACTGGTTCTCCCGTCTTATCTGCCCGTCGAAGAAGCCGTCCCGCACGCGCTGAATGGATTGAACCATCACGCCCGTACCGAGCTGTCCTTGAATAAGCGGTCGGTTCCAGGAAGGTGCGGGAAACGAAGGTGTCGTTCCCTGGATTACCCGCTGTCTCGTGTAACCAGGTGTATTTGCGTTAGCTATATTGTGCGCAGTTATATCCAAAGCATATTGGCTCGTCTGCAGCGCTTTTCTCGCTATTTCTATTCCAAAAAAACCATCCATTTATAACACCTCGTTATGCTCGTCCGTCGAAAATCCTCGCGCGTGGACTCTGCGGCATTGCCGCGCCCCTGTAACACGGATCTTCAGCGGGCACCAAAGAGTCGAGCAGGAAGTCGATGTAGCCTATACTTCTATTAACCAGCTCGGCATTGGTTTTGTTTGTCTCACTAAGCTCGTCGATGATTTGGAGGATCTCGTCTCTGAGCTGACAAGCTTCGACGGCGGAAGCGCCGTTCAAACTTGTCAAAACGGACGAAATGGTCTGGGCTGACTGGGGCGAATGCCTGTCAATATCCGCGCCCAACAGAGCAAAACGTTGTCCTTCAAGGTTGCGCACCTTTTCGATGAGCCGCTCTATCGCCTCTAAAACCTCTGAAAGCTCTTCTGTATCTCGTCTTATGATTAGTTCTTGTTCTTTCTTGGCTAATCCAAGCAAGTCCTGGTACGATTCTCTCTCGCATCTTAGTACATCGACTAGAGCAACATCATCGATCTTCAATTTTCTCACCCTTGGTGTAGTCTAGACCATCTTATCGACAATCATTCGATGGACTATCTTATCTGCCACTTCTTTGCTGGTTATTTCGTAATCACCAGACTTGATTTTGTTTTTTACCTCATCAACCAGGTCTTTTCTCACTTCAGGGAGCTTACGGTAAGCTTCTCTTGCTTTATTAGCCTCTTCCCCGCGAGCCGTTATGGTGACAGAATCCACGTTGTGACGGAGCTTTTCCGTTTTCTGCTCCGAGCCTTTTGCCCGGTCAGACGCTTTGTTTTCGACCTGCCGCACATACTTGTCTAAAACCTGTTTGACTTGCTCATTCGAGATCTTCATACTATTCACCCCACTTGCTCATAGTTATCGTCAGGTTCTGCCGCTTTCTCCAGCATTCCAGCAAAACCGTCTCGACAATTACGCAAACGCGGGTGAAACCAACCGCTCAACCCTTCAACGACATTGGCTATGCCCTGATATTAGTAGCTATCATCAGCATCTCTTCGGCCGTCTTGAGGGCACGTGAATTTACCTCATACGCGCGTTGCGCGATGACCAACTGGGTCATCTCATCGGCAAGTTCCACGTTCGAGCCCTCGACAAAGCCTTGGGTCAACCGCCCCATACCCTTGCTCTCAGGTATCTCTTCGACAACATTGCCGCTGGCTGCAGTCGGAACGAAAACGTTTTCTCCAACCGCCAGCAGGCCATTTGGGTTATCTACCTTGAAGAGTGTTATAGTGCCGACCTCGCGAAGCTCTCCGGTCTCGACATCAACAACCCGAACCTGACCGTTCGGAAGTATATTAAGGTCGGTTGCCCCTTCAGGTAAGGTTATTGCAGGATCCAACGTATATCCCTGCGGCGTAGTGAGCTTCCCGGTAGAGTCAGCGTTAAAACTGCCGTCTCTCGTATAGGCAGGGGTTCCGTCTGGAAGTTGAACCCGGAAAAATCCTGCTCCGTCGATAGCGACATCATATGGGTTGTCGGTCGCCTCAAGCCTGCCTTGATTAAATATTCTCTGGGTCGATGCGACCCTAACCCCCGTGCCAATCGATATTCCCGTCCTGCTTGAATTATCGGGCTCAAACTCTCCTAAGGCATTAGCCTGCCTATAGCTGAGATCCTGGAACTGTGTGATACTGCGTTTGAAGCCGGTCGTGCTAACATTCGCGACATTATTTGAGATTGCGTCCACCGCCGCTCTTTGCGAAAGCAGGCCTGACGCCGACGTCCATAATGCTCCAATCATGCTACCCTCCTTCTTGCCATATCCGTGTAATTTCGGACGTAGGGTAGGCATAGAGAATGTGAGTTAAGGGATGTTGGGGTTTGACCCGCCTCTATCAATCGGCGGTTCTGGGGAGACCTCCGTTTCCGGTCCAGCCTCTTACGCTAATCTACCAACATCATTCACTGCTCTACCCAAGATTTCGTCCTGGCTCTTCAATATCTTCTGGTTGGCCTCAAAAGACCTTACCGTCGTGATCATGTCGACCATCTCAATCGTAACGTCGACATTCGAGCCTTCCAAATACTTTTGCCTGACTCGAGCCTCGGAAGCCTTGCCTTCGCTTTGCGAAATAAACAAATTGCTTCCGGCCTTCTCTAGCTCATCGGCTTCGAAATGCCGAATCTTTAGCTTGTCGATAAAGGTATCGTCGACATAGATATTTCCTGTCTCATCGATAAAGACCTCATCACCATTGATCGCTATGGCTCCGTTTTCGCCCAACACAAGATTTCCATCCTGGTCGACCAATCTGCTCAGGCCGTCGATTCCGAAGCTTCCATTTCTCGTATATCTTTCACCTGCTTGAGTCCCAACGGCAAACAACCCGTTGCCGGACAGCGCGACGTCAAGCATACTTCCGGTATGACGCAATGGGGCATCCGTATTTATGAAGCCGGTTTGCCCGATGCCAACCCCGGTGCTTAGCCAGCCGATAGGAGTCTGGGCAGCCTGCGTGCCAACGCTTTTCTCGGACGCGTACACCAATGCATCCGGAAACGAAGTTATCGATGCATAATCTCGTTTAAATCCGGTTGTGTTGATATTGGCCAGGTTGTTAGAGATAACATCCTGCTTGTTCATAAGGGCAAGCATCCCCGTTGCCGATGTGTATAATCCTCTTATCATCTCACACCTCCTTTCGCTGTTATTGGCCCCTAGATGTCTAGCTGGCCGCCCTCTTAGAAGCCAGAAGATCTTCCGCATTAACACGCTCTTTGAGCGCTATGCTTACCTCGATATCTCCATACTCGCTCATAAGAACGACGTAGAGCCGCTGGATATCTATCGTGGATATGAGAACTTTCTGACCTATAATAAGCGTCGGTGGCGTAATGGCCAGGCTTGCGTAAGACTCGCCAAACTTGACTGTCGCCAACCCCGTAATCATATTCCCCAATTCGCTAATCGCACTTTGCGCAAGCTCGTCGAGTAAGGGGACCTTGCGACCGATCATCGCGCCGGCGATCTTCTTCGCGGCCTTGGACGAAATACCGTATATTACCTGACCGTGGATTTCGCCCGTTATACCAAGAAGTACGCTAACTTCCTGAGAGGTTAACGATGACTTCTGAACGGAAATCGGTCCTTTTTGCAGTTCGGCACCCGTTTCGGTCTCAAAGACTTCGCAAGCGGCTTCGAGAAACGGGTTTACAAATTCAGCTTTGAGCATCTCTACCGTCCCTTCCAACTATAATGTCGTCTAAATCCCGGCTGAGCTTTATGCCAGAATCTTTTCTATCTCTTCAGCAATGCTATAAGCGGAATAAATCAGGTTGTCTATCTCCGGCTCATCTAATTTCAAAATCTCCAGTGCTTCCTTTTTAAGCGGATAGAGCATGCCATCGTTTCCTATTCCAAGACCCAAGCTGAGGCAAATGAAATCCGCCACATGGACAATTGCTGTAAGCTCGGGCTCTTTCTTGGCCCTTTCCGGTCGGTGGTGGCAACGGATGGCCTCAACTATTGTGTCGTTGAAATTCCACTTCTCGGCAACTTTGGAGCCAATATCCTGATGGTCGAAGCCTAGCACACGTTTTTCGGCTTCGGCGAAGGAGAGTCCTTGACTGCCGGCTAGCTCTATTATCTCGTCTATTTCATCTCTTACATACTCGTTAAGGATGACTTTGCCGACGTCATGAAGCAAGCCGGCGACAAATGCCTCTTCGACGGCCGGATATTTTATCTGAGTCGCAAGTAAGCGCGAGGCAAGCGCACAACCAACCGAGTGTTTCCACATATCGCCTTTTTCAAGCCCGTATCCACGGACTTCGTTGTCATAGAATTTCTGGAGGGTAAGCGCTAGAACAACGCTCTTGAGCGTCTCGTAGCCGAGAATGACTATAGCCTCGCTTACAGTCGTGACTTTGCGGGCAAACCCATAGTAAGCTGAGTTAGCCATGCGCAGCACGCGCGCTGTAAACGCAGGGTCATACGATATAACGCGACTGATATCAACCGCCGATGCCCTGGGATCATTAGTTAGCTTAAGCGCGCGATTTGCAATCGCTGAGAACGGTGGTAAGTCCCTTATTTCTTTTAAGATTTTTTGTGCGACTTCCTGCCCCATCATATCCTCCATTTATCGCCGATGTCGAAAGCTGTGTTCCCTTTCGATTGAAAGCTTTCAGCTTCGCGCTCGGCTTTCAATATGCCGCCAAACTAATCCAACGACGGTATATTGCCTGCTAATAAGCTAACGAGACCATCATCTTGTAGAGCGAGCCCGAGACTCATACACATGCAATCAGCCAGGTGGACGAAGACCGTTAGGTCTGATCCGTCACTGGCTTTTTCCGGCTCGTGATGCCACCTTATGGCTTCTACGACGGCATCATCAAAGTGCCATTTCTCCGCTAGGAGGGCTCCGGCTTCCGCATGATCTATCCCAAGCAAGGCTTTCTCCGCCTCTGCCGGGGTTAGCGCATCGTCTGTAATAGTATCGACAAACATAAGTCTTTCTTCACATAAAAATTTGTCGAGCACTATTTTGCCGATATCGTGCATCATGCCCGCCACAAACGCTTGTTCTAAGTCGTTGAAATTCGTCTTCGTCGCTATCATCCAGGCCGAAAGACCGCAATTTATGGAGTGCTCCCAGAGTTCTCCGGCAATTTGACCATAGGATTTAAGTTCACCGCTTATAAAGTCCTGTAAAGAAAAGGCCAGCATGACTCCGCGGAGCACGTCCTTGTCCTCAAGAACCGCCGACCCTTGGGGCATCATTCCAGGACCCCCAAAACCAAACGCTGCATATTTAGTCATTTGGAGTATCTGTTGAGCGAACCTCGCATCATGCATGCCGAGAGCCTTCAAAGACTCCCCGCTCAATGCCTGCTCTCTTAAGCCGACCATAGCCTTATCGGCAACCATCGAAAACCGCGGTATCTCGTCTATTGCGCTCCGTATTTTTTTAGCTAACTCTTTTGACATGCAATCCTCCGTCATCAGGCAGCTTCCCATAAAAGAACGGACGCGAAACCTGTAGACCCAGGCTCTTCGCATTCAAAATACTCTCGGCGCCTCCAACGAAAAGAACACCCTGCTCAGCCAGCGACTCCCTAAAATTCCGATATATCTGGTCTTTAGCTTCAGAGGTGAAATAAATCACTACATTGCGACAGAGTATTAGGTCGAAGTCATTCTCGTATTTGTCATTTAGCAGGTCATGTTTCTTGAACTCGACACGCTTCTTTATCTCATCGCTCAAGTATGCTTGGCCACCGTCGCTCTTGAAAAATCTATTGACAAGATGTTTCGGGACATTTCGTATATCACGCTCTTCATAACACCCGACCCTGGCTTTCTGTAGGATTCTTTCGTCAAGGTCGGTGCCCATTATTGTGTGTCGTTTTCCCGGCATCAGTTCTTCAAGAATAAGCGTGAGAGTGTAGGGCTCAGACCCGTTCGAACAACCTGCGCTCCAGATTCGCAACTCTTTCTTATGACCTAGCAGCTCAGGCAGTATAACATCTTGAAGTTCTTTGAACTTCAGCTGGTCACGATAGAACTCAGATACATTAATCGTCACCCAATCAACAAACTCATTTAGCTTCTGCTTGTCAGCTGCGAGCATATCCGCGAATTCCCTGTAATTATGCTTACCGGCTTGGTCCATGATAAAAGCGAGCCTTCGCTGTATCTGCCAAGGCTTGTAGTTACTCAAATCGATATTACTTAAACTCTTTATCTTGCTAACAAAATATGAATACTCCGGACTGTCGTCAAACTCCACCACCGCTACCTCTTTCCTAAAGCATATTAACTATCTCGCTTGCTATCCGCTCTATGGGAACAGCCCTGTCGGCATCACCGTTTTCGATTACAGACCGCGACATGCCGTAAACGACACACGTCGATTCATCTTCGGCGATGGTGCGCCCGCCCTTTTTTTTGATAAGAGCCATACCGTCTGCACCATCGTGCCCCATGCCTGTAAGAATCACTCCTATTATATTTGAGCCATAGACTGCGGCGGCTGAACTCATCATGACATCGACCGAAGGCCTTACTGAGTTGACAGAAGGCCCATGATTCAGCTTCACAACCTGCCCCTGCTCTATAAGCATATGATAGCCGCCGGGTGCTATCAGGGCGCGACCCGGCTCTAATCTATCACCATTACCAGCCTCATTCACATTGATCTCCGAGTCGGCTTCGAGCCTTTTTGAGATTGATTTTATGAACGGACCGGGCGGCATATGTTGTACTATCGCAATTGGCGCGGGAAAATTTTTCGGTAGTCGTGGCAAGACCTCCAAGAGAGCCCTAGGGCCACCTGTTGAAGAACCGATGAGGACAAGCTTATTGCTGTGTTTACCAGACCCGACGACAACATCAGTTGTTCCAATCGTTCTTGGTTGCGTACTTTGCACAAGCCTCAAACGCGCGCGCGACGCTATTTTGACCTTAGCGACAATTTCTTCCTTGATGTTATAGAGCTTGGTGTCCCCAAAACTCGTTGGTTTATGTATGAAATCTACCGCACCCCTCATCAGAGCAGTCAAAGCCGCTTCAGATCCGGCTTCCGTTAGCGTGCTTACCATAATGACCGGGGTCGGGTTTTCCTTCATTATTCGTGTAAGCGCGGTCAGCCCATCCATAATGGGCATTTCTATGTCTAGCGTGACAACATCAGGCCTAAGCCTTGCAATCTTTTCGATTGCTTCTAGGCCATTTTCGGCGGTATCGACAACGTTGATCCCTGGGTCGGAGTTCAACATTTCAACTAGGCGTTTTCTTATAAAAAAGGAGTCATCGACGACGAGAACTTTTACTTGCGGCAATTTTTCACTCTCCGAACTCAAAACTAACCGATTTGCTTTTTAATAGCTTCGAGAACCCTGTCCGGCTGGAAAGGCTTTAACACATAATCTTTTGCTCCAGATTTGATGGCCTGGATGACCATGCCTTGCTGCCCCATCGCGCTGCAAACGATTACTTTTGCGCTATCGTCCAGCTTCTTGATTTCAGTGATCGCCTCGATACCATCCATGACGGGCATAGTAATATCCATGATCACAAGATCAGGTTTGAGTTGCTGGTATTTCATAACCGCTTCCTCACCGTTGCCAGCCTCACCCGTGACGCTGTACCCGTTATCTGTGAGAAGCTTGACGATCTTCATTCTCATGAAAGCGGCATCGTCAACGACTAAAACATTCTTTCCCATTCTCACGCCTCCTAAATTACGGTCACGCTACGACCTATTGCTTTAACCATTAGTTCACCACTTGCAACCGAGAATTCAACAGTCCTTCCATAATCCTTTCCAGTATCGGCAGCAACAAGTTTGAGCTTAAGCTCACTGAGAACCGCTGTGATGGCTTCGACATTTCGCTCACCGATTTCGAGCAAACTGCTGCCACCCGGCATCTTAAACATTCGAGCGCCTCCGGCTATCTTAACGGTGATACGTCCGGGCTCCGCGCCATTCTTTATCATCGCCTCAAATAATCGGGGGACGCCTGTATCGGCAAATCTCGCGTTCAATAGTTCGTCCCTGCCGTTGTCGACGGGGAGCATGATGTGCGCCATCCCGGCTACTTTCGCGACTTTATCGTATAGGCAAACCGCTACGCACGAACCGAGTCCTCGTGTGATGATCGCGGTACTGCGATTTCTGGATACCTCGAAGTCGCCTATTCCGATGTTTATTAAACTCTCAGCCATTTGCTACCTCGCCTCTATTGAATGTAGAATCGAATGGAGCGTTGCTTCATCGGTAAAGAGCATCATATAGCCCTGGATGGTATTGCTTTCGTCGGCGATATTCGTCTCTATATATAGAATCTCGTCTGGCGCTTCTTCAAGAATCAGCATCGCGGAGCTTACTATGGCTTCGACCATATCGTGAACTATCATCGGTGCCGATGGTTGTATGCTTAAACCGGTATAATCGGAGAGAGTGCTTAGAAAATACGCGCTAACCAGGTTCCCGACCTCTCCAAGCACGGAGACGGCCATCTCGCTGAGTTCCTCAGTGTCCCCGGAGTCTTCCTGTAGAACCAGGTCGGCAAGTTTGAAAGCGCTTCTTCCCGGGAACAGAAGAAGAATACTCCCACGGGCTTCGCCAAGGAGCAAGAGGCACACGCTGACTGCTGGATTATCGTTTCCTCCGGCTATCGCAGGTACATCTCCGAGCGGCACCACATCAATCTCGGGAGACTTCAAAAATATGGCCTTGTCGGTCATCTCGCTTAGAGCTACAGCCGAGCTGTCAGCACTTAGCTTAAGTATGCGCTCCAGTAATTCCTTTTGCTTTGGCGTGAGGCTCCCTATCATCTTGGACACAATTATCTCTCCCTGTTAAACCTAATCGCAAAAGGCCGGCCTGCTATGCAATCTTCTTGCTCGTTGATTTTTTGCCTTTGGAGACCGGCTGCGCGTTTAGCTTCTTCCCCGCATCAAACTTGACAATCAAACTTACTGGGTCGATGACCAGAGCAACCCGCCCATCTCCCAAGACCGTTGCTCCTGAAATCCCATCAACGAGTCCCAGGTAATCCCCGAGCGCTTTTATCATTATCTCCATCTTGCTCAGCAAACGATCTACGATGAGACCGATACGATTTTCCCCGTAGCCGACCACGACGACATGGAGCTCGTCTTCGCTGCCGCGATCCGCGGCCGAGGTATGGCTGAAGAGCTCGCTCAACCTTAGCAGCGACAATACGCTGCCGCGAAGCAACATGGTCTCTTTTTTGTCGACCATCTTGATGTGGCCATCCTCTAGCCTTAAAACCTCTTTTATTGTGTTAAGAGGGACAGCATATATCCTGTCACCGACAACGACGGTCAATGCTTCGACTATCACAAGCGTGAGCGGCAATTTTATAACGAATCTTGTTCCGACACCGAGTTCGGATATGATCTCCACGGTACCGTTGATCTTCTTGATATTGTTTCGAACCACATCCATGCCGACACCGCGACCCGATATCTCGGATACTTTGTCGGCTGTACTAAATCCTGACAGAAAGATAAGGTCGAGGATTTCACGATCGCTCATTTGATCGCCGGCTTCCTGTGTCAAAAACCCTTTGCGTATAGCTTTATCTTTAATCTTTTGAACGTCCATACCGTGACCATCGTCCGACACCTCTACGACGATATGGTTCTCCTCATGCCGCGCGCCCAAAAATACGCTTCCTTCGGGCGCTTTACCGGCTTTTTTCCGGTCATCCGGTGTTTCAACGCCATGGTCGATTGCGTTTCTCAAAATATGTACGAGCGGATCCCCTATCTCTTCAAGGACAGACCGGTCTATCTCGGTCTCTTTGCCCTCTACGACAAAATTGATGGTCTTACCCGCGGTACGCGCCAAATCACGTACCAGTCGCGGAAACTTGTTGAATACCTGCTCTATGGGAAGCATGCGCGCGCGCATGACTTCTTCTTGGAGTTCGTTCGTGATTTGCCCGACATGCGCTGTCACTTCGTTGAGCGTTGAGGTCAAATCTCCCACATGATAACTATTCGCTAAATCGCTCCCGATTTGCTGGAGACGGGTCTTGCCGATGACCAACTCACCGACGAGATTCATGAGATGGTCCAGACGCTCGACATCGACACGGACGGTCTTGACCGCAGCGGCCGTACGCATCTGCTGCAACTCCTGTGCGCTCTTGCCGCGAGCCTCGGGTCCAAGGTCCTGCATCCTCTTGTCCCCGGGAACTGCGACTGTCTCTTCCACTTTTTGAGGTTCGTCTTCGGCATGATCTGATGAAATACTGTAAACATCTACTGAATGCTCGGAAAGCTCGGATACAGCTTTGACGATGCTTTCGAGACGGCTTTGATCTTCGTCGGTCACAAGAATTAGGACCAACTCGGAACCACATTCGCCACTCTCTATCACATCCATGCTGGGGCTTGTCTTTATTATCTCCCCAATAGGCTGAAACTCTTCGATCACTTGGTAGAACCTTACCGACGACATCATGCAATCATCCGCGACTTTGATTCTGATTGAAAAAGCGGTTGAACCCTTAACCTCGGCCATATTGATAACATTGTGCTCGTGGTCTTCTAAAACAATTGAAACAGGGCCGCCGGTTTCGCCCACTTCGACAGGAGTCCCGGAAGCAAACCCGTCTATCTGTATAATAAGGGTCTTTATGTCTATGTCGCTTGCCTTAAAGGTAATACACTCTTCCTTTAATATCTTGAGGGCATCCAGGCAATCGAGAAAAACATCGATGAGTTCGGTGGTCACGCTCAGCTCATCTTTACGGAGTTTATCGAAGAGCGATTCCAGCGAGTGCGTCAGCTCGGCCATGCGCTCATGTCCCAACATGCCGGATGAGCCTTTCAGGGTGTGCGCTGCACGAAAGATCTCCTGGATTATCTCAGGGTTTTGACCTTCTTTCTCAAGGCGAAGAACGTTCTCGTCGAGCTGTTGCATCAGCTCATCCGCTTCCTGTAAAAATACGCTTAAGTCATCAGGTGTGGCGTCAAATACTAGGTCCATATCTACTCCCGCATTTATAGCAAACCTTTGCTGTTGAAATCTTTCCGTATAACCGGTGTGCTGCAACAATATGCATTATTGCTTTATTTTTATGGGAATCATGCTTCTATCCATAAATGGCGCCTTTTTGTCGATCAAAGCGCTGAGAATAAACCTCGATATCGCAAACATCAATAGCTGCTGAGCTTCTTTGAGTTAGGCGATTTCAGCCATCCCTACCAAATTCGCGCCCATCTCGACGAGAAGCTTGTCTAAATCTAATAGTATGATCAGCTTGTCCTCGAGTTTGCCTATTCCCCTTAGATACTGTGAGCCGACGCTGCCGACAATGTTTGACGGTGGCTCGATTGAATCTGTTGCTAAACGCAAAACCTCGCTTACCGCATCGACGATCATACCGACGATATTGCCGAGAACATCGACGACGACGATTCGCGTTGCCTTTGTCTCTTCGCTCATGCCGATACTGAACCTCTCGCGCACATCGATAACGGGTATGACCTTACCCCTGAGGTTAATAACGCCTTTGACATACATCGGCGCTCGCGGCACCTCGGTTATCGGCTGAAGCCTGATTATCTCCTGCACTAGCGATATATCGATACCGAACGATTCATCGCCTACCTCAAAAACAACGAGCTGTTCTTGTTCGAACGTCTGCTCCTCGCTCACGGTGAAACCTCCCACTAATCCGCTTTAAGCTATCTTGAACTTTTCGACCAATCCACTTAACTCATCCGCCATGTTCGAGACTTCGATGGCCGATGCCGCAATCTCTTCGACTGAAGCTGTCTGTTCCTGCGTGGACGCAGAGATCTCCGAAGCCGATGCGGCGGAGTGGGCGGTCGATTGTGAAATCGTTTCTACGACTGTTTCGACTTGACCCGAAGATGCCGCAACCTCTTGTGTTATAGCTGAATTCTCTTCGGTGATTGTCGCTATCTGATCCATCGCAGAAGCTATTTTCTCTGACGATGTCGATATTTGTTCGGCTGCTGTAGAAACCCCGGCGATTTCCGTAACGACTCTATTGATGGACACCATCATCTCTTCAATGGCTTCGCCGGCGTTGTGGGCAAGTTCGGTCCCGGATGCGACCTCTTGTGTGCCCTGTTCCATGGCGGCTACCGCCTCGAGCGTTTCGTCTTGGATTCCTTTTATAAGTTTTGCTATCTCCCCGGTGGCTCTCGCTGAACGCTCTGCCAGCTTTCGCACCTCATCGGCGACTACCGCAAAACCTTTGCCGTGTTCGCCGGCGCGCGCGGCCTCGATTGCCGC
>JAUXNY010000048.1 GCA_030682615.1 Candidatus Aquicultor sp. | reverse complement strand
TGGCTCCCAGCCGGAAAAGTAACCTTCCACGGATGTGTCCATAAGAATTCGCGGGCTAGGGTGTAATTTTAAGCCCCCGCTCGCCCCTTGTTCGCCAGTTCATCTCTTTTTTCCGCGATATCGAGAAACTCGGCTAGTATGGCATCGATTTTCGTCTGGTCGCGCTCCCTCTGTCTCACCGCCATCGTCAGTTCCTCGATGAGTTCGATTTGACGTCGCATTAAGATACTCACTATCACCTCATCACGGATCCGCGTCTCGCGCATCTTTTGCCGCAAGAACATCCGCTCGCCCATCGTAAAGATCGATGAGGCACTGCGCATAAATCGATTGAACGCTGAGATAGCGACGTTTACCATACCGCTGTTTATGAACCCCACCCGGTGACCACTCCTCGATGTGTAGAGGCTTTTTACTCAATCCCTTTGTGGCGGCCGATTAATTATCGACTGTCCTTATTTTTTTGAGGGTCTGCAAGCGAGAATATCTCGTCAAAGCCGACCTCCAAAACCTCCGCGATACGGTGCGCCACACGCGGACCCGGCCTATAAAGTCCTCTCTCGATTTGCGACATAAAACCGCCGGTAATGCCTGCTCTTGCCGCCAATTCCGTTTGGTTTAATCCTTTGCGGATTCGTATCTCTATGAGGCTCTTAGTGTTTACTATAAGTATCATCGGCCTACCCTCACCATATTCAATATATAGTAAGCCCCTCAAATAATCAAGGTCATCTTTAGAATTTCTTAAAAAATTGAGGAGACAACCACTATAATGACTATATGGGTGTCGGAAAAGTTATCAAAAGAACCAGAACCAGGCGAGGCGTATCGCAAGAAGACCTAGCGGCAAAGGCCGGGGTCTCGAGCGGCACCATCGCCGATATAGAGATAAAGGACCGGACTCCCAAACTAACGACCCTCGATAAAATCGCGGGCGCGCTCGGTACGACTTCGGAACAGCTACTCAAAGAAGCCGGGCTATTGGCGGCCTCCAAAGAAGAGTCGGAGATAACCACCCTCACCTCACGCATAAAAGATCTGAGCAAACGCGACCGAAGAATCGTCGATCACCTTGTCGACCAGTTGCTGGAAGAAGAGGGTAAGTATAATGCTTGAGTGGTCGCAAGCGCTTTCGAACCAGGCACGTTTTTTCCCTTGTTTCCTCGTCAACCGCTACTGGCAAGCGCATGGCGCTTGGACAACAAAAAAGGTTTACGAAATGCATTTTCGTAAACCTTTAATGGGTCGGGATGAGAGGATTTGAACCTCCGGCCTCCACGTCCCGAACGTGGCGCGCTGCCAAACTGCGCTACATCCCGATTGCGGATATTATTATATCACCTTTTCTTGAAAATGCCAGTTGTTGTAGACTGTTGTGCCAATATTATTCAGGATATCACCCAGGTAGTCATGGGGTCGCACTCGACGACTCTACATGCCCGATTCAACCGGCCCGCCTTTTAGATACTTCTCGGGCTCCTCGCTGAACTGCTTTAAGCATTTGAGCGAGTCGAAGTAGTAACGCTCATTTTTATAATCATGGAACCCGGCCGCGTCCGCTATCTGGACACGCATCTTGCAGACCGGATCGGTCGCGAACGAGTCCCCTGTCTCCTCTCTCAGCTTTCCGTCCTCGAGCCACAGAACCCTATCCGCGATATCTACGATTCTCATATCGTGACTGACGATGACTATGCCTTTCCCCTGTTCTTTCGCGATATTTCTCAATAGCTCAGCCACAAAGTGACCGCTTCTTGAATCGAGATTTCCCGTTGGTTCATCCGCCAGTATTAGCTGCGGCTTGTTGGCGACTGAACGACCAACAGCGACCCTTTGCTTCTCGCCGCCTGAAAGTTCGCTTGGATAATGCGTCAGTCTTTCCCCTAAGCCCAGCTCACTCAATAGATTCTCTGCGCGCTTCCGAGCTTCCCGTTTTGGGACTCTGGCTAAAGTCATAGGGACCATCACATTCTCGATGGCCGTGAGCGAGGGAAGCAGGTTAAACGACTGAAACACAAAACCGATATGTCTTAACCTCGTTTTGGAAAGCTCCCGGGTACCGAGGCGATTTATCTCTTGACCGGCAACCCATATGCTACCGGAAGTCGGGCTTAAGAGCGCGCCGCTTATCGAGAGCATAGTAGTCTTACCGCTGCCGGAAGGCCCCATGATGACGACCACTTCGCCGGCGGCAATACTAAGGCTCACCCCTTCGACGGCTTTGACCGCCGCCCTGCCTGTCCCGTAAGTCTTTGTCACTTCTTTAAGCTCAAGTACCGGTACGGCTGTTTTTTCGTTCTGCAATGATCACGCCCCCTCAAAGACGACCATGGGATCGACGGCTTCTATTAGCCGTACAGGGATTATAGTCGCCAAAACACTTATGATAAGGATAGCGACAAATGCCTCGATAACCGCTCGTATTGGCAATACTATCAGCAGTTCAGGAAATATCGCGGTGACGGCAAACTTACTGAGATATGCTAAGAGAAGTCCCGCCACAAAGCCCAAGAGGGCGGTTACCAAAGACTGCACAGCGACTGTCGTGTAGAGCTGAAAGCGGCTCGCCCCGACGGCCTTCAGTACGCCGTAATCCCTGAACCTGTCTAACGTCGCCGTGTAAAGCGTCATGCCGATGACGGCCAACCCTATGACCAGGCTTATAAACGACATGGCCAGGATAATATCGATCCCCATCTTTCGTATCATGAGGCGGTCGCTCTGTGAGAATTCCTCTTGCGTCATGGCGTTTACTTTAAACCTCTTCTCGATCCTTCGCGCCACAGACCTGGGGTCTGAACCCGCCTCGGTCTCCACGAGAACATAATTTATACTATTCGGTCTCTGGTTTAGCTCAGCGACCGTTGCTTTTCTTAAGAACGTGATGCTGCTGACGATACTAAATGTGTCCTGCGACAGCCCGGCTATCTTAAAAGATCGGCCCATGACCTTTATCTCATCGCCCAGACCGACCCCGTTCTGAGCCGCTATTATCTTATCCAACACAACCTCATCAGGGCTTATGTCTTGAGTGCCTTTGACCTTCTTCCAGGGGCCTCCGATGGTCTCTTGGGGGTCAAAACCGATTACGTAGGAGAATATCCGGTTCCCTCCTATCTCGGCCGTGGTATTTGAGTACGTGATGCCGACAGCCTTCTTTACGCCTTCGATATCGTTGATACCGTTTTCGATTGCCGGGGGCAAAAACGAGCTTGCCATGTGCAGGTTTGCCACCCCTTCCTGCATAACAAAGAGATCGGCCTTACCTTTGTCTATGTAAGCCGTGGCCTGCTCCTCGACCCCGGCAAAAACACCCTCGATAAGGAGAATCACGAGTATGGCCAGGGCGATACCGCCTGTGCTCAGTGCCAATCTAGTCTTCTCCAGCCATAGGCTCTTCCACGCAAACCTGATCATCTATCAACCTCGAAAGACTAAGCTGGGGTCGATGGAGGCGATTCTTCGCACCGGCGTGTAGGCCGCGACCGCGGCCATGATGACGGCGGCTACCGCACCTCTTATCATCGTGGACACGCCAATCACCACTGTGAACTGGGGTAATAGTGCCTCAATCGCCCTACCGACATACACCGACAAAAACGCGCCGACCGCGAAGCCAAGCACGGTTATTATCGCCGACTGGATAAGAACCGTTACGTAGAGGCTTGCATTGCTCGCGCCGATTGATTTAAGAATCCCGTAATCGGATATTCGCTCGATTATAGAAGTATATACGGTCAGGCCCACGACAAGTATGCCGACGCCAAAGGCAACGGTCGTTATCAGCGTAAACACGTTTCCCAGCAGACCCTCGAACACACTCCTCTCTTTCCGAGCCATCTGGTCAGTGGTAAAGACATCTGCTTGCGGCAACCGGTCTTCTATCTCTTTTTCGATATTGTTAACGCTAGTTCGCGGCTTTACTGTCACAAGAAACACACTCACTATATCGCCGGCCTGCAACATGTCGGCTGCGGCTTCTTCACCGACAAAGACAAGCGGCGACATCCACGATGCCGTTTCCAGCGAGAGGCCGCTAACCTTGAAATCCCGCCCCATTATGCTCACACTGTCTCCAACTTTTATTTCGTTCTGCCCGGCCAAAGCGAGATCAAGAACGACTTCGTCGCCGTTTCGCACGCCCCGCCCCTCCGCAAGACGCCATGGGCCTCCTATCTCACCCGGGTGGTACCCGATTAGATTTATGGGTGTTTTTTCTCCTCCGCGCAGGAAAATCGTCGGAATCGATATGATTTCGTGCACCTCGTCGACGTCTTTTATATCGCCCAGCTCATCTCTGAGCGAACCCGGCAGCGAGGACATCGACGTCAATACCCCCTCGACCCCGCTCTGCACGACCATAACGTCCGTCCCGATATTGTAGTAGTAGGTTGTTACCTGCTCAAACATCCCGGCCGCAAACCCATCGATGACCAGGATAAGAACCATCGCCAGCGCAATGGCCAGAATGCTCAA
>JAUXNY010000046.1 GCA_030682615.1 Candidatus Aquicultor sp. | reverse complement strand
GCCGCGAAGACGTCGATGAAGGTGCTTCCGTAATAGAGGCGCACATCTTTTTGCTTTGGAATCACCATCATCAGGGAGGGCGACGCCAGGTATGGCCCGTCGGCGCCGGTCACCTTCCAGTTCGGAAAGTATGAGATCTTTATCCAATGGGGTACGCCGATGGCGGTCGTCGAGAAGGTAAGCTCGTCGTCTTTGATTCTCACATTGCTTACCCGCCCATCGGTATCAATGCGTTTGCTTACCATCTTGTCCGTCGCGGCTCCGACCATTTTATACTTGCCCTTAAGTTCTTTGGCGTGGCCTAGCTCGATAAGCGGCGTCTCCAGCAATTGAGGTTGCGCGTACCAGTCGAGTGCGGTCTGGCGCCAGTTGGGCGTCTCCGCCAGGAGCGGTTCGTATTCGGGAATCGTCACATACCCCTCGGTCTCGGTTTCGTAGAGGGCGAACTCCATATCGGTGCCTTTTACTTTGAATCTCTTTAAAAGTTCGAGGTCGGGGTTGATGTCGGCTTCGCTTTTGACCTCGTCTGATAACGCCAGAAAATAGGGGATGTTGTAGAGCTTAAGGTGCCTGATGCCATCGGCCACGTTGAGCGGCGGGTATTTAACGCCTAGAATCGCGTGGCTCGGCTCCTTGGAGAGTTCGGACTGGTTGACGAAGTGAAAAGGCGCTGTAAGGGAGGCCTCCATGAGCGTTCCCTCCATCGTCGGGTGGTTCGCGAAATAGGGCAAGAGTTCGAAAGCGCGCGGGGTGCCGAATTTGTCTATGGCATTGGCGTGCTCTATCATCACCCGGCCCGGAGGCAGTCCTTTGATATATTCGTTTATCTCGTTGTAGCTCGCCCACTGCGCTTTTCCTTCAAAGCCGGAGTAGTTCCACTTTATCCAGTCGTCGGCGACCCTGTTGCCGACGCCGAATACCGCGACCACGGCGATTGCGGCGGCGAGCACGCCGAGTATGTAGTCGGAGTGGCGTTTAGGTATGAGGACATAATCATATAGAAGCTGGGCGATGACCTTGCGCAGGAACCAGAGCCCGTAGGCAGCCCAGACGAACGAGAAGAAATAGAAGAACGGGAGCAGCCGGCCGTTCCAGATGCGGCCCGGCGGGAGCAGGAAGAAGAGCGACGCCGAGACGACGAGGCTCCAGAGTAGAAAGTAGACGCGCTCATCGCGTTTGGCGAGGGCTCCGACGACCCCGATTACGGTCAGCGGGAAGAAGAGGCGCAGCGGTTCCGGGATAAGTTCATTGAGTCCGCTCAATTGGTCCCACTGCATATGCGCCGTATAATCGAGTTTCGCCAAAAAAGGGAGCCCCCAAAACGAACTCAAGACGAAACCGAGCCCGAAGACGCCGGCTAAAATGCCGAAACGCTTCAAGTTCAACCTGCTGAAGATATAATACGTCGACATGATGACTATCATAATCGTCGTGACCAGGTGCGAAAGGGTGATAATACCGAGGAGGACGCCGGTCGAGACTCGAAAGCGCTGCTCTTTTACATCGCGGTAGAGGAGCGCGAAGAAGAGAATCGTCAGCGAGAAACTGAGGCTGTAGCCGAATTCCCCCGCTAGCGTACTTAAAATATTGGCCCCGTAGATGGAGTAGCTCTCCATGAAGAGGAACGGGAGGCTGAACGCCGCAGCCATAATGGGCAGCGGAAACCTGAATCCCAACACCCGAAAGGCCCCATATGTCGCTGCGGGCAAGAGAAATACCCCGAGAATCGTGCCGAGCTTGAACGCCACCTCGTACTGCATGAACAGGTTCAACAGCGCGATTATCATGAACGGGAATGGGAAATAGAAATGGAGCATAGGGAAGCCGGCATACCAGCCTGGCGACCAGCCCGTTATCTTGCCTTGTGGTAATAGGTGGTTTATCAAGTAGTCGGCGACGTAATGATGCGCGCCGGTGTCGCCGCCCGCGGTCGTCGTCGGCGAGAGAATTAGCTCCGGCCTGAAAAAGGAGAGCAGCGTCAGGTAGATGACCGCAAAACCTAGCACGGTGACATAAAGCGACGCCTTCGATTTCGTATCTTTCTGCGTAGAGGTATCGATAATTGCCCCCTTCTTATATACAGAAGTCTCCCCTAAATCCGGCAGAATATCCATAGCCGCGCGATTGAGCGATAGGGGGTTAGGTAAACGCGCTCTATGCGCTGCCGGGTTTGCGCCGGCTCTCGATGGTAAAATAATAGCGCAATCTAAGGAGTCCGAACACGGTTCGGGGAATCCTTTTGAGGATACTGGAGCGGGCGGCGCGCTTCTCCTCGATGACGACGGGTATCTCTTTTATTCTGAGGCCGTTTCGCTCGGCGCGCAATATGAGTTCCGTATCGAAAAGGTCTTTCGACATGCGGCTTTGGAGGACCAGCGGCTCGATTTTCTTGCGACGGAACGCCTTCATCCCGTGCGTATCGCTCAGTTTTGTATTGAAAAGTATCTTAAGGACTAGGCTGAACCCCCGCGTTATGGTCTGGCGCGCCAGACCCCGTTTATCCTCGGTATCGGGCGCGAGTTTCGAGGCGAGCACAACATCGTAATCCTCGAGCAGCGCCAGCGCCTCATTCATAAAGTCCACGCTGGAGTAATCGATGTCGAAGACGATGATGTGCGGCCCGTTCGCGGCGAGAACACCCATCTTCATGGCGCCCCCGTAATCCGGTAAGTCCGAAGTCAACAGGCGGGTGTGAGGCTCCTCTTCGGCCAACGAAAACGCCAGCTCGCGCGTCTTATCGGTGCTGCCGTTTTCGCACAGAAGCAGCTCGTATGCTACGCCGGTCTCCGCCAAGCCGGCCTGGAGCTCCGCCAGCGCCCCGGCCAAAAATGACTCCTCGTTATGGATCGGGATGATTATCGACGCGACCGGCTGGGTCACAGCCCGGCCTCCCGCATCCGCGAACTCATTCGCTCGGACAACATTTTCCATAAGAGCGTAGACACATCCTTCTCGTTTGGCGGTGACTCGCGCTTGCGGCGCAGGCGCATTATCGCACTATGCGCTACCTGTGAGCGCCACCGTCTTTTATCCGGAAAATCGAACCCCGATTTAGGGGCTGGACTTACAGCCGTCAACGTTAGATATATTCCCATATCAGAAATATAGCTAACAAGGGAGGCGCCCGGTCACTAAACCGGCAATATTACATAGCCTTTAATGTTTATTATAAGTTGCGGCGCGCGTTAAGCAAATCGTGGATTGTGTATTGCGTAAGCGCTAGGCGTGAGGGATGGCTTTTGTGTAGGTAGCCCTGCCGATGATAATCAACAGAATCGCGATGGCGAAGTAGGGTTTAAGGTCCATACCGGTGAGCGGCAGGTTCTCTTTGGAAGCGATAGCGGGATTGCCGACTTGCTCTCCTTTGACGACAACCGTATCGTTTTGGCTGGTCGTGGCAGCGACTGAGCCTTGAGTGGTCACGGCAGCGTCCTTAGTCGTCGAAACCGGCGCGGATGAGCTTTTTAATGTGCTGCTGGTCGTGGCGGTCTTGGTGGGTTTAGTCGTGGCAGGAACGGTCGTGGCAGAAGAGACCACCGTGCCGTCGCGCAGGATTTTGGTGCTGCTCGTGGCTGGGGGCTTGACCGTCGTCTGAGTCGTGGCACCGGGTTCGGTCACGATGACCTTGCCGTCTTCAAGGAATCCTATATTGGGCGGCGTACCAGCGACCGTCTCGGTGTTGGCGTACACCGCAATCGGCGCCAGAAGCAGCGTGAACATGATTACCGGTAACAGTACGAGCGTTACTTTTATTTTCAAAGTCTCAACCTCACGTTTTTTGATTGGTAATGTCACTATCGCATCTACCATATAAAAATTCTACCCCAAGTCACTCTTTTTTTAATCATGCAAGCGGTCGAAAAGAGTCATCCTCTAGGCGGATTGAATCGCTCATCCCGGATTTATGCTTCTTGCAGCTAAAACCGGTTTTGCGTAGAATTGGTAGAGTGTACAACGCCTGAGACCGGAAATTCTGATGCGCATGCTCCACGCGCGAACAAGAATTTGTAAGCGAACCAGATGACCCAGCTTCTTATGCATTCAAGTTTTTGTATTCGCGGATCGCGCATAATCGCATAATATGTGTTGATATCGCTGTGGTCATGCTCTGGTGCGGCGTATTTCGAATAATACCGGTGATGAGGACTGAAGAACGTAAACCGATGCGGAAGATTGATTGAATCGATGTCGAATATCGACGATAGGGGGCAAGCATTGAAAGTACTGGTGATTGGGAGCGGCGGGCGCGAGCACGCCCTGGTATGGAAGATAAAACAGAGCCCGATGGTGGATGAGGTCTTCTGCGTGCCGGGAAACGGCGGAATCGCGCGCGAGGCGACGGACGTTCCAATCGACCCATCCGATTTCAATGCGCTCGCCGATTTCGCGGAAGCCCAGTCGATAGGCCTGACGGTCGTCGGCCCCGAGGTGCCGCTGGTCGCCGGGATAACCGATGTCTTCGCCGCCCGTGGGCTCAAAGTATTCGGGCCGAGCGCGAAAGCGGCTCAGCTCGAGGGGAGCAAGATTTTTGCCAAAGACATCATGGAAAAATACGGCGTGCCGACCGCCGCCGCAAAGCTCTTCACCGACTATGGTGAAGCCGCCGCTTATCTCGCATCGCTTGACGCCCCGTACGTGGTAAAGGCCGACGGTCTGGCCGCGGGCAAAGGGGTCTTTATAGCGAAGACGTTGGCGGAGGCCGAGGATGCGGTTAGGAGCTGTCTGCTCAAGGGGCAATTCGGATCGGCGGGCGACAGCGTGGTTATCGAAGAATACATGGAGGGGCCGGAGCTTTCGGTTCTTGCATTTAGTGATGGAAAAAACGTGATGCCGATGGTCCCGGCGCAGGACTACAAGCGCGCTTACGACGGCGACGAGGGCTTAAACACCGGCGGCATGGGCTCGTACTCGCCGGTCCCTATCGTCACCGCCGAACTCTACGAGGATATCGTGGAGTTGGTCTTGAAGCCGATGATTGAGGGCTTGTCCGCCGAGGGTATCGAATACCGGGGTGTTATCTACGCGGGCTTGATGCTCACAAAGACCGGGCCGAGGGTCCTCGAGTTTAACGCGCGCTTCGGCGACCCGGAGACGCAGGCGATTTTGCCGCGCCTCGAAAGCGACATCCTCGAGCCGATGCTCGCGGTCGCCGGGGGCGATATCTCCGGTGTCAAGTTGAAATGGAAGGACGAGGTCTGCGCGACCGTAGTCTTGGCTTCCGGAGGTTATCCGACCGACTACGAGACCGGCTTTGAGATAACCGGCCTCGATGAGGCATCGGTGATGGAGGGAGTCGCCGTCTTCCATGCGGGAACCAAGCTGAGCGAGGGCAAAATCGTGACCGCCGGGGGCAGGGTGCTCAATGTGAGCGCGCTGGGGGCGGATTTTGCGCAGGCGCGCGAGCGCGCATACGCGGCGATTGAGAAGATCAGTTTTGAGGGTATGCACTACCGGAAAGACATCGCGCTCCGCGCTGTCGACATGGGATAGCGTCAAGCAAGGACTGGTGCTGCGCGCTCTTCTTCTAAGCGCAGCGATTATATAGATATTCGTTCATTGCGGGCATTCACGCCCGCAATGGGTTTGCATACGATTAGCCGGTGGCAAAGGAGTGGTTTTGTAAATGATAGAGAGATATTCACGGCCGCGGATGAGGGCCATATGGGAGCTGAGGAACAAGTTCGAGAAATGGCTGGAGATAGAGATTCTTGCCACCGAAGCCCATGTGAAGCTGGGCATAGTCCCGGAGGACGCCCTCAGGGAGATAAAGGATAAGGCGGCTTTTTCGGTCGAGCGCATCGGGGTAATCGAGGCGGAGACCCACCACGACGTCATAGCGTTCTTGACCAACGTCGCCGAAAACGTCGGCCCGGCGTCGCGCTATGTCCACTACGGGCTGACCTCATCCGACGTCGTCGATACCGGCCTGGCGGTCCAGATGAAAGAGGCCATCGACATCCTCATCGAGGATGTGCGCGAAATCGTCAATCTTTTGAAAGCCAAGGCGTTAGAGTATAAAGACCTGGTATGCGTCGGGCGCACCCACGGCATCCAGGCCGAGCCGATGACCTTCGGCCTCAAATTCGCCAACTGGGCGTTCGAGATGCACCGCAACCTCAACCGCCTCGAACGCGCCAAAGCGGCCATCTCGGTCGGGAAACTCTCCGGCGCGGTCGGCACTTACTCGAACATCGACCCGTGGGTCGAGGAGTTCGTCTGCGAGCGGCTCGGCCTCACCCCGGCGCCCGTCTCCACCCAGGTACTCCAGCGTGATCGGCACGCCGAATACATGACGGCGCTCGCCATCTGCGCGGCGACCATCGAAAAAATCGCCGTCGAGGTGCGCGCCCTGCAGAAGACGGAGACACGCGAGGTCGAGGAACCCTTTGCCAAAGGCCAGAAGGGCTCATCGGCTATGCCGCACAAACGAAACCCGATTATCGCCGAGCGCCTGTCCGGCCAAGCGAGGGTCTTGCGCGCAAACGCGCTGGTGGCGCTGGAAAACGTGGCGCTCTGGCATGAGCGCGATATCTCGCATTCATCGGTCGAGCGCATCATCATCCCCGACAGCACTATGCTCCTCGACTATATGCTCGGCAAGCTCAAATGGCTCATCGAGGGGCTCGTCGTCTACCCGGAAAACATGCGGAAGAATCTCGATATGACGGGCGGGCTTATCTTCTCATCGCGTGTTTTGCTCGCTCTGGTCGACAAGGGCATAACGCGCGAGGATGCTTACCAGTTGGTCCAGCGCAACGCTATGGCGACGTGGCGGGGCGAGGGTGAGCTTAAGGGCTTGCTCAAAGCTGATGCGGAGGTCGCGAAGCTCATCACCGACGATGAGCTCGACGAGCTTTTCAGCACCGATTACTTCCTGCGCAACATCGACGTCATCTTCAAGCGCCTGGAGAAGCTCGACGATTAGGCCGCGGAGCGCCGTAACCTGTATAGCATATGTAAAAGCGCCGACTTGTGCATAAATTTGTGCATAAACTTGTGTATAATATTGAGTTGCGTAACAGGCCGGAACGATACCGAGTTT
>JAUXNY010000037.1 GCA_030682615.1 Candidatus Aquicultor sp. | reverse complement strand
CCGTTCTTGTAGGTAGCCTCGATATCATCCATCTTCACCGAAACCGGCAGCTCTATCATGCGCTCGAACGAGCCGTACCTGCGCTCCATCCGGTAGTAGTTCTCCTCTTCGACTTCCTCGGACATCTTGCGCTCGCCTTTTATCTTCAGGGTATTGTCCACAATAGAAATATCGATATTCTCGGGTTCGATCTCGGGAATATCCATCCTGACGTAGATTTTGTTCTCCTTCTCGTAGATGTCGACATCGGGCATCCAATGTGAAAGCATCAGCCGCTCTCTCCTCTCGGACCCAAAAGTGCGCTCGAACATGTTGCTCAAATCATCCTGTACCCTGGAAAGCTCCCGCCAGGGGTCCCATCTGCGAAGTGCTGTCATCCTTCTCACCTCCCCATATTCCTGATATCTATCAATAGCTTTAGATAATCGCCTTACGCCGGGGCTGATTTATTTATACCCGTTTCGCGACCGGCAAACAGGGATAAGGCTTATTTAATTAAGAGCTATAGGCGTTTACCAGCAGTTTTATGACGAGTATCGCAAAATTTTCGCTGAGGCTGACTTAGAGGATGAGAACATGTTTGTGTTGAGAGCGGTCACATTGAGCTAGGCGCAGGGCCTCGGCTCAAAGGTCGACAGATGCAAATAATTAGAGGACAATAAATGGAAACCGTCGAGCAGCATAGGAGAGATTATGATATCGCGCAAAGCTTGCGACATGCCGCCCTTCATCGTTATGGAAATCCTCGAGAGAGCCCAAGCGATGGAGCGCGAGGGCAAAGATATCATCCACCTGGAGATAGGTATGCCCGATTTCGAGACGCCGCAGGCGGTAAAAGACGCCGGCTGCGCGGTACCGCCTACGGGCTTTTAAGTTTGGTGCTCGGAATTGCCTTGCTCCCAGCTAGTTTATTTGCTGGTTTCCTATGGCAAAAAGTAAGCCCAAGTGCTCCGTTTTTCTTTGGAAGCGCCATGTCTCTGAGATGTAGATAGGCGCGGTGCGGCACTATTTTTCATCCATCTATCCTTTTCTTTTCCATCGAACGAGTTCGCTAGAGTCTCTCGTTTTACGTGCTTAGATGCATCCAGCCAGAACCGCTTAGTCGATAAGTTTCCCTAAGACTGCTTTCGGGTATCGAATACCCAGTACTTTTAGTGTGTTAAGGGTTGCTACCTAAATTAAGGATAACCAGAGTAATTAAGCGCGCAAAGGGGCTGAGGATAAAATGAATAAAGATGAGAACACCAACCTCGATAAAGAGTGGATTGTACCGGGTGGAACGCACTCCTATTGGATTGACACAACCCCAGATACCGACTTCCCCCCATTACAGGAGGGTATCGAGGTCGACACGGTGATCATCGGGGGCGGTATCGTCGGCATCACTGCCGCGACACTGCTAAAGGAAGCTGGGCAGACCGTTGCTATTGTCGACATGAATAAGATCGTAAAAAGCGTAACCGGCCACTCCACGGCCAAAGTCACTTCACTCCATGCGCTCATCTACCAGCAGCTCTTACGCCACTTCAGTAAAGATGATGTTCGTAGATACGGAGACGCAAACCAGTCGGCCATTGATCGAATAGAATCCTTTGTTACGGCAAAGAGTATCGACTGTGACTTCGCCCGCACACCCGCTTTTACCTATACCGAATCGGAGAAGAACCTCAGCTCCATCAAGAAAGAGGTGGAGGCCGCGCAAGAGGTTGGCTTGCCGGCGTCATATGTTGAGACCTCCCCTTTGCCGTTTGAGATTTTGGGGGCCGTTCGCTTTGAAAATCAGGCAAAGTTTCACCCCCGCAAATATCTCTTGGCGCTGGCGCAAGAGATACCGGGAAACGGGAGCTACATCTTTGAAAATACGCGCGCGCTCCATATCAATGAGGGCGATCCATGTTATGTGAGTACCGATAAAGGCGAGATCAGGGGCAAGCATGTTATTCTTGCGACGCACTTCCCGTTTTACGATAAAGGCTTATTCTTCTCAAGGCTCTACCCGCACTATGCTTATGCGCTCGGTGTGCGCATTGCGGAAGAGGTCCCCGAGGGTCTGTACTATAGTATGGACGGTGAGCATCATTCCATTCGTAATCAGCCAACCGGAAATGGCCCGCTACTTATAATCGGCGGGGGCAACCATAAGACCGGGCAGGGTGGAAACACGCTAGCGTTTTATAAAAGTATAGAAAAGTATGCCCGCGAGCGTTTTGATATTAAGTCCATTGATTACTACTGGTCTACCGAGGATTATGACACGGCGGATAGAATGCCATACATAGGGAAGTCCCCACGATCAGAGCACGTCTACCTTGCAACCGGATTTGGCGGCTGGGGCATGACGAATGGTACGCTGTCAGCTATGATTATCTCGGACTTAATTCTGGAGAGACCCAATCCCTGGAGTTCGCTGTTTAACCCCTCACGCGTTGATGTTGTCGCATCGGGCAGAGCATTCGTAGCGGGCGGCGTAAATATTCTCAAGCAATATGCGAGCAGTCTTCTTGTGCCGACGCATGCGCATAGCTTAGCTGATATACCCAAGGGAGCGGGTATGAAGGTGTTGATTAACAAGAAGGAAATCGCGGCTTACAAGGATGAAGAAGGCACCGTAACCGCGATTTCGCCGGTCTGTACCCACCTATCATGCATCGTGAACTGGAACAACGCCGAAAAAACGTGGGATTGCCCCTGCCACGGCTCCCGCTATGACCGGCAGGGTGAGGTTATACACGGACCGGCCCTAAAAAATCTTCCACACGAGGATGTAGAATAAATAAAGATTGAAAAATCAAAAACAATATGTCAATCTTTCGAGAACGGTACTGTTTTCAACATATAGACGGACTCCGAACTGAGCCCGTCTATATGTTTTGAATGACTACATTTTGACCAACCACCCCTAAGCGGCTTTGATTTTGATCTCTTTCGCCTTGGCCTCCTCGGCCTTGGGCAGCTCGACATGGAGAACACCGTTCTTGTAGGTAGCCTCGATATCATCCATCTTCACCGAAACCGGCAGCTCTATCATGCGCTCGAACGAGCCGTACCTGCGCTCCATCCGGTAGTAGTTCTCCTCTTCGACTTCCTCGGACATCTTGCGCTCGCCTTTT
>JAUXNY010000013.1 GCA_030682615.1 Candidatus Aquicultor sp. | reverse complement strand
GCCACAGATCTTGTCTTAGATTACTGAGCGTATAGTCATTAGCCATCGCAGGTTCTCCGATATTCCCCTTTATTGATGCATCGACAGAAACCGCTTTTGAATAAAACTTTTTCGACTTAATGGTTGTGGTGGCCGCCTCCGCATCCCTTGCAGCCACCGCTAGAGCGCGCCAGCGTTCCCGCGATATATGCCATGACTGCGACATCCGGGTCACCCTCGGACGTGACGACTGGATCAATCCCCGCACCTTTAAGCGCTGCGATCATGCCGCCTCCAGCGCCGTTGGTGATGACCGCTGAGACGTCGGATATCGACCCGACCAAGCCCCCGTGGTGGTCGCCATTGTGGTTCGCGCGGTTATGGTCATGTTCTCCGTGTTGGTGATGGTCTTGCGGGCTATGTACCGGTGTTACGCTGCGAATCTCTTTTGAGATAATCGACCCGTTATCCACCTCATATACCAAGAATTTGCTGACATGCCCTAGATGGCCGCAGACCTGCGCGCCATCTTCCGTAGATACTGCTATTTTCATCTTACTTACCTCCATATGGTTTTAGAATCTTCAATCGTTTGGGTTTTCGCGCCGAATTCTCTAGGATATTGCCTGCCGGGGGAAGGTATCTAATCTAGACATCAGGGCGCTCTTACAGCTCAGACAAGAACTCCCTCATCTTCTCGAGGGGCTCTCTGTTGATGGAGTAGAATATCCACTGCCGCTCTTTGCGCGCGTAGACGGCACCGGCTTTCTTGAGAACGTTTAAGTGGTGAGAGATGGTCGACGGGGATAACGGTATTTTTTCGACAATTACGTTGACGCTCGTCTCGCCGTTAGAAAGGTGCCCACCCTGCCCCTTCTGAGCAGCGCTTAACACTTTAAGTATCTCTACCCGGGCGGGATTCGCGAGGGCCTTAAATAACTGTTTCACGGAAGGTTCCTCCAGATGGGCCGATGCGACATTTTTAAACAAAACAAAGCGCTAACTGACGACACAGCCATAGAGCGGCCGATGTCAGCTTCGTTAGACGCTCGGCCAAAAAAGCCAGGCCAAGCTTGAGTCGCATCACACTAATATGATAACTAATACTATACCCCGCATGGTATGCTGTCAAGAACTCTCTGTTTTTGGGCGTTAAACGATTGGCTTAAGTAGCCTAGGGTCTGCAAGGGGCCGTAACGAGTAATAGTCGCGTGACGAGGATTTGCCTTGCCCTACTTTAGTATTGCGCTCTCGTAGGCTTTTGAGACTGCCTGCGCCCTATCGGCCGCACCTAGCTTTTTGAGAATGATTCGGACATGCGTTTTGACGGTGTCTTCGCTGATTCCAAGCTCAAAAGAGATACGCTTGTTTGTAAACCCCTCGCATATCATCTTCAATATCTGTAGTTGCCGGTTTGAAAGCCTTACCCCTTTTTCCTCAATATTCCCATCGAGCAACGCGTCCGATATTACGGGGTCTACATAAATATCGCCGGACGCTACCGTCCTGACCGCTTGCTTGATATCCTCCATAACGGCGTTTGTCTTGAGAAGACCGGCTACCTTGAGGTCAAATAGAAGCTTCCGCGCCTCCGTCGGGCGTCCGAGAGAAAAGACGATAAACCGAACCGATGAGCCCGCGCTCTCTAGGAGTCTAGATAAGCCCTGTTCGGGCAAGTATATGCTGGTGATGATTATGTCGGTATGATCGTTCGTGATTCCCGGCAACGCCTCGTCCACATTTGAGGCTTCGCCCGCTATATCGATGTCATCTTCGGGACCGAGTATCGCTTTTAAGGCTTCCCTTAATATTGTGTTTTGATCGACGATAAACACCCGTATGCAAGCCACACTCTTTCCCCCGATATCCTGCTTGTTCACTAAGATTACGCGATTATCGCGTCAAATAACTCCCAGAACGATTATACATCAAACAGCTTATTCAATAAAATCAAGACCGAACGCTCTGGCGAGCGACAACATAGCCTGGCTGGGACCTAAAAAATGTCGACCGTTTCGGCCCCGCTATCGTTGCAGGTATCGCTTCCTATGTAACGGATAGCGACGACGGCGATGTCATCGGTCAGTTTGTGCTTGGAAAACTCCGATACGGCGGCTAGAAGCGCCTCAACCATATGTCTGGTCGGAGACGCATTTACTGTATCGAGCACCGTCCCTGCCCGCTCGTCGCCGAAGAACTCACCCTCATTACGCGCTTCTACCAGCCCATCGGTATATAGGACTAGCGTGTCTCCAAGACAAAGCTTTGCGGTAAATTCTGAGTACTGAACATCCGGAAAGACTCCGAGCGGCGGATTTCTTCGCGCGGCTTCCTTGAAACACCCGCGCGATGTACATATAAACGGATCCGGGTGACCGGCGCTTGCCATCGTGACTTCGCCGGTCGAGGTATTGATTACGCCGTATACCGCAGTCACAAATTGACCCTCTTTCATCTGTCGCTCGATAGCATGGTTCGTCTGTGTCAACACCTGCCGCGGGTCGGGGTCGCGATAGGCAAACGCGCGAATCGTGCTTTTAACGATAGATGTGGTCGCCGCAGCCCCGAGACCTTTACCTGATACATCGCCGACCACAAACCCGATAAGCGACTCGTCTAGTTCGAAGATATCGTAAAAATCCCCGCCTATTCTGGCTATTTCAGTAGCCGAGCGATACATATACCCGAAATCAACGCCCGTAATCTGCCTGGGGACGGTCAATATGGCGGTCTGTAGCGTATCGGCGATTTTGCGTTCAGCCTCATAGAGGCG
>JAUXNY010000011.1 GCA_030682615.1 Candidatus Aquicultor sp. | reverse complement strand
GCTAAAATAAATCACTAAGGGCTTTACTGGTGGCCGGGGACGGACTTGAACCGCCGACACGGGGATTTTCAGTCCCCTGCTCTACCAACTGAGCTACCCGGCCCTATTCAAATATTAAGACCGACATTTGGCCGGTCTTATAGCTACCTTAATAGATTACGAGAATCGATAGAAAAAATCAAGGTTTATGGCATTTTCGCGCGCTATCACCTGCATATGGCATCGCTTCGCCCGGTGCGGTAAGGCGTTTATGCAAAATCCTGGCATTATCTGGTGTATTGGCTATGATGTACTTATGCCCGAAACAGCAGTCATCTTTGTCACCGGCAATAACAACAAATACAGCATAGCCGCTCTGGCCGGAGCGCTCGAAAGCACGCCGTCGACCCTAAGGGACGATAATGCTCGGCTTTGACATCGTGGTCGTCGGCGAAGGCGAAGAGACTTTACCGGAGTTGGTGACCGCGCTCTCCGCGAGCGCCCCTATCGACGAGATCAAAGGAATCGCTCTTCCACGAAACGGCAAGGTCTTAAAGACAGCAAAGCGAGCGCCGGTCGACCTCGACCGGTTTGCCCCGTTTTCTGTGGCGCGCAACCGGCTCTCACCTATCGAGATAAGTCGCGGCTGCCCGTTCGCGTGCCGTTTCTGCCAGACATCCTACATCTTCGGCACCAGGATGCGCCACCGTAGTATCGACGAGATATTGAAATACATAACTTTGAGCAAAGCCAACGGCACGCGCGACTTCCGGTTTATCTCGCCCAACGCGCTAGCCTACGGCTCGGCCGATGGACGAAGCGTCGATTTTGAGGCGATTGAAGGGCTGCTCAGAGCCGCCTCGGCGATTACCGGACGAGAGCATCTCTACTTCGGCTCGTTCCCGTCGGAGGTGCGCCCCGAAGCCGTCTCAAAAGAAGCCCTCGAGCTTATAACGACCTACGCCGCGACCAAGATGGTCGTCATAGGGGCCCAGAGCGGAAGCCGGCGCATGTTGGACAGCTTAAACCGCGGCCACACCGTAGACGATGTGAGCAGGGCTGTGGCGCTCATCCTCGAAGCGGGGCTAACCGCAAGCGTAGACTTTATCTTCGGGTTGCCCGGTGAGACCGACGACGACAAGCAGCTCTCTATAGAGATGATTGAAAGACTCACCGCGATGGGCGCGCGGGTACACAGCCACACCTTTATACCACTTCCGGGAACACCGCTTGCCAAGAGCGCTGCGGGTGTGGTCGACGAAGAACTCGCCCGCTACCTGAGCCGCCTCGCCAACAAGGGACTCCAGTTCGGACAGTGGAAAAAGCAGCAGCGCCTAGCCGAAGAGTCGATTAGCTTTAGAAGCGGTTTTACCAGTTAGATGCTATTTGGCCCGCCTGGGCGGACCCTTGCCGTTTTCGGCGTTCACGAACAGCCAGACTTTGTGTATGATTAAAATAGCCGAATATCAAAATAGCAGCCAAGGAGTGGTGACCATAAAAGTCAGGCCCGCGATAGCGCTCATCGACGACGACAAGGTATTGCTGATGAAATACCGTTACGACCAGGCCGACGTCTGGGGCATACCCGGCGGCGGTGTAGCCGACGGCGAAGCTCTAGTGGATACGCTAGCGCGCGAGCTGGATGAGGAGCTTGGAGTGCAAATCGAGGTCGACAGGCTTCTGTGCCTGGCCGAGACGGAGCCAGCCGGAAAAGTCGAGCACACGCTCCATTGCATCTTTTCCGGTAAAGTCAAAAGCGGCGTGCCGGCATTGAACCCGGTCCACACGACCGCGCTCTCACTGGAATGGGTGCCGGCAAGCGAAATCGGCGAACTTGTATTATATCCGCCGATCAATGATACGCTCTATAGTGCCCTGAGTGAGAAGCGCGAACCCGCCTACCTGGGAGTCATCGCTCGACCCTGGTATGGATAGGGATTGCCGCTTGTTCCCTACTCGAGTCCGAGTTCGGCCTTTATCTTCTTCGATTTTTCCTCGAGTTTTTCGCGGTTTTGTACGCGCTTGTCGTCGAGGCGTTTCGCAAGCTCGGCGTCGTTGACCGCGATTATCTGGCAAGCCAAGAGCGCCGCGTTGACCGCACCGTCGACAGCGACTGTCGCAACCGGAATACCCGGCGGCATCATAACCGTCGAATAGAGGGCATCGACGCCCTCTAACGCGCCCGACTTTATGGGCACACCGATAACCGGTAGCGTCGTATTAGCCGCGACCACACCGGCCAGGTGGGCGGCCATGCCGGCGGCGGCGATGATGACCGCAAGGCCGCGCTCGCGAGCTGTCCTCGCATATTCAGCAGTCTTGTCGGGCATGCGATGTGCTGATGAGATGTTTAATTCAAAAGGGACACCCATTTCTTTTAAGGTCTCCGCGGCTTTCTCCATTACCGAGATGTCGCTGTCGCTGCCCATCAGGATACCGACACGTGGCGACGATTGATTGTGATGCATAGTATTCCTCCGTTCGCATTAGACCGAATCAAAAAAGGCCTTTCGGGCTTGTAGCCCTCACCTTTCAATTATCCCCTCGAACGTTCAATCTATTTACCAGTTTCGGTGCTGCGAAAAAGCCACCTGAAAAGGTGACTTTCATGGCGGGAGCGACGGGATTCGAACCCGCGATCACCGGCGTGACAGGCCGGGATGTTAACCGCTACACTACGCCCCCACGTATTTCGTTAACGGCTTTTCTGAACGCCTCGTACTTCCTACCTAGCAAGCAGTTCTCGGAAATATCCTCGTAGAAATAGCCAAAGAAAATTATACCGTCTTTCATTGCGTATTGCAACTGATAAGACCCCTTAGCACGTGTGATCGAACCGCCCTTCACCTGCGCCGAAATGTGTAAGACATCCCGAAGCTCCTCAAGAAAGCGCTTATTGCCGCAAATAAACCGAACCGTTAGAAACTGCCTGAGCTTATCGTACCTCTTATCAAGCTGCAGACGAAAACTCATGCAGCCGTCTCCATGTTTAACCTATTCATAATGTGTCCACATCCTGATGACTTTCACCGTTTTGATATCATCGAGAATCTGGTAGATTAGACGATGTTGTATGTTGATTCGTCGGGAATAAGCGCCGGAAAGGTCTCCCACGAGCTTCTCGAACGGCGGCGGGTTCCGGTAAGGGTCTTCTCGTAGGATATCCAATAGGCGAGTGGCCTGGGCCTTAAGGTCTGATTGTGCTATCTTCTTAGCGTCTTTCTGAGCCTGTTTGGTAAAGACCACGCGCCAGCTCACCAGCCTGGCTCCTCATCGCACTCCTCAACAGGAGTCGTAAGACCAGTCCCGATCGATTCTCGCATGCCGGGTACCGACGTGAGATACAAAGTCTCTTGGATCGCTCGCCAGTCCTCCTCCGAGACGAGAACTGCGGAATTGCGCTTACCTACGATCTGAACCGGCTCGTGTGTCTCCTTTACCTCGTCAACCAGCTTATATAAGCGTTTTCTTGCTTCTGATGCTGATAACGTTGTCATTTTTGCCAACCTCCTTTACGTACCACATATCGTACGCGCGCTTTGCCCCTATGTCAAGTCATATTGACGGCGTACGCTGCCTTTCAGCGGGAGCACGCCCCTTGCGATCCGCAGCAAAGGAGGGTCTTACACTCTCAAATTGCTTTAAACCATTCAGGATCAACTGAAACTTTTTCAACCATTTCCTTTTTTATACCAAGCTTTTTAATTTATGTTTTTTGTTTTGTATGACGAACGTTTGAGTTCAGCGGTGGCCGAAAACCGTCCGCTGGAATGAAGGGTCAGGTTCAGTTTCTCGCATTGAACGTCTTGATGAGGTAGCCGTCATTCAACGTGGCTTGAGTCAAGCCTGATGCCTTACACACGGCTTTGAGGAAGTCAATGAGCGCACCATCAGCGTTTGGTTTTCCGTTCACCTGAAGGGCTTCATATAGGCGCGCCATGTTCGCGAGTACATCGTCAGAGTCTGCAAAGACAGCAATGACTTCATTCATTGCGCATGAAAACGCATCGCCAGTGATGTGGAAGCGATTGCCGAGAAGACGACGCGCAAGGTCAAGTTTCAGTTTGTGCCGTTCCAGCTTGTAGAAGTACCACGTCGAGACGCCGACGCCCACCAGGCCCGAGATGAGTGCTGCGATAACCGTGACGAAGATTGCTTCGTTTGACAAGAGCGCTCCTTGGTAGATGCTGAACCCAACTATGTTTATATTGATTCAAATAATACTCGAAACCTGCTACTAGTGCCATATAAGACACCTGCGAAAATATGTCACTTGTAGTTATTCTCAGTGCTAGATGCAGCTGCTGAGTCGAAACGCTGTTTTATCCTGGCGTCTTATACGGATCAATATGGCCCGCCTTGCAACCGTCTTATTTAACCTTACAGCATATCTACCGGGCTGCGAACTCCAGCCGGGCCACGGTTCAAGACATGAGTATGAATCATCGTTGTTTTTACGTCTTTGTGACCCAAGAGTTCATGGACTGTTCGGATATCGCAGGCCGCCTTCCAACAAGTAAGTTGCAAGTGAAAGTCAGAGAGCTAAACATTCGGCAGCGACTGGATGATTCGGGCATCATTGTAGTTAAAGACATTAACGGTGAAGGTTACAAAAAAGAGAAAACCCCAGCATAACTGGGGTGTGTGGGCGCTACTGGATTTGAACCAGTGACCCCCTGCTTGTAAGGCAGGTGCGCTCCCGCTGCGCCAAGCGCCCGTTGATAGATCATAAATCACAGAGCAATAGAACTCTTGCAGGAGGAATAAAGCCTGCCTCCTGCGCGCTCTTCGCTACGCTTCGTGCCCTTGCAGGAGGAATGCTTAAAAGCAATTCCTCCTGTGTTCACTCACTTCGTTCGTGCCCCCAGGGGAATTCGAATCCCCGCCGCCGCCTTGAAAGGGCGGTGTCCTAGGCCCCTAGACGATGGGGGCATGGTGAGCCGTGAAGGGTTCGAACCTTCGACACCCGGATTAAAAGTCCGGTGCTCTACCAACTGAGCTAACGGCCCAAGTCATTTAGCGATAAATGCCTTGAACAAAAATATTGTAGCGGCACATGCTATACCGCTACAGCAAAAGTTATGATACTACAGGTTAATGCCGAATGTCAATCTTATCATCGCCGTTCCTGCCAAACCTCGCCGCACGATCCGATACGCTCTGCCTCGTAAAAAAGGCTGGGTTTAAAAGTAAACCCAGCCTAAAATACCAAGCCTTTTTTTAGTGACGGAAATGGCGCTTGCCGGTGAAGACCAGCGCGATACCGTGCTCGTTGGCCGCCGCGATGACCTCATCGTCGCGGACGGAGCCGCCCGGCTCGGCGATGCACGCCGCGCCCGCTTCGACCGCCGCGTCAAGCCCATCCCTGAACGGGAAGAAGGCGTCGGATGCTACGACCGCGCCTTTGACTTTATCGCCGCCCTTGCGCGCCCCGAGCCAGGTAGAGTCGACACGGCTCATCTGGCCGGCGCCGACGCCGACGGTCGCCCGTCCTTTGACATAGATGATGGCGTTCGACTTTACGTGTTTCGCGACCTTCCAGGCAAAGACCATGTCTTTCCACTGCGCCTCGGTCGGCTTGACCTCGCTGACCACCTGCCAGTTGGCGGCGGGCTCTTCGATGTTGTCGAAATCCTGCACGAGAACCCCGCCATCGACCCGGCGAAGGTCGCGCCCGAAGTAGGTCTTCTTGGTTACGCCGCCGGTATCCATCAGCCTGAGGTCCGCCTTCCTGGTCAGAACATCGAGCGCTTCCTGGTCGTATCCGGGGGCGATGACGACTTCGATAAAGATTTGCGCTATCTTCTCGGCGGTCGCCTTGTCTACCATCTGGTTGACGGCGACAATACCGCCGAACGCCGAGACAGTGTCGCTTTCATATGCTTTTTGATACGCGTCGACGAGATCGGAGCCGACCGCGCAACCGCAAGCATTGTTGTGCTTGATGATGGCGCACGCGGGCTCATCGAACTCGCAGACCAAGCCCCACGCCGCATCCATATCTAAGATGTTGTTGTAAGACAGCTCTTTGCCGTGGATTTGTTTAAAGTTGACCAGCGCGTCCGCGGGAGCGCCCGCCTGGCGATAATACGCCGCTTTCTGGTGTGGGTTCTCGCCATAGCGCGGCTCCATTATCTTCTCAAACGTGTAGCTTACGACATCCGGGAACTCATCTTTCCCGGCCAGATATTGGGCGATGGTCGAGTCGTACTGTCCGGTATGTTTAAAGGCCGCCTGGCAGAGCGCAAAGCGTGTATCCCGCCCGATAGCTCCGTCGTTCGCCTGCATCTCGTCGATTATCTTCGCGTACCACATCGATTCCACGACAACCGCTACGCCCTCGAAGTTCTTGGCCGCCGCCCGAATCATCGTCGGCCCGCCGATATCGATATTCTCAATCGCATCGTCGAGTGCGACATCGGGTTTAGCGATGGTCGCCGCGAAGGGATAGAGGTTGACGCAAACGAGGTCGATAGGGCCGATGCCGGCCTCTTCTATCTGGCGCATGTGGTCGTCTTTCCTCCGGTCCGCGAGGATACCCCCGGCGATTTTGGGGTGCAAGGTCTTGACGCGCCCCTCCATCATCTCGGGAAAGCCCGTGTATTCAGAGACCTCGATGACGTCGATACCGGCGTCGCGCAACGCTTTGGCGGTACCGCCGGTTGAGAGAATCTCTACGCCAAAGGTCGACAAGCCTTTTGCGAACTCGACGACTCCGGTCTTATCCGAGACGCTTACAATCGCTCTTTGAATCTTGATTTTATCTATCATCCATCGCCTCCTATAATCAACACTTACGTTTTACAAGGCATTATTCCACTAAAGATTATACTTTAAGCCTGATGGTTCGGCTATGAGCTGCGGATAGATTTTGTTACGAACTAACAGCGACCCCGAGTGTGGTTCATGACATGACCGCCGCCGCTACTCCTTGATCCGCACTTTCCTCCCGACGACCTCAAGGCGGCCCTCGGAGTAGAGCTTGATGGCTTCGGGTAGTATCCGGTGCTCGATTTCGTGGATGCGCGCGGCGAGAGTATCCTCGGTATCGTCTTCGCGAATGGCGAGCGCTTCCTGGAGAATTATCGGGCCCTCGTCGAAGACCTCGTTGGCGAAGTGCACGGTGACCCCGGCGACCTTTACGCCATAATCGAGGGCATCTTTGATGCCATGGGCGCCTGCGAATGAAGGCAAAAGCGCCGGGTGGAGATTGACGACCCGGTTTACGTAAGTATCGAGGACCTCGTTGCCGAGAAGACGCATGTAACCCGCCATCACAACCAGCTCGACGTCGTGTTCTTTGAGCGTGTCCCGAATGGCGCTGTTGTAGGACGCCTCGTCGGCGAAGGCTTTGCGCGGCAAAACGACGCGCGCGATACCATGCTGCTCGGCACGGACCAGGCCGTAAGCGTCGGCGCGGTTGCTGATGACGACCGCGACCTCGGAGCCGAGTTCGCCGGCCTTGCACCTGTCGATGATGGCCTGCAGGTTCGACCCGCTTCCGGATATCAAAACACCGAGCTTAACCGACATATTTCGTCTCTCCTTTGCCGTCGACGACCTCACCTATGATAAAGACCTCCTCGCCCTCACCGGTGAGGATATCGCGCGCTTTCTCGGCGTCGGCTTTGGCGACCACGACGACCATGCCGATGCCCATATTGAAGGTTTTAAGCATCTCGTCGAGCGCAACGCCGCCCTCGCGCTGTACGAACTCGATGACCGGCGCCACCTCCCAGGAGCCGAGCTTAAGCTCTGCGTTTACTGTCCGCGGCAAAATTCGCGGTATATTGTTGGTCAGACCGCCTCCCGTGATGTGGGCGAGGCCTTTAATCTTGAATTCTCTCATCAGCCTCCGAATACTCTTTACGTAGATTCTGGTCGGCGCGATTAGCTCCTCGCCTAGACTGCGACCACCGTCCCAATAGAAACGTTCCAGCGAAAATCCGCCATCATCTACCAACTTGCGGACGAGTGAGTAGCCGTTACTGTGCAGACCCGATGAGGCCAGGCCGAGTATTGCGTCGCCTTTTTCGATTTTTTCCCCGGTGATGATATCGGGCTTGTCGACGACTCCGACCGCAAAGCCCGCCAGGTCGTACTCACCGGGCTCGTAGAAGCCGGGCATCTCGGCGGTCTCACCGCCGAGCAAGGCGCATCCCGCCTGCCGGCACCCCTCAGCAATGCCTTCGATAACCTCCGCAGCCTGGTGCGGCTCGAGCGTGCCGGTCGCGAAATAGTCGAGAAAGAAGAGAGGCTCGGCCCCCTGGACCAGAATATCGTTGACACACATCGCCACCAGGTCGATGCCGACGGTGTCGTGTCTATTTAGCGCCTGCGCGATTTTGAGCTTGGTTCCGACACCATCGGTCCCCGAGACCAAAACCGGCTCTTTATATCTTGCGGTATCAAGTGAAAAAAGGCCGCCGAAGCCGCCTATGTCGGTCAAGACGCCCGGACGAAACGTCGAGCGTACCGATTTTTTTATAAGCTCGACCACCTCTTCGCCCGCGTCGATATCGACGCCCGCGTCCTTGTACGTAAGGCCCTTCTTATCCTGTTTATCCATCTACCTTGTTTTGCTCCTCTTCCAGCATCAACTTGGTTATCTTCAAGTCATCCGGCACATCGACCGGATAATCCCCGTCAAAACATGCGAGACAGAAGTCCTCGCGTTTATTGTTGGTCGCCTTGACCAGTCCTTCGAGGCTGAGGTAGCTCAAGCTGTCGGCCCCGATAAACTCGCGTATTGCCTCATTGTCGTTGACCGCCGCTACCAGTTGACCCTGGTCGGCCGTATCGATACCGTAGAAGCACGGCCACTCGACCGGCGGCGAACTGACGCGCATATGTACTTCGGTCGCGCCCGCCTCGCGCAGCATCGCGACGAGTTTCTTGCTGGTGTTGCCGCGCACGACGCTGTCGTCTACGACGACGACCCGCTTGCCACTGACTACTTCGCTAAGCGGATTGAGCTTGAGTTTTATGCCGACCTGGCGTATCGCCTGCGTCGGCTGTATAAAGGTTCGCCCTATGTAGCGGTTTTTTACGAACGCTTCGCGGTATGGGATGCCCGACTCCTGGGAATAACCGATTGCCGCCGGTACCCCTGAATCCGGTACCCCGGTGACGAGGTCGGCATCGCAGGGAGCCTCTTTGGCCAGCTCGATGCCCATCGCCTCGCGCGCGCTGTAGAGCAGCCGCCCGAGCAGTTTGGTGTCGGGCCGGGCAAAATATATGAACTCAAAGATACAGAGGGAAGGTTTCTTGGGCTCGGCGCCTTGTTCGCTACGCAGACCGTTTTGGTCGATAATGATGAGCTCGCCTGGTCCGACGTCTCGAATATACTCCGCGCCGACGATGTCGAGCGCGCAGCTCTCCGAGGCGACGACATAATGCTCGCCGCGTTTGCCGATGACCATCGGGCGTATGCCGTACGGGTCTCGCATGCCGTAGAGCGTCTGCTCGGTCAGGATGAGGACGGAGTAGGCCCCGTCTATAATCCCCATCGTCTCTTTGATGGCCTGCTCGATTCCCATCCCCTGGTCGGCCCGCGACGCCACTAGCGACGCTATGACCTCGCTATCGGAGGTCGACCGGAAACGGATGCCCTCTTTGCGCATATCCTCGCGGAGTTCTTGCATGTTGATGAGGTTGCCATTATGCGCGAGCGCGACGCTCCCGCCGCTGAAGGTCTTATAGACCGGCTGCGCGTTCTCCCACAGGCTCGAGCCCGTCGTCGAATAGCGCACGTGCCCTATCGCGATATCGCCCTGGAGTGTGCCGAGGTTGCGCTCGTCAAAGACCTGCGTCAAAAGACCCATGTCCTTAAAGACGATGGTCGACTGCCCGTCGGAGACCGCCATACCGGCGCTCTCCTGTCCCCGGTGCTGAAGGGTGTGCAGCCCGAAGTAGGTCAGCCTGCTGACATCCTCTCCGGGTGCATATATACCGAAGACTCCACAGGCCTCTTCGGGCTTGTCGGGCCGATTGTCGTCAAACTCAGAACTCAACGTGTTCTCCTCGCGGATTTATTGATTATAGGATAGCAGATATCGGGGGTGAGATACAGTGCGCGTGAACGGGCGAATCAGCGTCCACCTCTTAGTCGCCGCCTATAGCTCTTCCCGCACGTAATCGACCGCGTTTTTGAATATCGCCAGGCCATCGCCCTCGTCCGAGAGCTGCTCGCGGGTCCAGCGCGGGTGCTGGGTGCGCACGACATAGTTCTCGGGGTGCGGCATCATGCCGAAGACGCGTCCCGTCTCATCGCAGATGCCCGCGATGTGCTCGACCGAGCCGTTGGGGTTGATTGGATAGCCGCCATGCGCGCCGTGCTCGTCGACATATTCGACGGCTACCTGCCCGTTTTGGCGCAGGCGCGCGAGCGCCGCGTCGTCTTTGGGGATGAACTTACCCTCACCGTGGCAGATAGGCACGTAGATGACCTTCTCTATGCCGCGCGTGAAGATGCAGTTCGACTGCGGGTTGACTTTGAGGTGGACCCAGCGGTCCTCGAACTTGCCGGAGTCGTTGTGGGTAAGCGTGACGTCCTGGCGCATGTAATCGCCGTCGAAACCGGGGAGAATCCCGAGCTTGACCATGACCTGAAACCCGTTGCAAACGCCGAGAACGAGCTTGCCGTCCCCGACGAACTCCAGAAGGTCGTCTTTGAGCTTATACTTTAATTTATTCGCAAGGACCTTTCCTGAAGCGATATCGTCGCCGAACGAGAAGCCGCCGGGCAGCATCAGAATCTGATAATCTCTGAGCTTCTTCCTACCGTCGACGAGGTCGTTTATGTGGACGCGCTCGGCGTCGCCTCCCGCCAGCGTAAACGCGTTCTGCGCGTCGCCGTCGCGGTTGATGCCCGCCGCCAAAAGCACTAGTACTCTAGGTTTTTCACTCATTTGTATCACCACCTGAGAGGCGCTTGCCACGCCTCTTTTAGCTCGTCGTTACCTGCATTTATTAGGGTGGCGCCGTCCGCGCCCGTTATAGTTATCCTGTTGTCGCCGGTGACCTCTCCGACCGCCGCCGGCGCGTTGCCGGCTAGGGCCGCTTCAAAAGCTGCCCGCTTATCCTGCGAGACCGTCACCACAAAGCGGCTGTTCGACTCGGAGAATAGCAATACCTCATCGGGGAGCTCGCCTAAGGTCGGCGCTTGCGAGATGTCGATGCGCATCCCCAGGCCGCCCGCGAACGCCGATTCGGCCACCGCAGCGGCGATGCCCCCCTCGGAGCAATCATGGCACGAAGCCACCAGCCCTTCTTGGATCGCGCCGTGGAGCGCCCGGTAGAGCGCGAGCGCGCTCGCGGTATCGACTGCGGGCGCGTTTCGTCCTTTATGGCCGTTTAGCATATAGTAGTGCGAGCCGCCCAGCTCGTCTTTGGTCACTCCCAACACGTAAACCACATCGCCGGGGGCTTTCGCGTCCATGGTGACCGAGCGCTCCACATCCGGGACGATGCCGATGGCCGAAATCAATAAGGTCGGCGGGATGGCGATGGTCTTGTCCCCCAATTTGTATTCGTTGTGAAAGCTATCTTTGCCCGATATAAAGGGCGTCCCCAAGCCGACCGCAGTGTCATAGCAGGCCTTATTCGCCCGTACCAACTGCGCGAGCTTGTGGTCGCCATCGGGGTTAGTATCCGAAAGAATCGGGTTGCCCCAGCAGAAGTTATCCAAAATCGCCACCCGGTCGGGGTCGCCCCCCACCGCTACGATATTTCGAACCGCCTCGTCGATTGCGGAGGCCGCCATCGCGTAGGTGTCGATTTCGCCGTACTTGGGGTTGATGCCGTTGGCTACGGCGATGCCGCGCGTCGAGTCGATGCGCGGGCGGATGACCGCCGCGTCGGAGGGGCCGTCATTGGCGATACCGACGAGCGGTTTGACGACGCTTCCGCCTTGAACCTCGTGGTCGTACTGGCGAATCACCCACTCCTTGGAGCAGACATTGTAGCTGCCCAGAATCTTTTTGAGCGCCGCCGTCAACGCCTCCGAATCTTCGGGTAAGCGCGCCGGCTCGGCTTCGGCCTGCGGCCGCCATGCCGCGGTTAGCTGCAAGCCCGGCAGCCCCTCGTGGACGAATTCGCTCTTTAAATATAAGACGGTCTTGCCGTCGTATTTTACGTGGATTTTCCCTGAATCGGTGAAAGTGCCGATTACAGTCGCCTCGACATCGCGGCGCTCGCACAATTCGAGAAACGCGTCGATATCCCGGGGCGGGACCGCCAGCGTCATCCGCTCTTGCGACTCGGAGACCCACAGCTCCCAGGGATGAAGGCCCGCGTACTTGAGCGGCGCTTTC
>JAUXNY010000010.1 GCA_030682615.1 Candidatus Aquicultor sp. | reverse complement strand
AAGACAGTTTCAGGGGCGACGTTAAGCTTTGACCCGGCAAGCGACCTTGCCGGCAATACCGTCTACACGATTACGATTCCGGTGAGCGCGGTCAAAGATACGTCCAATAACAACCTGGCCGCGCAATATGCCTTGAGTTTTACGACACAAAACGATACCACTCCCCCGACGATAAGCTCTACCGACCCGGCCAACAACGCGGTCGACGTCGCAAAAGAAAAGACGATAACCATCACTTTCAGCGAGAACATACTGGCTGGAACCGCCTACGAGACGATAGCGGTTAAAGATACGAGCAGCACGGCGATTTCTCTGTCCAAGAGCATCAAAGACAAAGTGCTGACGCTAGACCCGACTAAAGACCTTACGTTGGGCATGAAATATACTGTGACCATACCTGCGAGCGGTGTTAAGGACAGTGCGGGCAATGCGCTTGCCGCGGCATACTCTTTTAGCCTCACGGCGCAGAGCGACACAACCACCGCGAACGCGCCGCAAGGTTTGAAACTAGTAAGCAACAAGGGTCTGGCGCACATATCGTGGACCTCCGTTACCGACAGCAGCCTCTCCAGCTACAACGTCTATCGAAAAATAAAAGGTGAAACGACGCTGGTAAAGATAAACACGGCTGCGATACTCGAAGCCCAGTATCAAGACAAGAGTATTGAAATCGATAAAACATATGTGTATGCGGTGAACTGGGTAGACAAAACCGCAAAAGAGAGCGCGAAGTCAAGCGAGCTTGAGGTAACCATCGAGAAGACCGCGAATCAATCCGGCTTCGCCGATGTGCCCGATACGGCCTGGTATAAGGATCACGTAATACAGTTGACCACAAACAAAATCGTCTCCGGCTACGTCGACGGGTCTTTCCGGCCTAATCACAACGTATCCCGCGGTGAGTTCGCCAAAATGATGTGCCTCGCAATGGGTTGGACTCTGGAGAATCCTTCGAGCGCTTCCTTTACCGATGTACCAAAAGACCATTGGGCGTATAGCTATATCGAAACGGCCAAATCGAAGCAGGTTATCGCCGGCTACGAGGACAGTACATTCAAGCCCGGTAAAAGCATAACCCGAGCTGAAATCGCCAAAATCGCATCCGAGACTCTTGGCTTGCCCGCCGGCACCAGCACCCTATCCGATATCGCAAGCTCATGGGCTAAGGATTATATAGCCAAATGCGTTAAAGCTAATATCGTCGGCGGCTATAACGACAACACCTTCAGGCCAAGCAACACTGCATCGAGAGCCGAGGCGGCCAAGATGGTCGTAGGAGTTCTTAGCGCTAAGGAATAGCAAGTGCTCGGCGGCCCCCCTACTCGCCGAGAGATGATGGTCTATGGCTAACCCTTTACCTAAGCTTTCGTGTTAATCGCCGCTTCTTATAGAGCGAGCGCATATATGCTGGTAGTTAAGGTGCTGTTGTCTATCTTCACTTTAGGACAAAGAGTAAAGTTGCGCTTCATGTATTCCTAAACACCTCCACACCCTATTAGGTTTCGCCGACACTCTAATCCTAGTTTTGTTGACTGGGTTAAGACCGACCGGAAAAACTCTTGCGTCCGCCTCCCATCGACCATATTGATCGGCAAATGTTTTCGCTTTTGCCTCATTAACGCTTAGGCTCTTTGGGCTGCTTGTCGATGAAATCATATACTTATACTATTCTTGAGGCCGAGGGAGTTGGACTATTTGGACAGCAAGCAATTATTGACACTCATCACAGGTGAGTTGGCAAAAACTATAGACGATACCCTGATTCCCCAAACCACCATCTCCAGTCTAGGACTTAAGCTGGCGACACAACTCAATTGGCGAATCAAATCGACAATGGGAGCAACGAACAACGACCTGTCCCCTGCAGCGTTTATAAATGCAGTCGCATCGATTCTTTCAAGCTTCGACTATGTCATCGTTCCAATCGCTATCGGTAAAAACCAAATCCGTTTTAAGGTAAAGAGTTGTCCATTCAAACAATATCAGTCCGACTCTTTATGCTCGGTAATGAAGGGTATTATCGGGGGTCTCGGGTTCCTCACTTTCGGCTATAGTAAAATGGTCACAATTGTCGGCCCCGATAAAACAGTTCGGCCCTGCACCGTCGATTTATATCTAGCGCCGTCTGACGAGGCCGACAGTAAGATAGGTATGGAATACTCACGAAGCATGATAAGCCTTCTTAAGGGTGAAGACGAAAAGTACATCTCCCAACAACGGCAATCGCGCAGGAAATTGATTCTCGGCTTGTTTTCCAACCTTGCTCTCTCCTTAAGAGATAACCCATCAACAAAGCGGCTGGCGCAAAAATTCATCGAAAGCCTCTCCTGTATTCCAGAGATAAGAATTGCCGCACTCTACCTGCGGGAAGGTGACGCGTTCGTCTTGGAGTCCGATTATGGACTTCCAGAGGAAAGCAGATATCTCATAAAAAATGTCGTGATAAGCGACGAATCTATAACAAAAGCCGACCATAACAACCACCTGCTGGCTAGCGTCGAGGAGTTTAATGGTGAACGCCGCGACATCGCTAACCGAACCGGCGTACGCTCGTTCGCTTCAATAAAAATAGCGTCGCACGACAAGATTGTGGGCGTGCTAAATATCGGATGGAAGTCTTCTGTCCCCATCTCGCGCGAAATCAGTGAATCGCTTCGTGCCGCATGTAGCTTGTTAGGCCTTTCTATTGATAACAGCCGAATGTATGCGACGCTCGAGCAAGCATGCTTTAATAGCATCGCTGTCCTTAATGAACTTGTTAACGTCGTCGACCACTACTCTAACAATCACTCTAAACGCGTCGCTGAGATTTCCCGAAGAATAGCGGTCGAGATGGACTTAGCTCAAGATGATATAGACCTTCTTTTTAAAGCAGCTCTTATCCATGATATAGGCAAAGTAAACGTGCCGCCCCAGATACTAAATAAGCCGGAGCAGCTTACGGATGAAGAATTCAATATCATAAAAGAGCATCCGGTAACCGGCGCTAAACTGTTAATGCCCATAGCCAGCCTCGAAAGCATCGTCCCGGCTGTGCTCTACCATCATGAGCGCCTTGACGGGTCGGGATACCCCGAAGGCTTAACTCATGACGACATACCCCTGTTCGCCCGGATTATCGCCGTTGCCGACGCCTACGATGCCATGACCGCCACGCGCGCCTACAGAGAGTCTATTTCAAAAGACACCGCCATTGCTGAACTGGTCAAAGGAAGCGACACCAAATTCGACGCCGTCGTTATCGGCGCATTGATAGCGGTCCTCAACGGCCAGCAGTTGGACGAGGACATATTCCAGTTCGACCACAGGCTAACCGGCGAAGACCTAGCCATTTAACAGGCAACGGATTGCCTAAAATACAAGCTCTACTAAAAGGCTTTACAAAAACAGACAAATGAGTGATAATGTACACAGCTAAGACGTGATTTTAAGTAGGGAGTCGCTGTTCGGCGGGTCTCTATTTTTATGGTCGATGACGTAAGCTCTTTTAGGGTGTCGTATTAACCTAGCGTCGTAAGCTTAACCCCTTAGACGCTAGGAGGTGAAATTCTTGTCAACAGGTACTGTTAAGTGGTTTGATGATAGCAAAGGTTTTGGTTTCATCAGCCAGGACAATGGTGGCCCGGATGTCTTTGTACATCACTCAGCGATTGTCGCGGAGGGATTTAAGACTCTGGCCGAGGGTGCAGCGGTTGAGTTTGAGGTCGAGATGGACCCCAAAGGCGCTCGCGCATCAAACGTCACCCTTGTAAAGTAATCAGCAAGAATTTAAAAAAGACCTGCTAGCAAAGGCAGGTCTTTTTTATTTGTGATATATTGACAAGGTTGTAGAAATCGATAAATAAACAGTTGGAAGAGGTTGAAAGAATGTCACACCAAGCAAGAAGAAAAGATATCCGAAATATCGCCATCATCGCACATGTCGACCACGGCAAAACCACGCTCGTCGATGCCATGCTCCGCCAAACCGGTGTTTTTCGCCAAAACGAAGAAGTAAACGACCGGGTTATGGACTCCAACGACCTGGAGCGCGAACGCGGCATCACCATATTTTCCAAGAACGCATCTATCAAATATAAGGACATTAAGATAAATCTCGTCGATACACCCGGGCACAGCGATTTCGGCTCGGAGGTCGAGCGCATCCTGCAGACAGTCGATGGGGTGCTGCTCCTCGTCGACGCGTTCGAGGGGCCGATGCCTCAAACAAAATTCGTTTTAAGAAAAGCCTTGGATCTCCACCTGAAGCCGATTTTAGTCATAAACAAGGTCGACAGGCCGGATGCCCGCTCGCACGCCGTCGTCGACGAGACCTTTGACCTCTTTTGCGACCTTAATGCCTCAGATGAACAGCTCGATTTCGCGGTCGTCTATTGCTCGGCAAAAGACGGTATCGCGTGGTACGAGATGGAAGAAGAGAGCGATGGACTCAAGCCGCTCTTTGAGACTATCATACACCGCGTTCTCCCTCCCGCAGCAGATGTGGGCAGACCGTTGCAGATGCTCATCACCATGCTCGATTACGATAACTACATCGGAGGGCTCGGGCTCGGGCGCATCGTCCACGGCGAAGTACGCGTCTCTGACCAAGTCTATCTGATGCGTCGGGACGGCACAAAACTGGCGGGCAAGATCAGCGGTCTCTTCGCGTATCAAGGCATGAAGAGAATCCCCGTCGATGTTGCGAGCGCGGGAGATATCGCTTGTGTCGCCGGGTTGGACAATATTAACGTCGGCGAGACCATCGCCTCTTTCGAATCGCCCGAAGCACTTCCCTTCGTCAACATCGACGAACCGACGATATCGGTTATGGTTGGACCTAATACCAGCCCGTTTGTCGGATTGGACGGAGGTAAATTCCTTACCAGCCGCCATATTCGCGAGCGCCTCTACAGAGAGGCAAGAATCAATGTGGGCTTGCGCGTGGAGGACGTCGAAGGCGAAGAGATGCTTAAAGTATCGGGACGCGGTGAACTGCACCTCTCAATCCTCGTCGAGACGATGCGCCGCGAAGGGTATGAACTCGAGGTATCAAAACCAAAGGTCATCTTCAAGGAAATCGATGGGAAGGTTCTCGAGCCTATAGAGATGCTCGTTATCGATGTCGATAGGGATTTTCATGGCTACGTCATCGAGGAGATGGGCAAACGCAAGGGCGAGATGAAGAATTTTCTAGAGACCGATTCGGGCAGTGTTCAGATGGAGTTCACGATACCGTCGCGCTCGCTCATCGGCTTTAGGAGCGAGTTCCTGACAATGACGCGCGGAACAGGAACGCTTTATAGCAACTTCTACGAATACGAGTTCTTCAAAGGCGAGATACCCAAGCGTGAAAAAGGCGTCTTGGTCTGTCACGACCGCGGCAAGGCGGTGCGCTATGCCTTAAGCGGGCTTCAGGATAGAGGACAGTTCTTCATACCGCCCAACACAGAGGTATATCAGGGTATGATCATCGGCGAAAATAATAAGGGTGTCGACCTAACAGTCAACGCTGTCAAGGAGAAGAAATTGACCAACATGCGAGCCTCGGGCAGTGACGATGCGCTGCGCCTGCCTCCGCATAAAGAGATGACGTTAGAGCAAGCGCTCGAGTTCATCGAAGATGACGAGCTTGTCGAGGTCTCGCCGAAAGCAATCCGCATAAGAAAAAAACTGCTCGATGAGAATGCCCGCAAGAAAGCTAAGAAGTAGCTCTTATTTGGGTAGAGACTCCACGATAGGTCATGGTATAATGCTATAGTATTTTAATCATCGCTAGCGGCTAACGCCTAGCACCTCATGGCTGGCGACCGCCCCAAGGAGGTTGAACTTGCCCTATTTGAGAAAGTACTTAGCTATCGCCCTTCTCATCGCATCTGTATTTCTGGCATTTGGATGCTCGCCAGGTCAGGTCACCGACGCAGACCTGGCTATTGACGAAGTGGCAAACGATCAGGCGTCACAGACTCCACCGGAAACTCTGCCGACTGTCCAGACAACTCAACCAACAGCGCCACCTCCCTGGAAGAACATCAGCGCATCCGATGCTGACCAACTTGTTAAGAGCAACCCCGAGGTTCAAATCGTGGATTTGAGGAATTCGTACATGTATAGAAACAAGCATATAGTGGGTGCAAAACTTCTACCGCAAGCCGAGTTTGAGACGAGCTACAGCGAGCTCGACAAAACAAAGCCGGTTCTGCTCTATGACGATTCGGGATCTTGGAGTAAGCAAGCCGCTAAGATTCTAACCGACAATGGTTATACGCAAGTATATAACTTGGTTGGAGGAATGGCCAGCTGGACATATGGAGTCGAGCCATAAACCGGAGTAGCGCATAAACAGACGGCAGATGTGCCGGCTTTCGTATCGCAATTGTTATGCAATTTTAAAAGCCCTGCCAGCGCAGGGCTTTTCTCTTTATAGGCTCTTCTTCTCTCAAACCACACCGGAAACCGTGATGTTCGGCAAAGACTCCTTGCCGGCTGGGGTTAAACGTAGATTTCGTCGAATGCTATCAACGGAATCCCGTCTATCTTGCCTGCTAAATCATAATGTTTGTCCTAAACCCTTTACAAATCCGGGAATATGACCGATAATAATGGAAGCTAAGACGTGAACTCGTAAATGCGGACTCGTTGTTAGACGGGTTCTTATTTTTTTGGTCGGTGTCGTAAACTTTTTGAGTACCTCATTAACCTAGCGTCATAAGCTCAAGTTTAGCGACGCTAGGAGGTGACAATTTTGTCAAAAGGTACAGTAAAGTGGTTTGATGACGGCAAAGGTTTTGGTTTTATCAGCCAAGAAGATGGCGGACCGGATGTCTTTGTACATCACTCAGCAATCGGTGGCGACGGTTTCAAGACCCTCGCCGAGGGTGCGGTAGTCGAGTTTGAAGTTCAAATGGAGGCTAAAGGCGCTCGTGCAAGCAACGTAACAGTTGTTGGCTAATCAAGTCTAAACTTAAAAAGACCTGCTATTATAGCGGGTCTTTTTTATTGTCCGGATTTTCGCGCGTTCATATGCGAATGAAATGGCTGCCCACGATTTCTTCAGCCACGTCTCACCCATTACGGGAAATCTTCTGTCTCGCGTCAACAGAGCTGGTTTCAAGTATTGGGTGTTGGCCGGAGAAAACCTGGCCGACGCGCCTTCGGCAGAAGATGCCTTCCGGGCATTGATGGAGAGCCCGTCGCATAGAGCCAATTTGCTCAACCCAACATACGACTCCATGGGAATCGGCGCAGTCGACGGCGGCGACTTTGGGACGATTTATGTCCAGGAATTCATGGCCTTTGAGAGCCGTAAGGCCGCATCTAAAGCCGCCGGCAAGCCATGAGCGAGGGTTCTCTCATCGATTCTTGATTTTGCAGCGCCATAATAGCAAGCAAGCTGCGAGCTGCCTTAATTGCTCAGGCTGTTGGATGATGCTCGAACCTTGTTTAGTTTAAATGGGGCATCTTAGCATTAGTGTGATATAATTAGTTTATTGAGATTGCTTCGTTGTTTAGTTATGAGGATATGAAGCTCCCATGAAAGAGCGGTCATATCTTTTTTATTGCAGAGCGTTGACACACATTGCGGTATGGCTATCGCAAGAGACAGAAGTACTCCGAAAACAGGCAAATACCTTATAGGGAGGAGTAACCGTGAGGATCGCCGACCAAAATGGCAAGAAATATCGCGTCTACAGTCCAGAGGAATTCTTTAAATCCCCTGAAAGCCCGCAACAATATTTCATCCCAACCGCGCCTAAGCCCAAGAAAGTCAGTGTAGTTAAAATAGAAGATAAG
>JAUXNY010000009.1 GCA_030682615.1 Candidatus Aquicultor sp. | reverse complement strand
GCTAAAGAAGAGCGGCTCCGCACACAATTGAGTGTTCCACTTAAGACCAGGGGTAAAATCATTGGTACGATTTGTGTAGCAACGCGAAGGCTACGCCAGTTCACACAGTCGGAAGTCGAACTGCTTACCGCTATCGGAAACCTCATCGGCATCGCGATTGAAAACTCCTATCTGTACAATGAACATGAGGTCGCCACTGAGAAGCTGAGTCGCTCGGAGAAGCGCTACCGCAGGCTTTTTGAGAATGCGCTCGATGCCATCTGGGTGCAGAGCCTCTCGGGAAACATCATCCGGGCCAACGAGGCGGCGGCGGATTTGTTCGGGCGCACCCTTGGTGAGCTTGTAGGTTTGGACGTCAAACTTCTCCTCGCCGAGGATGACCGCGTCGTCTCGAGCGAGACGCAAGAGAGACTCCTTCGTGGCGAGCAGACGAAGCAGCCCTATACGCAAAAGATCATCAGGAACGATGGCCGCACCGCGGTCCTTATGATGACGACCAATTTGACGAAGACGAACGGCACGCCAGACGGCCTCCAGTGCATAGCCCGCGACATCACCGACCAGGTGAGGATGGAGGAGAACCAGCAGTTCTACTTGGAGCAAATAACGAAAGCACACGAAGAGGAGCGGCAACGCATCTCGCGCGACCTGCATGACGGCGCGGCGCAAAACCTTATCGGCGTCCTTCACCAGCTCGAGAATTTCTGCCAGACCGACGAATTTCTGCCGATGCCGCGTTTGCGCCTGCTATGGAGCTTACACGAACGGCTGAAAGACTCGCTCCAGGAGATACGCGCACTCAGCCGCGACCTTCGCCCGTCCATCCTCGACGACCTCGGCATCTTGCCGGCAATAGACTGGCTCGTCGAGCAGGTCAGAACAGAGCATAAACTCATCGCGAGCCTCAAGGTCTCTGGTGAGCGCCGGCGGTTCTCACCAGAGATAGAGGTGACCATCTTTAGAATCGTCCAGGAGGCGTTGCGTAATATCGTCAAACATGCGGGCGCGACCAAAGTATGGGTCTCTCTCGAGTTTGAGGATTCCCGCACGGTTATAAAGGTGGAGGACAACGGCAAAGGATTTGAGCTGCCCGAAAGCACCGGCGGACTCTCCCGCCTAGGTAAGCTCGGCGTCGACGGGATGATGACGCGCGCGCGCCTGGTCGGCGGTAAGCTCACCATCACATCAACACCGGGATCCGGGACGGTTATAGAGGCGGATATACCCGCCTAGACCGCTTGGACTACGGCGCTTAAAGCCCCGATCCATGAGAAGCACAAGTATTCGCCGCTAATGCGACTTGACGACGAGCACCGGACATGGCGCATTTCCAATCACCTTTTCGGTAACGCTCCCCATCAAAAGTCGCCTTAGACCCGTCCGGCCATGGCTTCCCAGACAAATCATATCAGATTGAAGCTCCCTCGCCATCTCGATAATCTTCTGGTGACTTTCTCCTTCGCGAACGAAGGTGTTCGTTTTTATCTTCGATTTTTTGCTCATATCCTGGACGCTTTCAACTACATCACGCGCCTTGTGGACCATCTGTTCGACTGCGTCCGGCGCGTTTGCATAAAACTCTTCGTTGACATCGACAACCGAGATGATATTAAGCTCTTCTCCATAGGTCTGCGCCATGTTTATCGCCCGGTTTGCGGCGATTTTACTATACCTTGAGCCATCGACTGCGAGCAGGATATTATCCCATTTTAGCGTGGCATTGTTCGGCATGACCAAAACATCTATAGGGCTATATCCGATAACGCGCGCGGCAGTGCTCCCCATTAAGGCCCGTTCGATGCCATGCTTCCCGCTCCGGCCGATTACTATCATGTCACAGTCCTTCTCAATCGCGACGTCGATGATAGACTCATGGATATTCCCTGTCTCTAAGGTCGTTTCAATCTCAACACCCTCTTCGACCGCTATCTTGTTGGCCGCACCAAGAATCTTCTCGCCGGGCTCTTTCATCGCTTGCCTGATATTCGACATCATGCCAAGCTCTAAATCCCCCTCATACGGCGGAAGGACGGTAACCACCGTGACGCCGCATGCTTTCGCCCGCGCGAACCGGATGGTCTGGCGCAATGCGTTGTTGCTGGTATCCGAACCATCCAGGGCGACAAGAATCAATATGTTCCTGACTCGCTTAAGCGATAATAAGTTCCCCATTATCATCAACTTCCTTAATATCTATTCCGTTGTTGTCACCGTTAGTTTACCGCTTTTTCAAGCTCGCCTGCCCCCACCTCGGCCTCCGGCGTCTTATTCCTCATCGCTTTAAACATGCTGGTAAGAATTATTATGGCTCCCATACCAAGCGCAAAGACCATTATCACGAAACTGATATTACTCATGAGCTGCACCGATTGATCGGCCACGCTTGTAAGCCCGAGCTGGTTTGTATATTCTGGAATCGCAAACCCTCTGCTAACGGCTACTACCAGCATTATGCTTCCCATAACGACTTTTATCATGTGCTCTTTAACATATGTCGTTCCAAGCGCGCCGAGTTGTACACCAAAGAGCGAACCAGCCAGAATTATTAACGTGAGCCTGATATCGATCATGCCGACCAGGCCCCATTGGATAGAACCGGTAAGTCCCATCAGAAACGCCACGACTAACTCGGTCGCCGAAGCCACCAGACTCGACGCGCCGATAACGTACATCATACCGGGGACGCCGATAAAGCCGCCGACCGCGATTGTAGCAGCCAGAAGACCAGTAGCAAGCCCGACCGGCACTGTAAACCACATTGATATTGTGAGGTTCGCTTTCTTGAAATGCATCATCGGGGGAATATTTATTTTTTGCAGCCTTTGCGCCAGCGAAGCTGTCCCTTCTACCCCGCCGGTCTTCTGAATCCTCCAGGCATCGTAGAAGACATAACCTCCAACAGTGATAAGGACCAGCACAAACGAAAAACTTACATAGAGATTCGAGCCGGCCGCTCCCCACATATGGCTTATATATTGCTGCACCTTTATGCCCAGCTGCACGCCGACTATGGCCGAAACAGCCATGACGAGGCCGAGTTTCAGGTCGACCTGGCCATACTTATATCTTTTATATGAGCCAATCATCGCCTTTGGAAATTTATGCGCCATGTTGCTGGCGACGGCTACGGCTCCGGGAACGCCGAGGCTCATCATGCCCGGTGTTAAAACAAACGCCCCGCCGGACCCGATAAAGCCGCTTACCAGCCCGCCAATAAACCCGACGATAAACAAGAACAGGACATTCATTATCGTCAAGTCGATAAACCTGTTTCCCTTGAACACTTCGATTGCCCCGGCCGCAAACGCTGGGCTGGTTGATAGCATCAGAAGCATCAAAGATATAAATATAACCGAGAGAATATTCTTAGTGCGTGACATGTATCGCCCTTTCTTTTATAAGTCTACCGCGGTTCTTATGTTCGAGCCGCATATCAAAACGGTGCTTTGCCTATCTCTTCTTCGCCTCAAGCCCAAGCACCACAAATACGTAATTCGCGAAAGACCCGTACACGAACGAAATAATAAAGACCGTTAGTATTGGGAGCGCCGTGTATGCGCCGCCCTTTGCCCATGTTTCTCTTACAAATACCTCATTAGTAAAAATCGCTACGTAGAGAGCGACCGACAGCAATCCTAGCACAATCACTTTTAGATAAGGTTTTTTCTGAACTTTCACACGTTTCTTAGCCATGCACACCATCCTTTCCCGTTGATTGTTCTGTGGGCGCGACTTTCTGTGTCCGCGGACCACCGGTCGAGCGAAGGATGCTTGCGTTTTTAAAAATATTTCGCGATTTTAATAGCTTCGCGTTCCAAACTAGCTATGCGACATCCTTAAGTTAATTTCATCACTACCGGTTGAAAGTAACATCGGGGCGACTACCTCTTCTAGCTTGTCAATATGCGTAACCTGCGAATTCTGGTATTGTCTACCATGAAGCTTCGGAAATGCGAACGCCGCGCTGATTGTTACCGCATAGGCGTATACGTGATATGCACCGGTGGTGCTGTGGATTGGCGCACATGTAAAATGGTTTTTGTCATGGCAGGGGGCAGGGAGCAATAGCTTCACTTGCCGCCATTGCGCCTCAGTAAAACGAAAATGGTTATGGATTAAAGAAAACCGTTCAAGAATTTAGAGCTGGGATGCTATTCAAGCGGTTCTGATGTAGTGTCCCGCATTTATGAAGGGACAACTACCGCTATCGCAGTGCCTTCACCCGGACTGGTTTGCATGTCGAAGGTGCCGCCCACCAAGCGCGCTCGCGTCATCATCCCGTCGACACCTAATTTCCCGAGACGGGAGAGTTCACCGAGGCTCTCCGGCAGCTCAAACCCACTGCCATTATCGATAATAGAGACTACCGTGTCCGTCTCCTTGAAGACGATAGCGACCTTTACCTCGGTCGCCTCAGCATGCCGAACGACATTTCGCAGAGCTTCCTGGATAATTCGGAAAAGCGTCACCTCTTGTTCTTTGGAGAAACGCCGTTCCTCGCCTTTGATCGAAAGGCTCGCGTCAAGCCCGTGTTCTGCCTTTTGCTGCTCAACAAGCCACTCCACCGCCGGAAGCAACCCTAACTGGTCTATGATAGATGGCCGTAAGTCGCGGCTTACCTGGCGTATCTCCTGCAGAGCGCCTTTGAGCTGCTTATGGTAAATCCATAAAAGGTCGAGCCTGCGCTGTGAAAGCCGGTCCTCTTCTTCACAGAACTTCTCCAGTGAGCGCAGCGTCGCAATAAGGCTCTGCGCCGCGCTGTCATGGAGGTCGCGCGAGATACGCAGGCGCTCCTCCTCATGGGCTTTGGTTATCTGCTCAAGGTAGAACCGCTGGTTCTCCTGCATCCTGACCTCGTTCGTTATGTCCCTGCCGATGAATTGAATTCCATCCGGGTGGCTATTACTGGAGACAAGATTCGTGCTTAACATCACGTAAGCTTTTGACCCATCTTCTCTAACGATCTCCTGCTTATAGCTGTGGTGTCCGTTAAGGCCATTGAGCAGGTTCTTCTGTATCGCCTGCGAGAAGGCATAATCTTTATCCGGGAAGAACTTTTCGCTGTCCATACCGACAAGCGTATGCAATTCGTATCCAAAAAGCTCACCAGCGGCCTGATTAGCAGCAATCACCGTTCCCGAAAGGTCCTGCACCCAAATGGCATCGTGCGCGTTCTCAAAAATCTGCCGGTATCGCTTTTCGGACAAGCGCAACTGCTCTGCGGCAACCATCCTTTCGCTGTACAGATTGACGTTCCTCATCGCCACGCCGATTAAGTTTCCAAGCGCTCGCAATAGCTCAACGTCGGCCGGTTTTAACTTCCTCTCCGAGCGTGTTGCGACGCAAAGTGTACCCATTATCTTCCCATGAGCCATCAAGGGTACGCTGATCTCAGATTTTAGCTGTTCATCCTTGACGGTCTCATTGCACAATTCGGGTTCTTTCGTTATATCGTCCACCATGAGTGGCTGCCCCGTTTCGGCAACCCTCCCGCAGACACCTTCGCCAAGCCTCATCCGCTCGAGCGCCGTGGCAGAGTCTTCATGGATTCCGCTGTAGGCGATGAGCCTCAATTCTTCAAGATTTTCGTGCAGTGAGAACACCAGCACGACTTCGACCTGCATTATGCCTTTGACCATATCAACTGTCGTTTTCATCACTTCTTCGAATTCAAGCGATTTACTCAACATAACTGAGAACGAGTTGATTACGGCCAGCTGCTTCTCCTGTTCGCGTGAGACCTCGACAGTCGTGTGCAACTCTCTCTGCGTCGATTCGAGTTGCTCTATCGTTTCACCGAGCTGCACCTCTTGCTTCTTATATAGGTCTAGGCCCAGAGGGGCGAGGGTGCTAATCAACGTTATCATGCCCGTTTCCCAAAGCGCTGCCATATGATACGGCGTAATAAACAGCGCGCGGGGTACCATGGCGACGAAAGCGGCCGCCACTACTATGAGCCCACCCCGTGAGCCAAAAATAAAACTGCTCAGAATCACGGGTACAAGATAGAGAATGCGGTCTATTGTATGCCTGGAAAAACCCAGCGGCAAGTCCGGTGCGGACATTATCCGAAAGCTTGTCAAATTATCGTAATGGTGGAGGGTTATAAGGATATATATGACAACGACAGACCAAAATTGGGGATTTCTTAAAAAATATTGTTTTTGTACGCTTTTTTGTTTATAGCCTCTTGGTTTCTTTTTCATCATAGAACGCCCGGTTTAATCCAAGCAAATCCAGCCTTTCTTAAGGGCGAGAATCACAGCTTCGGTTCGCGAGCTGACATTGAGTTTCTCGAAGATATGCCCGAGGTGCGCTTCCACGGTGCGGATACTGACGCCCAGTTTATCCGCGATTTCCTTATTGGTCTTGCCCCTTGCCGCAAGTTCGAGCGCCTCTATCTCCCGGTCGGTGAATAGACCGTAATACTGAGCGCCCTGGTTTTTCCCGGTATTTCTAAATCTCTCCATGACCTTGTGCACAACGGTGGGATGAAGCACCGAATCGCCCTTGCTTACGCGGCGTATGCTGTCGATAAGCTCTTTTCCGCTGATGTCTTTAAGTAAGTAGCCGGCCGCGCCCGCCTCTAGAAGCGAGAAGATATACTGGTCGGCATCGTATGCGGTAAGGATGAGTATCGGTATATTGATATTCTTCTCTTTGATTCTCTTGGTCGCCTCTATCCCGTTTACCTTGGGCATGGAGACGTCGGCGACGATGATATCCGGCTGCAACTCTTCGGCAAGCGCCACCATCTGCTCACCGTCGCCGGCCTCACCGACTACTTCCAGATCAGGGTCTTTCTCCAGATATTCACGCAGGCTCTCTCTGACCAGCACGTGGTCCTCGGCCAGTAATATTCTTATTGTTCTTGTTTTTTCCTTTATCATTATTTCCCCCTATTTCCCAAGATACCTATATTATACTGCTGCTTTCAGGACGGTTTGAAGTCGCGATTTGCCCACAGTACTCTTAGCGTTATGCGCACCGCCACTGTGGTGTTACGCTCTGCTGCGATACGTGCGCATACGTAGCGCACCTATCTGCGCCGGCGAAATATTGCTTCGGGGCGAGAGAAAATCTTAAGCGGCTGGGTATCATCATCCCTACAACGAAAAGCGCCGCCCGCAGCGACGCTGATTTCTCATTAATTTGGTGATACATCTTCCGAAATCGGCAAAGGCGCTAAAACCAGGTTAAACCAACCTCCTGAACTCAAGGATGTTCTCCATGAAGTCTTCTTTCTTCAATATGCTATCGGACAGCTCGCTGAAGACTTCTACCATCCTTACAAGACCAACGAGTTTCTTCTTGTTCTCAATGACCGGCAATATCATAAGGTCGTTATGGATCATAAGGTATGCGGCCTTGACGATAGGGTCTTCCGGCTCGACATATACCTTGACCGGCCGCATAACTTCCCTGACTGGTTTTTCCACAAGCTCTTTCGACTCCGTGTCAAACAGAGTATCCCAGATTGCCGCCAGTTCAAGGGTATCTCCCGAAAAACCCTGTGCGCTCGTAGCTGTTTTCATAAAATTCGGCTCTAGCCCCTGTAATATATCGCGCAGCCTCAATGTTCCGACCAGACGATTATTGTCCATTACCAGCGCTATCATCGGTTGAAAACAGAATTGCCCTTCGAGCATCGAATCCTTTACTATCTCTATCGCTTGCTTCAGCGATATATCGCTAGGAATATGCGGATATTTGTCAACGTCGACCATGAGATTCTTCGTTTTCCTGATGACTAACATATCCATCCTTCTCCTTTGCATTAAGGTAATAATTATTGCCTGTATGTAAAGCGCTCGTTGCGCGCACTTAGAAAGTGGTGCTTTCCGGCATTCCAGGAACTCGCACCCTATGTCCGGCTCCCCCGCATCCCTGAGCTTCTCTCAAAGATACTAACAATCCGCAGTACCTCTATGCTTTTGACCCACGCCTTTTCCTTGATATTTGCGACGACGCTTTCAATACTGGTGCTGGTATCGACGATGACTACCATGTCATACGCCCCGGATACCGAGTCGACAAATTCAACACCCGGTGTTCGTTCGAGTTCGCGCAGAATTTTTACAAACTCCGGCTGGTCGACGTCGTCTAAAACATTGAGTAGAAAGTAGGCTCGAAGTGTCACGCATTCTCCCTTGGTGCCGTTCCCCGGTCACCCTTCACCCTGGATTGCCTTGATTTTATTAAAACACCCTGTGTGAAAATATAAATCGGGGACTTTACCTCATTTTGGTTCAACAAAACGCCTTGAACTTACTGCTCATTACGTAAAGTTTAAACGAATCAGATTTAGGTGGGGTGTCAGCCTGGGTAGGTGGTTTCCCCTATGATATTGTATGTGTAATACCTGATTTTATGTGCCATTTTAGCGTCTATAATAAAAGACACAATGGGAAAGATACGGGTATTGCTGGCGGAAGACCACGCCCTGGTGCGTGAGAGCATCCGCCGGTTCTTAGAGAAAGAATCGAATATCGAAGTAGTGGGAGAAGCCGGTGACGGCGAGGAGATGAT
>JAUXNY010000152.1 GCA_030682615.1 Candidatus Aquicultor sp. | reverse complement strand
GATGGTCGTTCGAATCGCAAACAACCGATCTTCCCAGTCATGGTATCACTTTTTACTATACTCGAAATAAAGTCAGTGGCAAACTCCCTTGCGCTTAATATGTCGATACGGGGTATGAGTTGGAATGGTCTTGCGGTAAAGTATCCCAAGGAGAGTGTCTAGTCTTTCTTGACCAGGTCAGGATCGCCTTGACTTCGGGATAGTCATCGACGAGATAATGCTTCAGTAGAGAAGGGTGAATTGAGAATGCGCAGAAACTATTTTCGCTTGGCGAGTCTCCCTGCCAGCGCTTTGGCGTAGTTTAAGAAAAAGCGGGGGTCCATGAATAATCGCTTGATCACGCGCCTGTAAAAAACAGACGGTCTCTTGATTTGCCTCAGTCGATACTTTAATTGTTCTTTGGCGACGATTTGTTCCAATTCCCGCGAACTGAACTCTGGTGTGCTGATGATTCCCTGGCCGACCCGCAGCTTCTCATACTCGATTTCTTGAGATATATACCCCTTGTACACGGCCACAATCTTTGGCCTAAACTAGGCCTTGTCCGGCCAGAATTCTTGCCTGCCAATTAATCGGTTATCTGATATTCTTTCAATGTAATAATTCTTCTTCTTCAAGAAAGGAGAAAGACCCTCCATATGTCTTGGCGGACAGAGGGTCTTTCAATCACAACATTGACTATCATAGACCTTTGCCGGGAATCCGTCGAGAGCTATTCGAAAGCCGGCAAAGAGGTTAGGGTCGCCAGGCCGAAGAGGTGTCCGGCCTGCGGTTGTAAAAATATCATTTTCTGGGGGAAAAGAGCACGCTGGGCAATCGATGATACTCATGCCTGGCGGATATACGCCCAGCGGGTAAAGTGCAAGGGTTGCTCTAAAACCCATACGATACTCCCCGACTTCTTGTTTTGCCGTCGCTCCCATTTGGCCGTAATTATCTTTTTGGCCCTTACCCTGGTATTTAAGGACCGACATGGGATCAAAGCCGCCGCTTTTCGTCTTAATATTAGTCGTTCGACAACCTTTCGTTGGGTGAAAAACTTCAAGGCTAATTCTGATTTACTCTACCAACGTCTGTCCTCGCTCTACCGCACAGCCTATCCCCACGCCCCGCCGCCCGCTCCCACCACCGATTTATGCGCGGCCGTCCTCGATTTAAGCAAAGGTCTTTTTACCGCCCGCCATAACAGGGCGCCAAGGGGTGAAGATGTCTCCCGGTGGCTATCGCAGTTTACTTGCGGATACCTCCTAGCCTTACCAACCAAAGGCGGCCACTGTGCGGCGGATAGGCTTTTTGCTAGCCTCTTTCTTGGAAGTTAAAGCGAGCACGAGGAGGCTAAATGGACGAAAAACAAAAAGAAGAGGTAGCGCTTTTCCGCTATACCGTCATCAGGGTACTGCTCGACGAACATCTGGAAGCGGCCCGGTTTTCGGCGCGCCTAAAAGAGGTGGCGCAAAGTTCGCACAAAGACGGCCTTGGTAACTGGCGCCGGATTTCAAAGCGGACGCTAAAGAGGTGGATGGCGGCTTACAAAAGAACGGGCTTTACCGGGCTCTATCCCAAAGAGAGATGTGACATCGGGACAGTTCGGGCAACCGATGAGGACATCCTCGATAGCAGCGGAAAGCCTAAAACGAGAAGCGCCGGGCAGAAGCTCGGCGGCCATTTCCGCCATGATTAAGAAAACCAAAGGAATTGTGGTTTCCGAGCGAACGATCAGGAGGCACCTCGGAAAAAGAGGGGCGACTTTTTCCGAACTAAAAGGAACAGCTCGCCGGGCTTACGGGCGCTTTGAAAAAGCGACGCCAAACGAGATGTGGGTAGGCGATGTTTTACACGGCCCCAAGATTCCCGATCCGAAGAATCCCTCGAAAGTGAAAAAGACCTATCTGTTTTGCTTTATCGACGACTACTCGAGAATCGTCCCGCACGGCGAGTTCTTCTTTGACGAAACACTGCCGAGGCTGGAGCGTTCTTTAAGGGTAGGAATCGAAAAACGGGGGTTACCTAAAGCCCTTTACGTCGATAACGGGGCGGTGTTCATCTCCAACCAGCTCGATCTGATCTGCGCGCGCCTCGGCATAAAGCGAATTCTCTCCACCCCCGGCGAGCCGGCCGGACGTGGAAAAATTGAACGGTTCTTCAGGCATGTTCGGCAAAGATTCCTGGTGGAGGTAGAGGTCGAAGGGGTGGCGACGCTGGCTGAACTCAATAGATCGTTCATCTCATGGGTTGAGGTGGACTACCACCACAGAGTTCACTCGGAAACCAAGCAGACCCCGCTGGAGAGATTCACCGATTCTTTTACACCCCACGTTCCAAATCCGCAAACCCTCTACCAGGCCTTTTTATGGGAAGAAGAAAGAGGGGTGACCAAAACCGCCCTTGTCTCTTTGGCGGGCAACCGCTACGAGGTCGATTCTCATCTGGTCGGGCGAAAAGTCACGTTGCGCTTTGATCCCTTTGACTTATCCAGAATCGAGGTGTTCTTTCGGGACGAGCCCTTCGGAACGGCCAAACCGCACACCCTTAAGGCGTTTACCCATCCAGACGTAAGAAAGCCCTCCGAGGAAGAACGGCCTAAAACCGGCATCGATTATTTGGCGGCCCTTAGGGCCGAACACGAAGAGTCCCTTTACCGGCAAATCCCTTACAGGGAGCTTTTAGGAAAGGATGAAACCCGAGATGTATGAAAGCTACTACGGTCTGACCAAGACGCCGTTTTCAAAGACAATCGCTCCGTCACAACTTTTTATCCACCCCGGACATGACGAGGTTGTGGCCAGGCTAACACAGGTGGTAAGGGGAAAGGATATCGGCCTTTTAACAGCGGAAGTGGGCTGCGGCAAGAGCGTGGCGTTAAGGGCGCTGTCCGAAAGTCTGGACGCCCCGCGGCACACGATTGTTTACTTCAACGGCCTGGCCGATCTTCGGGGGTTTTACCTTCAGCTGATCTCGACCCTGGGCGGCTGTCCGGAATATTTGCGGGCAAACCTAGTAAGACAAGCCAAAGAGCTGATCGCCGCCCAAATATCGGAGAGACGAAAAAACCTGGTGATCATGGTCGATGAGGCCCACCTGCTCTCGACGCAGCTTTTGGAGGAGCTGCGCCTTTTAACCAACGAAGCCATGGATTCGACTTCCCAGTTCGCCCTGATCCTCTCAGGACAGCCGATGCTGAGGCAAAAACTTAATCTGACCCAACTCATGGCCCTTTCACAGCGGGTGTCGATCAGATGCCGGCTTAAGGGACTGGCTTTGGAAGAAACGGCCGGATATATCCGACACTACTTAAGCCTTTGTGGGCGCTCGGACCCTTTGTTTTCCGACGACGCGATCGCCCTTATCCATTCGTCGTCGGCCGGTATCCCGAGAAGAATCAACAATCTTGCCGTTCAATCCCTTACCGCCGGCTTCCTCGAACAAAAAGGCATCATTGATGAATCTTCCGCCAAACGAGCAGTGGCGGAGATGGAGGCTAACTAATGGCCTCCATCTCCTTGGCCCCCGTCTCAGTTTGCTATGCTAAACGGCGGCAAGGATTCTGGCCGGGTGGTGGGCAAATAGCGTGGCCGGTAACACCCCTTTTCCCTGCAAACATCGTAAAGCTTAGTTCCGGGATACGGGGTAGCGATGAAGAAGTTCACATTTTCCGCTCCAATTCCATTAGCGAATTTAAAGGTATCGGCCATCTGCTCCCTAGTCTCTCCCGGAAAGCCCACCACGAAGAAGGCGTCGACTGCTATGCCTAAATCTTTTACCTTCGCAATTAAAGGCTTCACTATCGGAAGACGCAAGGGCTTGCGGATTATTTTGTTGAGAACCTCCTTGTTGCCCGATTCGATTGCCAGGCAGATGCGGTAGCAGCCGCTTTTCTTCATAAGCTCGAGCGTTTCATCATCGAGCGCGTAGGCGGCAACGCCGTTAGGCGTCGTCCATAAAATATCGAACTTTAAGTCGATCATTCCTTGGAAAATTGACTTGGCGCGTGTGGCGTCGAAGGTCAGATTGTCGTCCTCAAACTGCAATTCTTGGATACCGTAGTCGTCTCTCAAGTGCCGAATCTCCTCTAGGACGCTTTCCGGTGAGCGTGCTCTGAACTTTCTTCCCCAAACAGAATGAATTGAACAAAAAATGCACTTTGCCGGACAGCCCCTGGACGTGATGATAGAAGTATTCGGAGTTCTGACCGAAGTAGTGCCGTGGGGTCTGTTTATGGTGAAATAGGTATCCAT
>JAUXNY010000137.1 GCA_030682615.1 Candidatus Aquicultor sp. | reverse complement strand
AGTTGGGCGTAATAGGCGACCATTTCCGAGGACGAAAGGGTACGGCCTTCTCCCTCCAGAACGTAATTCCCGTCTTTATAGAATTCGCTGGCAGCCGGGTCGAGCGCGATAAATATTTCCTTACCCGGTATATAGCCGGCCTCTTCAATCGCAATGATGATCATTCTTATCGCGTCCTCGTTCGATGAGAGATCGGGCGCGAACCCGCCCTCATCGCCGACGGCCGTATTGAGCTTCTTGGCTTTCAATACTTTACGCAGGCTATGGAAAACCTCGGCACCCATGCGCAAACCTTCCTTAAAGGAAGCGGCGCCGACCGGCATGACCATAAATTCCTGAAAATCGACGTTGTTGTCGGCGTGCGCACCGCCGTTTAATATGTTCATCATCGGAACCGGCAGAACATGGGCGTTGACCCCGCCGATATAGCGATAGAGCGGCAGTCCGAGATAGTTCGCCGCCGCGCTCGCCGCCGCTAGGGATACGCCGAGAATGGCGTTGGCGCCGAGACGGCTCTTGTTATCCGTACCATCGAGCCGGAGCATAGTCATATCTATGAAACGCTGGTCCAGGCTGTCAAAACCTATAACCTCGGGCGCTATAATCTCGTTAATATTGTCGACCGCTGTTTGAACCCCTTTTCCGAGATAGCGCCCGGGGTCGGCATCGCGCAACTCCAGCGCCTCATATACCCCGGTGGATGCCCCCGAGGGAACCGCCGCTCGCCCAAGATACCCGCTTTCGAGGATAACCTCGACTTCCACAGTCGGGTTGCCTCGCGAATCCAAAATCTCCCTGCCGATAACCTGATCAATCGTGCTCATTTCGCCTCCTGTTTTTAATAAGAAATAGTAAGCAATTCATATCTCGGAGTTCATACTTCACACGACAAAACGCGTAACTTTTTTTACTAGAGCGCCGTCGCCTGAACTATCAACTATGAGCTGCCAAAGGCCTGCGATTACTCTTGCTCTTTCGCCTCATCCCATAGCTTATCCTTCTCTTGCAGAGTCATATCGGCAAGATTTTGCCCTTGCGAGGTCGCTTTGTCCTCGATGTGACGGAATCTTCTCTCGAACTTCTCGCAGGTCTTTCTAAGCGCCAGTTCCGGTTCGACCTCAAGATGGCGCGCGACGTTTACAACGGCGAAGAGCAAATCACCGACCTCCTGCTCAATGCTGCCGTCGCCCGCCCTGGCCCTTGCTAGCTCTCCGGCTTCCTCGACGACCTTCTCGAGCGCTCCCTCGATGTTTTCCCAGTCGAAACCGACCTTGGCGGCCTTGCTTTGCATCTGAAAAGCATAGAGTAGCGCCGGGAGCGATTTGGGAATACCCGCCAGCACGCGCTCTCGCTGCTTCTCTTCGCGTTTGATTTTCTCCCAGTTTATTACCACTTCGCGGGCGGAAGAAACTTGCGCTTCGCCGAAGATGTGCGGATGACGCCTCGTAAGCTTGGTGACGATGCCTTCGGCAACGTCGCTCATCGTAAATTGCCCCGCCTCCGAGGCGATTTGGGCGTGAAAAACTATTTGGAGCAAGAGGTCGCCGAGTTCCTCCATTAAGTGCTGGTGGTCATCATTGTCGATTGCTTCGATGGTCTCATAGGCCTCTTCGATAAGATAGCGCCGGAGTGTCTCATGGGTCTGCTCTTTATCCCACGGGCAACCTTCTTGGCCGCGGAGCGTCGCCATCAGCTCTATAAGGTCCTCACATCCGTAATCGCCGGTCATAGAGTCCACCTCCACAGAGAGAAAGATACCATGAAAGGCCGGTCGAAGTATACCCGGCAGGATACATAGCGCGCCTATATCTGGCGCTCAAGCTAATTCGCTCACCCCGACCCTTATGTTAGGTCTTTTTCCGAAACCATCTGCGGCAATCCGGGCGTACTAAAAAAGGCCCGCATTTGCGGGCCTTTGATTTTGGGTCTCTATTTACCTGCCTGGGGCACCGTATTTTGAGGCGCTCCCTGACCAGCGGGCGGAACCGCTCCTGGGGCTGCTCCCGGCACCGCTCCCGGCACCGCTCCCGGGGCTGTCCCCGGCGCTACTTGCGGTGGATTAGCATCCAGGTATCTATCTATTTTTGCATTTTTCTTTAGCTCATCGAGCCACTTTCCAAAAACCTCTTGCTTCTCAGCGCTGAGCATCTGCTCTTCGACCTCGTCTTTGATGTCATTGAATGCTTTCTCGCCGCCGTCTTTCTTGGCGATCATCTTGATGATGTGAAAACCGTAGGTCGTCTTTACGATGTCGCTTATTTGCCCGGGCTCAAGCTTCCAGGACGCCTGCGCAAACTCGGGGACAAACTGGTCTTTGTCGGTCATCGGCATCTCGCCGCCTTTATCTTTGCTTCCCGGGTCGATGCTGTGCTCTTTGGCCAGCTTGGAGAAGTCAGCTCCCGCTCGAATGTCTGACAGTATCTTCTTGGCTTTTTCCTCGTCCTGGACAAGAATGTGAGCTACTTGCACCTGGTCTTTTACCACGAAACTCGCCTTGTTCTTCTCGTAATACTCTTTGACCTCTTTGCTCGAAGCCTTGACATCCTTGGTCACTTGGTCGCCGAGTTTCTCTATTTGAATACGATCCGCCAGCTCTTTCCTAAACTGTACAAACGTCATATTCTGCTGCTTCAGAGCCGCTTCGAGTTCTACTTGATCCTTTAGACCGTAGTCTGCTATCAACGCTTTTAGTTTCGCATCTATCTCTTTATCGGTCACCTTGATGCCGCGTTTGTTGACCTCAGCCATGAGCAATTCCATTTCGATCATTTGATCCAAGACCTGATTTCGGAATTGCGTTCTCGCCTGTTCGCCCTGCTCTCCTTGGAACATCTCGGCCTGCTGCCCAGCCATTTGCGTCAGCCTTACATCCACCTCAGCTAATGTGATCTTCTTACCATTTACTTTTGCAGCCAGGGGCTCTTTGGAGCAGCCGGCTACGGATAGGGCAACCACCGCAATAAGCGCAATTGCCACGCCGTACCTCAAGACTTTCATTCAATTACCTCGCTTTCGTGCTTACATTGTCTCTTGAAGAGAGCGCACTCATTATATCACTAAACAAAGTCAACATGAAGGGAATTATATTTGACGCGTCGACCTTGATTACCTGGAAGTATTCACGTTCGGGCTTGAATAACAAATTCTTATATGACACCGATAGCACAACCTCTTGGTGCTTAGACAATCGGATGGGAGACACTCTGATTTTACCATATTGCCGGCTTACCTCTTTAATGCCGAGAACATTGGCCATCAAACGCAAGCGCGCGATACCCAGCAATGCGTCGACCGGCTCCGGAATCGGACCGAAGCGGTCGGCTAACTCCAGAGCGACTTCATCGAGGTCTTCGGGCGACCGGGCAAGAATTATCTTCTTGTATGCCTCTACCCGCAGATTCTCCTCGGCGATATACGGCTCCGGGAGGTACGCATCGACCGGCAAGTCAATCTTAATCTCGGCGGGTTCCGCCACCGGTTTTCCCTCGATCTCCTCGATGGCCTCGCGCAACATCTGGCAGTAGAGCTCGAAACCCACCGCCGACATATGCCCGCTCTGCTCGGCCCCGAGGAGACTGCCGGCTCCCCTGATTTCGAGGTCGCGCATGGCTATCTTGACGCCGGAGCCCAGCTCGGTAAACTCGCTGATCGTCTTGAGCCGCTCGAAAGCCTGGCCGGTTAGAAGCCGGTTTGGAGTAAAGAAAAAGTAAGCGTAGGCGCGGCGCTCGCTCCGGCCGACCCTCCCCCTTAGCTGGTAGAGTTGGGCCAGCCCAAGATGCTCGGCGCGGTCGACTATGAGCGTGTTCACGTTCGGGATATCGATGCCCGACTCGATGATAGTCGTGCTGACCAGAACGTCGTACTCACCCTTTAAAAACGCTAGCATTACCTTCTCAAGTTGGTGCTCACTCATCTGCCCATGCGCGACGGCGACGCGCGCCTCGGGCACGAGCGAGGTCAGGCGCATGGCGACACTCGTAATCGTCTCGACGCGGTTATGGACATAATATACCTGCCCACCCCGGCCAAGCTCGCGCCGGATGGCCTGGAGCAACATCTCTTCATCATAACGACCAACATGGGTGATGATCGGGCGACGATCTTCGGGGGGCGTCTCTATCACCGACATATCGCGCACACCAGCCAGCGACATCTGCATAGTTCGCGGTATCGGCGTTGCGCTCAGCGTGAGCACATCGACGCTCTTTTTGAAGTTGCGGATTTTCTCTTTGTCGTTGACCCCGAAGCGCTGTTCTTCGTCGATTATTACCAGTCCCAGGTCGAACGGTTTTACGTCGGCTTGGAGTAGCCGATGCGTCCCTATCAGAATGTCTACTTCACCCTCGCTAAAACGCTTAAGAGTATCCTTCTGCTCGTTGCGCGACCTGAAGCGGCTTACCATATCGACATTGACCGGGTAGGCCGAGAGCCGCTCTTTAAATGTGGTGTAGTGCTGCTGCGCCAGAATCGTCGTCGGCACAAGAACGAGGACCTGCTTACCGTCTACGACCGCCTTGAACGCGGAGCGCACCGCCACTTCGGTCTTACCATAGCCGACGTCGCCGCATATCAGCCTATCCATAGGCTTTGGGGCTTCCATGTCGCGCTTGACATCGTCTATCGCGGTCAGTTGGTCGGGCGTCTCGACGTGGACAAAGTCGTCCTCCATCTCGTTTTGCCACGCCGTATCCGCCGAGTATGCATGACCCCTGGCCTTCGAACGCTCGGCATAGAGCGATAGCAGGTCGTAGGCGACCTTTTTGACCGAAGCTTTCACTTTTCGCTTAGCTTTGAGCCATTCGGCGCTGCCGAGTCGCGAGATAGTCGGCTCCTCGCCGGCTATGCCGATAAAGCGTGTTATCCGATCGAGCTGTTCGGTGGGGACAAAGAGCTTGTCGGTCGCGGCATACTCGAGGAGCGCATAGTCGCGGACGATACCGGCCACTTCGCGACGCTTGAGCCCCGCATAGACCGCTATGCCGTGGTTGCTGTGGACGACAAAATCGCCCGGGTTGAGCTCGGACACGCTTGCGATAGCCCGGCCCGGCGTCACGCTGCTGACTTTAGTCGGGGCGCTTTGCCTCCCGAAAATATCGGCAAAGGATACTATCGCGAGCTTGAGATCGCCGCTCTCGAAACCGCCGGAAAGATTTCCGAGCGCTAGACAGACACCGGGCAAGACGAGCGAATCCCGTGAATAGGCAATGCCCCTCTCAGAGAATATCTCGACCATGCGCGCACGCTGTCCCTCGTCATGCAGGATCACTACGACCGCCACTCCGGCGCTTATATAATCATTGAGCAGTTTTTCGAGCGAGTCGATGCCGCCCAAGAGCGGCTGAATGGCCGAGGCCGCAAAACTCAAGACCTCGTTTGATGATTGGTCGATTGAGAACAACCGCAAACTCGGCGCGCCCTTCTTGAGAAGCACCGCCGGCCGCATGAAGTACGTATCGGCCGAGCCCGTCGCGGCGTGGTGCTCTACCAGGTGCTCGATATAGGATTGCTGTTGCTCGTAGTACCGCTCGCCCGCTTGCTCCGTCTCCTCGGGTTCATCGAGGACGATTATACAATGCTCCGGCAGATAATCTATTAATGAAGCCGTCTCTTCGTAGAGAAACGGCAGATATTTCTCGATTCCATCGAAGTGGCGAGACTCCCGCAACGCGGCGATCTCATCTTCGTGCTCCACCCGGTACCCCTCCGGAAGCCGCCGGAGCGCCCGTTCGATGTTGCCCTCGCTAAGCGATAAATGACGGCTTCCGTAGATGATGACGCTCTTCATATTGCCGGTCGAGCGCTGGGTCGTCGGGCTGAATGTCCGTATCGACTCGACATCGTCGCCGAAGAGCTCGATACGGACCGGTATGCTCGCCTGTGATGGGAAGACATCGATGATGCCGCCCCGCACGCTAAACTGACCTTGGCCCTCGACGCGCATCGTTCGCAAGTATCCCATCGATACCAGCTGCTCAGCTAGGCTATAGATATCTATCGTCTCACCGACGCGCACCTCGACCGGACGATGGAGTGATTCTGTGACGGGCGGCAGTACGCCCATCGCCGTCTGAATGGAGCTTACCCACACCTTCGGCACGCCCGTAGCCATGCTGTCGAGAACCGCGAGTCGCTTGCCTGCGGATGCCGCGCCGGGTGAGAGCACATCATAGAGCATCGTCTCGGGATCCGGGAAGACATCCGCGTCGACCGAGAACGCCCGCAAATCCGAGGCCAGACGGACGGCGCGCTCCGCACTTGCCGTTAGGACCAGCATCGATGAACGCAAATCCGAGCGAATCGCCGCGAGCAGAAAAGCCCGCGCACTCGCGCTAATCGACACGTCCGCTTCGGAGCCGCTCTTTAACGCGCTGATAATACCCTTATAACGCTCGTCGCTTGAGATATATTCGACCAGATTGCTTATTTCCACATAAATCCCCGCATCGTTCGCATGCCATATAGGCCTCGGCAAGCTGCCCAGGCCTCTTTTGGTTCGATTCAAAATTTAGTCTTGGTCGGTGCGGCGATTAAACTCATTCATAGCTTTCGTAACGCCTTCCGAAAGAAGATATGCCACCGCATCCGCCGCGCGCTCGATTGTGACATCCATATCTTCGCGCTCACGCTTACTAAAGGGGCTCAGAACATAGCGCGCCGGGTCTTGGCGGCCCGGTGGCCTTCCGATGCCGACCCGCACTCGCACAAACACGTCGGAGCCGATTTGGTTTACGATAGAGATTATCCCTTTGTGCCCGCCGCTCCCGCCGTTTTCTCGAACACGTATCTGGCCCGGCTCCAGGTCGAGGTCATCGTAGACGACGATGAGCTTCTCCGGATCCGCTTCGGCTGCCTTGAGAAGCTCCTTCACCGCCAGCCCGCTATTGTTCATAAACGTGCGCGGCTCGGCTATCGTTACCGGTATGCCTGCGACATCGCCCTCGCCCCATCGCACCAACCGGGTTTTTTTGCCCAGAACGATGCCGCAGGCTTGCGCCAAGCGCTCGACGACCATAAAACCCGCATTATGGCGTGTCGACTCATATTCGGTTCCGGGGTTTCCCAATCCTACTACTATATTCATACAACCTCAAAGAAAAAAGCGCGGACCGTGCCCGCGCTTCCAGGTTCGATCCTATTTAGACGCTTCGGCTTTCTCCTCGGCCGCTTTAGCCGCAGCCCCACCGCCGCCTGCAACCAATTCCGGTTCAACACCCTCGACAGCTTTGGCAACCTCGGCCTCAGCCCTGGACAAGGATATGGCAAGCAGTGTCGACTCCGGGTCGGTCACCAGCTCAACATCGGCGGGTATCGCGATGTCCCGCGCGTGCAGCGTGTCGCCGACTTCCAAAGTGCTCACGTCGACCACAAGGTTGCCCGGCATGTCCGCAGGCAGACCTAGAAGCTCTACTTCCCAGAGCTGCTGCTCAAGCATCCCACCTTCTTTTACACCAGGCGCTTCCCCGATGACCGATATCGGTACCATCGCGTTTATCTTCTCATCCATCGCTATCTTCTGGAAATCGATATGAAAGTACTCGCTCCTCAAGGGATTCTTTTGAATCTCTTTGATGATTGCGCTCGGGTGGCTGCGCATACCTTCGATTTTGAGCTTGACGATAACGTTTGTTCCTGATTTCGAGTGTACGATCGAGCGAAAGTCACGGGCATCGACTGTCAGCGTCGACGATTCACCATCGCTATATAAGACCGCGGGCACCCTTCCTTCGCGTCTCAGCTTCTTGCTCGACTCTTTACCTACCACTTCACGCTTTTCCGCCTTAAGTTCGGCTGTTTCCATTTCATCACTCCTGTGCTTTCGCCATGCTGCCGGCCTGTCAACTCCTTAGCGAGCCGATTTTAAGCCCAGCTGCAACATGCCATATAATTATCACTTACCATCGGTTACGAACCGCTCTCGTCTCTAGGCTTGGTTTTGCCCGTCGAAAAGCTCGCTTACCGACCTATCCTCGTATACATTTCTAATCGCCTCAGCAAAGAGCTGTGCGATGGAGACGACCTTTATCTTAGATATGAGCTTACTCTCCGCTACCGGGAGCGTATTCAAGACTACCAGCTCTTTTATCGGCGACTTAGCTATCCTGTCGATTGCGGGACCGGAGAGTACCGGATGTGTCGCCGCCGCATATACCTCTTTTGCGCCGTGCTCCATAAGTGCCTGGGCGCCACTGACCAGCGTACCCGCAGTGTCAACCATGTCGTCGACTATCAAACACGGTCTTCCTTCGACCTCACCGATAACGTGTGATATCTCAGCGACATTATGCGCCGGTCGGCTTTTATGAAGAATAGCCAGCGTTGCCCCTATCCTGTCGGAAAACTTCTTAGCCATTTTTACCCTACCGACGTCGGGCGAAACAATAACTAGATTTTCGAGGTTCTTCTCTTTGAAATAGTCCACCAGAAGCGGAAGACCCGTCAGGTGGTCGACAGGGACGTTAAAGAAGCCCTGTATCTGCCCGGCATGCAGGTCTACCGTTATGAGTCTGTTGATGCCGGCGGTCATCAAAATGTCGGCGATAAGCTTCGCTGTGATGGGCTCGCGCGCGGCCGCTTTCTTGTCCTGCCTGGCGTAGCCGTAAAAAGGAACGACCGCGGAAATCCGGTGTGCGGAAGCGCGTTTGAGCGCATCGACCATGATAAGAAGCTCGACCAGATAGTCGTTTATGGGCTCACACATTGTTTGAACGACAAAAACCTCGGCGCCCCGCACGCTTTCGAGATATCGGACGTAAATTTCGCCGCTGCTGAATGTCGCCAACTCTACTTTGCCCAGGTGTATCCCGAGATGCCCTGCGATCTCGCGGGCGAGTGCCGGTAAAGACCGGCCGCTGAACATCATCAACCGTTTGCTTTCTTCGCTAGCCATTATCTCCTCATGCTTTACTGTTCTTGATGTCTCGCTTCGTTCTTCGCTTCTTTGCCCAGTTGCCGATTGTCCGCTGTTCCGAACGCTCAATCGCCAAGCTGTCCTCGGGCACGTCTTTCGAGATAACCGAACCCGCGCCCGTAAACGACCCCTTGCCGATTTTGACGGGGGCAACGAGCATGGTGTCGCTTCCAATGAAAGCGCCATCTTCAACGACGGTCCTATATTTCTCGAAACCATCATAATTACAGGTTATGGTTCCTGCACCTATATTAACATAATCGCCGATTTGTGCATCCCCGATATAACTGAGATGCGGCACTTTGCTGTCGATGCCTAGCTCGCTGTTTTTTATCTCGACAAAACCGCCGACCTTGGCCCCCGTCTTGACATGCGTCCCCGGCCGAATATGAGCGAACGGGCCGATAGTCGCGTCGTCCTCGATAATGCTCTGGAGCACTATGGAATTGTCTATCGTAGTGTTATCCCCGACCTTGGCGCCCCGCAGTCGCGAGGATGGGCCAACAACGCATCCCTCGCCGATAGTCGTCTCGGCATCTATAAAGGTCATCGGGTAAATGACGGTGTCGGCGCCAATTCGGGCACCGGGCGTTATAAAGGTCAGTGCGGATTCGATGATGGTCACGCCGCGCAGCATGTAGCCCTCGTTGACTCTGTGGCGCATGACATTGTCGGCAAAGGCTAGCTGGACGCGCGAATTGACGCCGGCGATCTCATCGGCGTCGGCGGCTATGCTCGCCGTGACTTTCTCACCCTGTTCCCGCAGAATCTTGATTACGTCGGTCAGGTAATACTCTCGCTGCTCGTTATCGGCGCCTACTTGCCCCAACGCCGCATATAGCTTCTCCGAGTCGAAACAGTAAATTCCGGAGTTGGTCTCGTCTATCAGCCTCTCTTCATCGGTCGCATCTTTCTCCTCTACTATCGCCGCGACCGAGCCGTCTTCCGCGCGAACTATCCTGCCATATCCGTGCGGATCGCGCAAGCGCGCGCTAAGAATGCTGGCCGACGCTCCGGATGCGTGGTGCTTATCGAGCAGAGAGCACAAGGTTTCGGCTGTGATAAGCGGGGTGTCCCCGCTGAGAATCACTATGGTTCCCACGAATCCGGCCAGGCTATCGCGCGCCGCCAGTACCGCATGCCCCGTTCCGAGCTGCTCTTCCTGTAGCGCGAAATCGGCGCCCCCGACCGCTTCCTTTACTTGCTCGGCTTTATGCCCGACAACCACGACCACTTTTTTGGGGTGTAGCGCCTCGGCGGTCACCAGAACGAAATGGAGCATCGGCCTGCCGCAGATACTATGTAGCACTTTGGGTCTCGATGATTTCATGCGGGTTCCCTCACCCGCAGCCAAGACAATAACAGCAATGTCCATATTTTAGCTTTGGCTATAAATCCCGCTTCCCTCACAGGAAGGAGAAAGCCGCCCCCTTTCATTCAACGACAACCGGCTCGACCAATCCGCTTATAGGAACCTTCAAACACACCACTCCTAGACGGCATTGCGCAGGAGTCATCATACAAGCATCCCGGCTCTCAAGCTCCGCAGAACAGCGCGGATAATCGACAGCCGGTAGAAGTTACGAAACACCAAAATTATACACTTATGGCCCGACATTTAAAACTATGCATAAATAATAGGCGCATGCCGGACAAACCATGGCAAATATACTGGACTTCAGCGTTTAGAAAGAAACGGTTTCTTGGTGGGAATCGTAGGAAAAAGGCGGGATTATGTAAACGCTTGCCGCGACGCCGGACGATAGCGCCCCTCGAATGGTTTCGAAAATCGACCTGAAAGCGGCTTGAACCGGCAGCATCAATACATCTGTTTGACGCGAGGTCTCTTCAAATACCGGTCGTACCGCAAAACATCCTTATTTTATTTAACGCCCCTATCGTCTAAAAGAACAGGGCTGGCAAACTCAGGCGTTTTTGCTATTGATCGAGCTGCCCCTTGTACTCCTCGATTACCGCGGCTTGGATGCGCTCCCGAGTCTCACTGTTGATAGGATGGGCGATGTCCCTGAAATCGCCGTTTGGCAACTTACGGCTGGGCATGGCGACGAATAAGCCTTTATCCCCTTCGACGACTCGCAAATCGTGAACGACAAACTGGTCGTCGATCGTAATGCTCGCTATCGCTTTCACCTTGTTCATCTCTACTGGCCGAATGCTCACCTTTGTAATTTCCATACTTGCGCTCCTTTACTGTGTAGTTGCCAACCCGATGGCTGAAATCTCTATCCTGGCGCCTTTTGGCAGAGCTGTGACTTGAACCGCTTCTCTGGCGGGCGGCTGTTGAGAAAAAATTTCACCAAAAACATCGTTGACGGTTGAAAAATCCGCTATATCGCTCAGATACACCGTCATCTTTAAAGTCATGTCAAATGAACTATTTCCCGCTAAAAGGATAGATTCGACATTCATGAGAGCGCGTTGCGTCTGCACTCGCATGTCGCCGTCGACGAGCTCCCCCGTATTCGGGTCGAGCGGAATCTGTCCCGAGACAAAGACGAGGTTCTCGGCCCGTATCCCCTGCGAATATGGTCCCACGGGAAGCGGTGCGCCTTCGGTTATGATCGTTATTTTATTCATGTTGACCTCCAGAGAGAACTGCCTCGACCAACTTTAAATCCGATTCTTTGTCGACATCGACCCCTATTTCTATAAACGGCGTCTCAATTCCTGCGCATGTGGCTTTCAACACATCACCCACTCGCTGCTCCATCCGGCGAATGTTGAGCATCCCCAGAAAGAATCCGACCAGGAACGGAAAGCCTAGTATCTGAAAGAGCTTCATCGGGCTCTTTCGCATATCATAAACGTGTTCCATCAAATCCATGTTCTTCAAGACCACGACCGGGTTCATAAGCATAATATTTCCCCCCGTGAATCTTCCTTCCCGTAAACGGACATAGGTCCGCTTCATGCCGGGGAAACGACGCTCAGGTTCGCCGTAACGGATAATCGGATAACAGATATCGACATCGCGTTTTGCGCATCGAAGCAGAAAATCACTGATGGCTTCGACGGTTACCAGCGGCACATCGGCCGAGAGCATCAAGACCGGCTTCTTCGCCGCCAAACACTCGAATCCGGCCTTTGCCACTTGCGGCAAACCACCGCTAGCGACCTTGATTGTTACCCTGTCATCTATATAAGACGTTCCCTCTTCAGAGGGGAGCACTACGCAAATCCGGCCGATATCGGCGCAACTCAAAAGAGTCTCGACAATATATTCATACATGGGCCTGCCGTTTATCGGGACCATTCCTTTGGCCGCAACCGGCGCGAGCCCTCTCGCACTGCCTCCAGCCAGGACAATCGCATCTACCAATGCTTGCCACCTCTAAACTACTATTGGGTATTACATATTCGTTATTCTTCCCTGTTTTTCCTCTAGTTTTGCTGAAGTTTGCTTAAAGTATCTCAATATATTCAGAGAAAACTTTGAATCGCAGCCGGCGCCTCGCCCAATATCGATGCTCCAGCCGGCGCTTGGCGCTGCTTACACTAGCTCCACACCGGCGCGCACCGGTTTTACAACCTCGACAAAGAACGAGCTGTCATGGAGGCGCATAGCCTGCGCGACCTCAAGCGCCGTAGCCTCATCGCCGCAGAGCGCGAAGACCGATGGGCCGCTTCCCGACATCAACACCGCGAGCGCCCCGGACGCAAGCGCCCTATCCTTAGCCTCTAAAACCGCAGGATAGCGTTTCAATACCACGTATTCAAGGAGATTGTTGAGCGAACCCGCGATACTTCCAACGTCGCCCTCGCGGAGCGCGCTCAATATCTCGTCTTTTTTCCCAAGCGTAGTCGGACTCGCCTCGTCGAACTGCCGGTAGACTTCTGCCGTAGAGACGGGCACGGGCGGGGTCGCTATTACCAGCGAAATGTCCGGCACTGGTGTCAGAGACTCCAATAGCTCGCCTTTGCCCTCGGCCAGCATGGTGCCGCCGATAAGGCAGAATGGTACGTCGGCACCAATTCTAGTCGCTATCTCTTTGAGATAGTCGTTCGAGAGGTTAAGGCCCCATAAGCGGTCGAGGCCGAAAAGCGTCGCAGCCGCATCAGCGCTTCCACCCGCCAATCCGGCCGCGATGGGAATGTTTTTTTTAATGCTTATCCGGGCGCCCGCCCTAACACCGGTTTGCTCCCTCAGCTCCAGGGCCGCCCGGTATGCAAGGTTGGTCGCTCCACTTAAGCCCCCGGCTGTGCAGTGGACATCGATAACCGGATACGGCGCTTCGGATATCTCGAGCAAATCATGGAGTGAGACACTCTGCATGACACTTACAATCTGGTGGTATCCGTCTGGGTAGCGCGAGATTACGTCGAGGTAAAGATTTATCTTGGCGTAAGCTTTAATTGTAAGTAAATTTTCGCTAGTCTCAGCCGTCATCAATTCACCAGGCCCTGTAATCTGTCGTCAAGCCTAAACTCGATATTATTGCATGAGCCAAGGTAACAGGTTTTCACCGTTATCGGGATTCGAAAGTTCGACAGTCTTGGTCAAAACGTCGGCGTAGCTGTAAGAGACCCTTCTGCAGCGGTTTCTTTTCTCCTCGACTTTGACCACAAACAAATTAGGGTGTGTCTCTTCAAGAACACCCTCTCGTTCTATGATTTTACAGCGCCCCATATTTGCCTTAAGACGCATTTTTTCGCCTACGAACTCGTCAAGCTCCTTGCGAATACGATCAACGACTTCGGCATGGGGCACTTGAATTAATGCCATCGTTATTATCCTCTCCTTCATGTACCTGCCAATTATATATCAAAATCGCAAAAACTACAAGTTTACCTTGAGCTGTAATCAAATGCAAGAATATCTTCTACAATATTTTTTATACGACAAATTACGGTCAAATCCTTCTTTATTAATGAAATATTGGAATATTCGCGGAAATTATTGCAGCCATGCCGTTGCTTGAGAAACATGCGCAAAACTACCTATGCGTCTCCTCATAGATAACGTTCGCTATGCGCGCGAACTCATCTATTGAGAGCGTTTCTCCGCGACGCAGCGGGTCGATGCCGGCTCGATGGAGCAGCTCACCTGAGGTGGAGGGGTCGAGATGGAGCAGCTCACTCCCGGCAAGAGCGTTCTTTATGGTCTTTCTTCGCATGCCGAAAGCACCTTTGACGACCGCGAAGAAGAGGTCGCGGTCGGCTACAGCGGCGCTCGGCTTAGCATACCGCTCCATCTTGATAACCGCCGAGCTTACCTCCGGTGGAGGGATGAAGACGTTTCTCGATATCGTCGCGACCTTGCTTGTGTCACAGTAAAACTGCGCTTTTACCGAAAACACGCCATAATCCCGGGTTGCGGGTTTTGCCATGACCCTATCGGCGACTTCTTTTTGAATCATGACTACATAGAGCCTTAGCGCTTCGAACTTGTCCAGGTAACCCGCGAGAAGCGGGGTCGCTATTTGATAAGGAAGGTTCGCCACCAGCTTGTTTGGAACCGGCAGATGCCCTGGAAGGTGCAGCAAATCCGCCTTGAGCGCATCGATAAAGACTACCTCGGCATTGGGGAAGTCTTTGAGCGTGTATTCGAGAACCGGCTCAAGCCGCCGGTCGAGTTCGAGCGATATGACTTTGCCCGCTCGCTCGGCCAAGGCCTGGGTGAGGGTTCCGATGCCGGGGCCGACTTCAAGAACGACGTCGTCGGCTGAGAGCGCCGCCGCGTCGACGATTTTGTTTAAGATGTTCTGGTCGACCAAAAAATGTTGCCCCAGGCTCTTATCGAGCCTGAGGCTAAATTTTTTGACAACTTCCAATGTCGCGTGTGGCGTAGCTAGAGTCACTGTGGCTCCATCGCCTCGTAGTAACCTATTCCAGGATGGTAACTTTTACATCCCGGCGGCCAAACTTAAAGCATTCCCCTGGTGTGTTATAGCACAGGTCGATACGATTTCCTTTAATCGCTCCACCGGTATCCGCTGCGATCGCTTCGCCATAACCTTCAATGTACACCTTCGTGCCCAGAGGAATTACTCTTGGGTCTACCGCGACAACGCCTCTCTGTGCTTTCATACCGTTAGCGGTCCTGCTGCCGACGCCCGGGCCGTAGTTCGGCGCATAGGCGCTAGCTTTCATAACAACCGTCTTTCCGGCGGGAGCACGCATAGCTCCTCGCGATACACTAGACCCCATCAATCGGGCGACCTTACGTTTTGTGCCTACCGCTACCACTTCGCTAGATGGCGGTGTGACAACGCTCTGAGATTTTACACTCCGCGTGACAGGCTGGTCGCCTTCGTACACAACTTCCACAATCTTTACGAGTAAGCCTTGCTTACCCGCCGCTACGACCTTCTTCTTCCCATAATCGAGACCGGCGTCCGCGTTGCTAACGGTCTCATAAGGAATAGAGGTCTTGGTGACTTCAAACTTGCTAGTCACCAGCGCTACGTTAATCGTTAAGCCTGCCTTGAGCCTCGTGTCGATACTCGGCTCTACTTTATCGGCGGGCTTTAGACGTAACCCGATGTCTTCTAGAGCTCCTCCAACGGTGCCATTAGTCGACATCACTGCAAATTCTTCTTCGTTGATTTTTATTTTCAATGGTACAGCTTGTTGTACTTTTACTGTCATACCCTCTCTGACTCTGTCGGAGGGTTCGGGCGTTACTTCGTCTGATGCCTTGATCGTTACGCCGTTTTCGTTCAGTACAGCAGCCACGGTTCGGCCTCGCGTCATTATCGTCTTTGTCTTTCCATCGATGACCAGGTTTACCGTAGCTTCACTGTAAACCATGTCCATCAAGACAAGGACCATGATCAGCGCAAGAAGAATAACTTCATACTTTCTCGCACCAAAACCGCCGGCTAGCTGAGGAAAACGTGCCTTCATCAAATCAGTCCCTTCAGCTTGCATATTAAGTTTTCAAGGCACAATCGCAACGAGTGCCTGTGATTATAACATAATCGGTCTCGTTTTTGAAAACCTTTAATGACGAGCAAGGTACGACATAGGCAAAAACATGGCAGCTCAAGAAGACAAGCAAAACGCCGTTGCGCCACTTTTGACCCCAAAGACCGGGGAAGACATCGACTAGATTAAGAGCGAAGAGAGCCAAAACCCGGCGCTTGAAACGCGCGATTATTTGAGTCGCCCAACGCTCAAATACCCGAATATTAGATGATGTAAACCCTTGCGGTATAGACAGACTATTTAAGCGATGCCAAAGAGAAGCCGTATGTTTTCCTGCGTCGATGCCTCGACTGCCGTGACGTCGATCTCTTTGAGCTCAGCGATCTTCTCCGCGACCAGTCGCACATACGCAGGCTCGTTTTTACGGCCTCGGTATGGGTGAGGTGTAAGGTATGGTGAATCGGTTTCGACAAGAAGTTTGGTCAAGGGAACAAACTTGGCTATACCGGCCAGCACGCCTGCGTTCTTAAATGTGACCGTCCCGGCAATAGATATATAGAAATTCATGGCGAGAACTTTTTCGGCAAACGCCAGGTCTCCACTGAAACAGTGGAACACGCCCTTCTTAGTCCCATGTTTGATAAGCGCCCCCATAACATCCGCGTCCGCATCGCGATCGTGGATTATGACCGGCAGTTTCAATTTCTTGGCCAGCTCGAGCTGTTGTTCAAAGACTCTCTGCTGCACGAGATGGGGTGAGTGGTTCTTATGGTAGTCGAGGCCTATCTCACCTATTGCCACGACCTTCGGCTCTTTGGCCAGACGCTCCAGCTCTTTGAGCGTCTCGGGGTTGACGTCGCTCGCGTTGTGGGGATGGACGCCGACCGCGGCGTATACCTCACTGTGCTTCTGGGCCAGCTCGACAGCCCTGTAGCTGCTCTCAAGACTATCCGCAATCGTGATTATCCTGGTTACATCATTCTCGACTGCGCGCTCCAATACTTTTTCTATCTTAGAATCCGAGCCAAAAAAATCTAAATGCGCATGGCTATCGGTCAAACCGCCTTTTTTCTTACCCATTGGCCTCCCTACTTACTCGATAAAACATCCTTCAGAGCAACAACTACACCACAATACTATCCAACTTGGCAAGACTTTATTCGTCTTCTTCTATCTCAATTCGAGGAAAGAGCGGCGGCGCTTTCTTTACCGATGTCCCGGATGCCAGGCCGTCCCAGTTCTTGGTGTCTTCAAAAGAGAGCTTCTCAAAGCCCTCCTGTCCGAGCTGGTCCCATATCTGAGCGGCGGTCTTCGGCATCACCGGAGTTAGACTAAGGGCGACGATACGAATAGTCTCCAGGAGCGTTCGCATTACGGTTTCGAGCCGCTCAGTCTGTCCTTCCCTGGCCAGCGCCCAAGGGGCGGCTTCATCGATATATTTATTGGCTTTGCCGACTACCTTCCATATCCGCACAAGCGACTCTCGAATATCAATCCTGCCCATCGCTTCCTCGACGGCTCCGGCGAGACCGAGCGCTTCATTCTTTAAGTCCGCATCTATCGGGCTTAGCTCCCCTGCCTCGGGAATCGCGCCCTCGAAGTATTTCATCATCATCGCTACCGTGCGGTGAACAAGATTGCCGAGGTCATTGGCGAGGTCGCCGTTTATCCTGCGCACAACGGCGTCTTTGGTAAACTCACCATCGAGTCCCAAGCCGATCTCGCGCAAGAGAAAATAGCGGATGGTGTCCTCTCCGTACTCGTCTATCAACTGGTTGGGGTCGACGACTATGCCTTTGGATTTCGAGATCTTTTCGCCCCCGAGCGTCCAGAAACCGGTGGCCAATATTTTCTTGGGAAGCTCGACGCCGAGCGCTAAAAGCATTATGGGCCAGATGACCGCATGGAAGCGGATGATGTCTTTCCCGATGACATGTATGTCCGCGGGCCAATATTTGCGATATTTCTCCTCGTCTTGGAGGTAGCCACTACCGGTAATGTAGTTGATTAGCGCATCGAACCAGACATATATTATGTGCTTCGAATCGAAGGGTACGGGTATGCCCCATTGAAACGTCGTGCGCGAAACCGATATGTCTTGGACTCCGCTCTCCATGAAACTCAAGACCTCATTGCGGCGGAAATCGGGCTGCACGAAGTCGGGGTTCTCTTTGATGTGCGCCAGAAGGGCTTCCTGATATTCGGAGGTCCTGAAATAATAGCTCTCCTCTTTCAGCCATTCGACCTCGCGGCTGCATTCGGGACAACATCCGCCGACAAGTTGAGATTCGGGATAAAAAGTCTCTTCATGGACGCAGTACCAGCCTTCATATAAACCCTTATAAATATCACCTTTATCATAGAGCGCCTGGAAGATATGCTGCACGACCCTTATGTGTCGCTCCTGCGTGGTTCTTATAAAATCGTCGTACGAAATGTTCAGCTTGGTCCATAACGATTGCCATGGCTCGACCATTCGGTCGGAATGCTCTTGAGGAGAGAGTCCTTTTTCTCGCGCGGCCTTCTCCACTTTCTGGCCGTGTTCGTCGGTGCCGGTCAAAAAAAGCACGTCATAGCCGGTAAAACGCTTGTACCTAGCCATGACGTCCGCGATTATCGTCGAATAGCCGTGTCCGATATGGGGAACATCATTAACATAGTAGATAGGCGTCGTTACGTAAAAAGCCTTCCTTGACAAGTTAAAATCTCCCCGCGCCTGTTGTAAAAATTTCACTTAATTCTATAATAGTCTGCGTTGACACAAATTTTCCTCAACCATATAATTGATACAACCACTTGTCAAGGAAAGCAGCAGGAGGTACACCATGAAGTCCACTGGCATTGTGAGACGTGTAGACGAACTAGGACGAATAGTAATACCCATGGAGCTAAGACGAACATTTGGCATAGAAATCAAGGACCCCCTCGAGATCTTTGTCGACGGAGATTCTATCGTCTTATCCAAGTATCAATCGGTCTGTGTCTTTTGCGGAAGCGGCACACAGATCGAAACTTTTAAAGGCAAGAATGTCTGCCAAGATTGCAAAAAGGAGCTTTTAGTAGATAGAAAAGTATAGCAGACAACAGTAGTGTAGCCGGGAAGAAACTACCGGCGGCCCTGCGACATAGCACAGATGTAGCTTCAATGGGCCAACGACTCAAGAGTCTACGTGTGGATATCCTTGACGGACTCGTACACCGTACGCTTGCCGACACCCAAATCTTTAGCTACCTCTAAAATCGCCTGCTTTTTTGGCGTACCTTCATTCATAAGTTTGACAATCGCAGACCTTAAATCATCGGCCGCCCATATTCGGGGGCGTTTTTCTTTTGCCGGCCCTATTAAAAGGACGACCTCTCCCCGTATCTCGGTCGCATCCAAAAGCTCGAGCACCTCGCCGGCTGTGCCCCTGAGGACTTGCTCGAATTTCTTGGTCAGTTCCCGCGCCACAACTACCTGACGGTCCGCATCGAACGCGGCGATTTCTTCGAGCGTGGCCTTCAGGCGACGGGGCGACTCGAACAAAATCACGGTGCGCTCCTGGCCTGTCAGCTCGGCTAAGAGCGTGGCGCGCTCCCCTTTTTTGCGCGGCATGAACCCCTGAAAGACAAAACTGTCGGTAGGCAAACCCGAGATGACGAGTGCGGTGATAAGAGAGGATGCGCCCGGAACCGCCTCCACCGCAATCCCTTCGTCGATGCAGCGCTTGATGAGCTTGTGTCCGGGGTCCGATATGCCCGGCATGCCGGCATCCGACACGAGCGCAACCGTTGCGCCCGACTCCATCAACGCGACCAGCTTACCGGCTTTGGCCGCTTCATTATGCTCGTGGTAGCTGGTCAATCTGGTATGAATATCATAGTGGCTAAGAAGCTTGCGCGTGTGCCGCGTATCCTCGGCGGCGATGTAGTCGGCCTCTTTAAGAATGCGAAGCGCGCGGAGCGTGATATCTTCGAGGTTGCCTATGGGTGTTGCGCAAATATAGAGCTTTCCGTTTTCCACAGACACAGCGACTCCTTAATAGACAGCGCCGCTCTAGGGTCCATTATCAGAGGCCGGTGACGCTGTCTCGTCCGTGCCCAGATTATCGCTTATCCGCTCACGCAACGCAAGAAATGCCAGCGTCCAGAAGGTGCTCCCGAAGGCTTCGAAAAAACCGTACGGGATTAGAGCTGCCAAGAAAAGGGCGGCGGCGACCGACAGGGCGACAACGAGGCTCGTCCCGAACAGCGCTTTGACCGCAAGTATTACAACCGCGACCAGCCCCCCGGCAAACGCGATAAAGGCAACGGTGAGGCCGAACATTATTAGCCAGGTCAAAATCGCGGAACCGAGTTCGCGCCTGAAAAGCACCGACGCTCGCCTCACTGCGGCGAAAGCCCGCTTTCCATCGATTACGATGAAGCGGTTGGCGAAGCGGCCTATTGTGGCGATTGCGATTCCCGAAGCGATGAAGATAAGTATGGCGAGCGCGGTGGCGAAGACCAAAATAACGATTGTGGGGATGGAGACGTCAGAAGTAGATCGCGTTACGGCGATGAAGAGGTAGATATCGGCTATGGCGACTATCGTAAGTATAATCATAAAGGGAATCCAAAGCAGCAGGGCGGCGCCGAGAATCGGGATAGCCTTGCGGATGCCGACACCGAGACCACGGCCGAAACGCGCTCGCTTTCCCGCCGCTGCGTCCCCCACCAGCCCGATGAGCGCGCCGGTGACGATTAGATATACGACGATGCTAAAGACTATAAAAGCGACCAATCCGGCGAGGAGCATGATGAGCGTCTCCCCGGTCAGGCTGCCCGCAAAAGAATCGATACGTTCTTGAACCCGCTCGATATCCCGCTCGTCGGCTGTATAGTTGACGAGGTTGCCGGCACCGCTGGAGAGGCTCAGAAAAACGCCAAACAACCATATTGTCTTGTTGCGCCAGACCAGCCCGGCGGAATGCGACAGAAGCTTTCCGTACTCCACTCTTATCAACCCCTTAAAAGCAATGACTACAGTGGTATTCGTCAAACCCCGAACCATCCCCTGCTTGGCGCTGGCCAGAGGTGCGTCTCCTTAATACTTTAGTTATCTGATTAGCTTTCTGATATTAGCTGTCTAGCAGGCATATTACTCTATCGTTACCAGCTTGTAGGCACGCGTGCCAAGCCCGATTTCCTCGCCATACGCAAGCTGCGGACGCCAGTCGATACCGCTGATATGGCCGAATTTGTCGGGGTCGTCGACCCGCTCGAGCCGGCCCGCGATTCCCAACGTATCGTTGACCAGATCGACGCAGGCCTGGTCTATCGCTATGGGGTCGAGCGACGCCGCGATGCCGATATCGGGGACTATAGGTGTGTCGTTCCAGCCCCAGCAGTCGCAATCCGGACTGACGTCCATAACAAAATTGACGTATCCGACTTTGCCGGGTTTATCTTTTACCGCCGCCCAGGTGTACTCGACGATTTTCTCTTGAATGATCCGCGGCTCGGTCTTCCAGTTGACCATGATTGCTCCAAACGAGCAAGTCACCGTGCATTCCCCGCAACCGATGCACGCCGCCGAATCTATCTTTGCCGTTTCGGTAACGGCGATGGCTCCGGTGGGACACCACTCGACACAATCACCGCACGCGGTGCAGGTCTCCTCATCGACTTCGGGTAAGACATCGGAGTGCATCATCTGTTTCGCACTACGGCAGCCAAGGCCCATGCCGACATTCTTGAGGGCTCCGCCAAAACCGGTCAACTCATGCCCTTTAAAGTGAGTCAGCACGATCATAGCATTTGCGTGGACGACAGCGCTCCCCAACTTGGCTTCTTTGAAGTGCTTGCCCTCGATTTCAACGGCCACGTAATCCTTTCCGTTTAAGCCGTCGGCTATGACGAGCGGCGCACCGACCGTCGTATAGCTAAAACCGTTTTCGAGCGCGGTCGTAAGATGGTCGACCGCATTCGACCGCGTTCCCACATACAACGTATTGGCGTCTGTGATAAACGGTTTGCCCCCGGCCGCCTTTATCTTGTCAACGATACGCCTCACATATAGCGGCGACAGAAAAGCCGTGTTGCCTCGTTCTCCAAAATGAACCTTGATGGCGACGATGTCGCCGGGTGAGATGAGCGACGCGAAACCGGCCCGCTCGAAGAGTTCCTCAGTCTTGGTCAGCCGGCTCTTATGCTTCCCGGAAAATCTGCTCAGATATACGTTCGACATAGACCACCTCAAATTAAAAAGTCGACGACGATGCAATGAAGGTTGCGCAATACTCATACAAGCGCGGACTTACTATGTGAACGATTATTGCACAACCTTATCATCGTCGCCAACCGTGCTGACATACTCGGCCCTTACTCAATCTTTGCCCACGACTTCAGCGGCTTCCTGCCCGCTCGCTGCTTCGCCCGCCGTATGTGCCGTGCCGAACTCGTAGGCTTTTAGTTTTTCGGCCATCTCTTTTAGTTTCTCGTTCGCCATGTAGTGAACGGTGCCCTCCGGGAACGTCCCGTCTTCGGCTCTTGAACCGGCCTCGACCCCGGTCAGTATCGCGACACCCTCATCTATCGTGCGCACCGGATAAATATGAAACTGTCTCGCCTCTACCGCCTCCAAAACCTCGTTCTTTAGCATAAGGTTATCGAGGTTTTGCACGGGTATGAGAACGCCCTGCTCCCCGGTGAGGCCGCGCGCCTTGCAGACATCGAAGAACCCTTCTATCTTGCGGTTGACCCCGCCGATGGGTTGAATCTCCCCGTGCTGATTGACCGAGCCGGTAACCGCCATGTTCTGCTTGATGGGCAGGCCGGAGAGCGCCGAGAGAATCGTGTAAAGCTCGGTGCTCGACGCACTGTCGCCGTCGACACCTTCGTAACTCTGCTCGAATGTGATACTCGCCGACATCGACAACGGCTTGTCTATCGCGTACATGCTGGCCAGATAATTCGCGAGAATGAGGACGCCCTTGCTGTGGCTGGGACCACTCATCGATATCTCGCGCTCGATATCGACGACGCCTCGCTTGCCGAGATGGACCTTACCCGTAATCCGGGAGGGCCGGCCGAAATAGTAATCACCCAAACTTATGATAGAGAGCGCGTTGATTTGCCCAACGACCTCACCCTCGGTCTTTATCATCACGATATCTCTATCGATAAGCTCCTGCGTCTTGGCCTCTATCATATTGGACCGGAATCGCTTGTGCTCGACCGCCCTGTCCACATGCCCGGCATTGACGACTACGGAGCCGTTATCGGCAGCGGCCCAATAACTCGCCTCGCTGGCGATATCGCCTATGTCCATAAAGCGGGTCGAGAGCTTCTTCTGGTCGCCCGCGAGCCATGAGCCGTACTCGACGATTTTCGCGACTCCCGACGGGTCAAATGGTTTAAGTTTAGCCTCTTGGACCCTGCTACTGATAAAGCTCGCGTATTTTTTCATGTGCTCATCGGTACGGTCCATCTCTATATTGAAGTCGGCTTTCACTTTGAAAAGCTCCCTGAAGTCCTCGTCCATCTGGTAGAGGAGCATATATATACGCGGGCTTCCGACTAAGACCACTTTGACGTTGAGCGGAATAGGCTCCGGCTTGATGGTCGAAGCCGGAATCGTCCTGAATTGCTCTCCCATCAGCTCGATCCGTATCTCCTCGCTGTGCAAAGCGCGTTTTAGCATATCCCATGCGAGCGGGCTCATCAGCAGGTCCAATATGTTCACAAGTAAATAACCACCGTTAGCCCGGTGGAACGCGCCCGCTTTTATCAACGTAAAGTCGGTGCTCATCGCGCCAAAGGTCGCCTTATACTCGGTTTTACCGGTCAGATTATAATACGAAGGGTTAAGCTCAAAATCGACCGGGGCGCCCTCGAGATCGCTGTTGTTAACGACGACGTTTACCTTGTACCGGTCGAAAGTCGGCTGCTTCTGAAGCGCCTCGAGGCCGGGCATAGCCGCCATCGGCTTCTCGCTGACGCGAAAATCGTTCAAATTCTCGATGATATCCTTCTCTATCTGCTCGAGATAAGCGATGACTTTGGCGTGGTCTTTATAATTATCGCGTAAATCCTGGAGCAAGTGGCCTATCGCAAAGAGTGAAGTCTCTTTGTCCAGCTCCTGGACTTTCTGCTTGGCTTCCTTTTCGGTTCGCCGTATACGACCTAAGACCTCGTTAATCTCGGATTGCAGCCCTTCCGCCGCCGTTTGAATCTCTTTGCGCTCCTGATCGGGGAGGAGACCGAACTCTTCTCTGCGCAAAGGTCTCCCTTTTCTCAACGGAAGCGTGGCGATGCCCGAGGGAGTTATGTCGACCGCAAAACCACGCTCCTCCGCTTTCTTCTCTATCTCGCCGAAACCTTTTTCTTTTTCGGCTTCGAAATCATTTCCGATACGCGATTTGCGCTCCTCATACTCTTTGCTCTCGAAGGCCTTCGGGATTTCTTCCCGCGCGCTCTCGATAAGCTCATCCATGTGTTTGGCGAATTCCCTGCTGCGGCCGGCGGGAAGCGCTATCGCCAACGGGCGGTCGGGGTCGACAAAATTGTTGACATAGCACCAGTCGTCGGGAACAGGCTCCTCCTTGGCCCGCTTCTGAATATAGGCTTTGACAGTCGAGGTCTTGCCCACCCCAAGGGGCCCGGATGCATAAAGGTTAAAACCTTTTGTCTTGATGCCCAAACCGAACTCTATCGCTTCGAGCGCTCTCGCTTGCCCGACCGTTCCCTCGAGCGGCTCGACCTCGTCGGTGGAGCTAAACTTAAAGATGCTCGCGTCGCACACCTTTCGAAGGCCTTCGACAGGCACTTCGGCCGGCTTACCTGTTGTTTTTTTGACCGTCTTTGAACCCATTTTATCCCCTTTCGCCGCTATGACAGTCAGCCCTAAAGGGCTGAGCTTCACTCTATAAGTACCGGGCTAAACTTTGGCATATTAATAGTGTTGATTATCGAGTCACCAATTTTAACCTCAAAATCCTGAGACGTATTGACAGTAATTTACCCGCTTCGGGCCATCGGAAAACTAGAAATGCCGGCTTAATAAGGGATTTGTGACTATTTATGCGGATGGTTGATGTGTCATTCAGCGCAAAGAGAAGGCTTGAGCTTCTGATTAGAGCTACCCGGCATCGAAGGTCTCGAAAACGAGGGCGGCCGCACCGAGCATACCGGCCTGGTTTCCGAGTTGACCACGGACGATTTTCGCGACATCTTTATTCGGGTGAAGAGCTCTCTCGGCCACGACGGCTCTAGCCGGTGCGAGCACCAGCTCGCCGGCTTCGGCCATGCCACCGTCGATGACTACGATTTCCGGGTTGAAAATGTTGATAATATTATTGATGCCTATTCCGAGCCAGAACCCGACCTCGGCGAAGACCTCGTTTGCTGCGACGTCGCCCTGGTGGGCCGCTTCGGTCACCATCGGGCCGGTTACGAGCGCCGGGTCGCCACCGGCCATCTCACCGATGAGACCGCCCCCATCGAGCACGACCCGCTCTTTTGCAAGGCGAACGAGCGCTCTTCCTGACGCCATCTCCTCGAAACATCCATACGAGCCGCACGTGCATCGCGGACCTTCCGCGGTTATTACCATATGCCCCAGCTCAGCGGCACTGCCGGTCGCTCCCCGGTACAGACGCCCATCGCAAATAATGCCCGAGCCGATGCCGGTGCCGAGTGTCAGGCCGACAATGTGGTTGGCATCGCGCGCGGTCCCGTAGTGCTTCTCTCCAAAGGTCGCGAGGTTGGCGTCGTTGTCGAGGACTGTCGGCAGCCCACAGCTCTTTTCGATTATCGCGCGAAGCTTTATGTCGCTAAAAGGAAGGTTCGGCGATTGCACAATAGTCCCGTGCGCCCAGTCGACGGTACCCGCCACCGCGATGCCGATGCCCACCGGCTCGACTATCCCGGACGAGGCTGTCTTGATGGTCTCTATGAGCTGAGTAATCGCATCGACCGCGACTTCGCTCGATTGCAATGGTGTGGAGATCGTGTGCGCCGAGACGATGTTTCCCTGCCGGTCGACGGTCGCTGCGGCGATCTTTGTGCCGCCGATATCGACTCCGATTGCCACACTTCGCGAACTCATATAAATACCACCCTTTTCAATCACGCTACTAAAGCTAAGTGTTAAATTCCTCAACCGGCCCGCAGTTCCTTCGTTAAAAGACGGGATATCGCGGAAAACTCCATTCCTGGGCAAAATCCTCACCCGGGACTTTTGTCTTCACCACCACGTCGCCGGGTAATATCTCCACGATATTATAGGAGGGTTCCGTAAAGCCACGGGTTCGATAAGTCGAGGCGGTGCCGCTATTTATAAGCAACATGTTCGAGACCGACCACACATACGGCACGTGCTTGTGACCGCAGAACACCAGGTTGACGCCGGCGCCACGCAAGCGCGCCAAGACATCGCCCGCATCCCATACGATATTTCGCTCGCGCCCCGTTCCGGGCACGCTCACCAGGTGGTGGTGGAGAATGAAGACTTTAAAGGTGTTCTCGACGGCGAATTCTTCTTTAAGCCAATCGTAATGCTCGCGGCCTATCTCGCCATCGTTGAGGTCGGGCTTGCATGAATCGACGGCGACGAACTTTATCCGTTCGTCGAGACCATCCTGCGACGACATCCCGAATTGGAGGTCGTAGGTCTTGTAGCGAGTGCCAAACATGTTTTCGAAATGGAGGTAACCGAGATTACGGTGGTCATGATTGCCGGCGACGATTATCTTGATCGGACAGCGAAGCATGTCGATGTAATTTTTGGCTTGCTCGAACTCGTCCAAATAGCCTGCGGTCGTAATGTCGCCGCAAATGACCACGACATTCGGCTCGGCCTCATTTATCTCCTGAATAGCGCTGAGCATGAGGCTCTCTTCAAAACGGCTGTCTCCGCAATGGAGGTCCGATATCTGTGCGATTCTAAATAGCTCGATACCCATACCCTAACCCCACGCTATTTACCGCAAGGCCCGGCACGCGCCGAACCTCAAATCTCTCTTGGCTAAATGATAACCTTTTTGAGGCTCTTTTACACCCACTTGCCTATATCGAAGCTGTGAGCTGCGGCGCCTTGAACCTGCGAAGCCTCAGCGAGTTCGATACCACCGAGACCGAGCTTAAAGCCATCGCTGCGGCCGCATACATGGGATTGAGGCTGATCCCGAAGAACGGGTAGAGAACACCGGCCGCCACGGGTATTAGTATTATGTTATAGAAGAACGCCCAGAACAGGTTTTGGTAGATGGTCTTGAGCGTTTTTCGGCTGAGCGCAATCGACGTCACCAGACCTTGAAGGTCGCCGCTGATCAGCGTGATATCGGATGCTTCTATTGCGACGTCGGTGCCGGTCCCTATCGCGATACCGATGTTCGCTTGCGCGAGCGCCGGTGCATCGTTGATGCCGTCGCCCACCATAGCAACGACCCGTCCCTCATCCTGGAGGCGCTTTATCTCGCGGGCTTTATCGGCCGGCAGCACCTCTGCGAAGACGCGGTCGATGCCGACTTGGCTCGCGATAGCCTTGGCCGTTCGCTCGTTGTCGCCGGTTATCATAATTACCTCGAGCCCCATGTCCTTAAGCCGCCCAACGGCGGCCTTCGAGTTCTCCTTCAAGACATCGGCGACGGCGACGATGCCGACCGCCTCCGTGTCGACCGAGACATACATAGGCGTCTTGCCCTCGGTGGAGAGCTTTTCAGCGGCCGCAGCCAGGTCGTTGAGCGCGATATTGCGCTCCTCCATTAGACGCGCGTTGCCCAACATCACACGGCGCCCATCGATGGTCGCGCCGATGCCTCGGCCGGTGAACGACTCGAAATCTCGCGGCTCGCCCAGGATGAGATCTCGCTCTTTGGCGCGGGCGACTATCGCTTCACCGAGCGGGTGCTCGGAGCCGCGTTCGGCCGACGCGGCAAATCGCAAAATATCGTCGTCGCCAAACCCGCCTGCCGCGACAATCTCGGTTAAGACCGGTTTACCCTGCGTCAAAGTGCCCGTTTTATCCAAAACGATTGTGTTTATCTTGTGCGCATTCTCAAGCGCCTGCGCGTCACGGATAAGGATACCGTTCTGCGCGCCCTGGCCGGTGCCGACCATGATGGCCGTCGGTGTGGCCAGCCCAAGCGCGCATGGGCAAGCTATGATGAGAACCGCGACAAAGTTTAGTAAAGCCGGCGTAAACGCCGGTTTCGGGCCAAAGACGTACCAGACGACAAACGTCAGCACCGCGATGGTGATGACCGTCGGCACAAAATAGCTGGCCACGATGTCGGCGAGGCGCTGGATGGGGGCTTTGGAGCCCTGCGCTTCCTCCACGAGCTTCACTATTTGCGCCAAGGCGGTCTCGCTGCCGACCTTGGTCGCCCTGAACTTGAATGCGCCGGTCTTGTTTATCGTCGCACCTATCACCTCGTCGCCTGCGCGCTTTTCGACCGGGATACTCTCGCCGGTTATCATCGACTCGTCTATCGATGAATGGCCGTCGACCACGACGCCGTCGACCGGGATTTTCTCTCCGGGTCGCACCAGCACGATATCGCCGGCGACGATTGCGTCGATGGCGATATCGACCTCTTGGCCGTCACGGACTACGCGTCCGGTCTTCGCCTGGAGCCCAAGGAGTGTCTTTATAGCGTCCGAAGCCCTCCCCTTAGCTTTTGCCTCAAGATATCGTCCGAAAAGGATAAGGGTGATAATCACCGCCGAGGTATCGTAGTAGACCGCGGGCATGATCCCCTGGGCCTCGAAGACCGCCGGGGCGAATGTGACCGCGATGCTATAGAGATACGCTGCGGTAGTTCCGACCGCAACCAGTGTGTTCATGTCGGTAGTGCCGTGTTTGGCTGTAAGATATGCGCCCCGGTAGAAACGCCAGCCGGCCCAGAACTGAACCGGGCTTGCCAGGGCTAAAAGTATCAGAAACCTCGTCTTGGCCGGAACCAACATCAGCGCGGGGATAAGGTCATGCATACTACCTATCATCACGATGGCGGTGAGCGCTGCGGCGATGATCAAGCGACGCTTTATCTCTTCGGCTTCAGTGCGCGACTTAAGCGCTTCTTCCGCGTCTTCAGTCTCCCGCACTTCATATCCCGCATCGATAATCGCCTGCTTGACTCGGTTCGGGGTGACAACCGACGGGAGATACGCAACGGTCCCCTTTTCGGTAGCCAGGTTTACGCTGGCGGACAATACTCCCTCTACCGCGAGGAGCGCTTGCTCCACGCGACGCACGCACGAAGCGCACGTCATCAAACCGATGGGGATTGTCAGCTCTTCGGCTGCAACATCATAGCCTGATTCTTTGATCGCCGCCAAAAGGTCGTCGACCGAGGCTTTGCCCTTATCTATCTCAACAGTCGCCTTCCGGCTCGCCAGGCTGACGTTTACACCTATTACACCGTCTACTTTCTGAAGCGCCGTTTCCACGCGGCGCACGCACGACGCTCACGTCATGCCTGTGACGGGAAGAATCACTTTTATCGTCTCCACGACTTCACCTTCTATTCTCATTTAGCATAGAGCGTGCTTCTACGTGCCGAATCAATATTCCTCTTATGATGCGCGGCAAATCGTTTAGCGCGCTCGAACAGCGCCGCTCTTTATAGAATCCAGCGGCATATCTCATAACGCGCCGCTATTATCGATAAAAACCGGCAAATGATACCCATGCCCCCTATATGTATGAAGTTATCATTTGCGCGCCTGTAAAGTCAAATCGTCAACCATGTAGCAAGGTGAATTTATACAGATTGTTGACACTTCCACAAAATCCTAAGATAATAGGGGTATACGTATCCAGGTGAGGTCGAGTGAGGTGGAGAAATGACTTCGTATACAGCCGACAAAGAAAAGATTTTATCAAGACTTAAGCGTATTGAGGGCCAGCTCCGTGGTATCCAGCGGATGGTAAACGACGAAAAGTACTGCGTCGACATTCTAGTCCAGATATCATCGGTTCTCGGCGCGACTCAACGCGTGGGGCTAATCATCCTTGATGACCACATCAAAGGCTGTGTGCGGGAGGCACTGTCGAGCGAGGACGGGGACTCAGCCATACAGGAACTGATGGATGTAATCCAGCGTTTCGTAAAGACCTAACCGATTCAACACCCTTATTAATCCTACCAATGGGCGGCCGGAAACGGGCGGCTCTACCCACATCAGCACTAATCGTGAGCTAGGCTATGTTTGCGCTCGCCCGTACCAACAACATCGCTTGACGCGGACAACACTGCCTCAGTCGCCACATCGCTTACTATGACACCATCTTTTAGCTGTATTAAACGACCGGTATCGCGAATCGATTCAGGATTGTGCGTGACCATTATTATAGTTTGGCCATCCGCGTGCAGAGCTTGAAAAAGATCGAGTATCTCGGAGCCGGTCTTGCTGTCGAGGCTACCCACCGGCTCGTCGGCGAGGAGCATAGGCGGGTCGTTGACGATGGCCCGCGCAATGGCGACACGGCTCTGCTCGCCGCCGGAAAGCTCCGAAGGCAACCGCTTTGCTTTGTCCCCGAGGTTTACTTTTTCGAGCATCTGAGCTGCCAGACCTTTCTTGTCTTTGACGTCGGATATGACCAGCGGCAGCATCACGTTCTCTAGCGCCGTAAGATACGGTATAAGCTGTGGCTGCTGAAAGACGAATCCCAGGTATTCGCGCCTGAAATCGGCCCGTTTCTCCTGCGAAAGCGCATAGACATCGATGTCATCGACGAGGAGCACGCCCTCGCTCGGCGGGCTCATCGCACCCAAGATTGCCAGCAGCGTGCTCTTGCCGCTCCCGGATGGACCCATGACCGCGATATACTCGCCCGGTGCTATCGTAAAATCGACGTGCCATAATGCATGCACCCGCGTAGCCTCATCGTTTCCATAGTATTTACAGACCCCGTTCGCTATCACCAGCGACATTAATAAAACCTCCTAAAGACTTTTGAGCGCGTCGGCCGGATCCATGTTCGCGGCGCGGCGTGCCGGCATCAAGCTCGAGACAAGCCCGACTAAGACCGCTATCGCGAGCGCCAGCAAAAAGACCGACGAACTGACCGTTACCGGCAGCTCGATACTTGGCACGACCTGCGGCAGCGCATATGTGGCGCCAAAGCCGACAATATAGCCTACAATACCGCCGACAACGCTGACTGCCAGCGCCTCGGTAAGAATTATCCGGGCAACGCTCGACTTCCGATACCCCATCGCTCGAAATACACCGATCTCTTGCTTGCGTTCGTTTACCGATGAGGTCATCGTCACAAAGACTATAAACCCGCTTATCATAATGATAATCGCGGTCACTATCAACCCGAATCTCGCGAGTGAGCCCATCGCTTCTTCCCGATATTTGACCGCCTGCTTGATTGAGGAGACCTCGGCACCCGGAAGCGCCTTCTCCAGCTCAGCCACGACGTTGTCGATTTGGTCGCTTCGCTGCGCCGATATTTCGATGAGGCTCAATTCTTGACCGCGGCCGAAGAGCGCCTGCGCCCGTTCGATATCGCTAAAGACCAAGCCGTCGTCTTGGCTTCCGGTCTCATGTAAAATCCCCGCCACCTTAAAGGTCTGTGAGCCGATTCTCATCGAATCTCCCGCTTTGAGGCGGAGGTTCTTTGCGGCATCCGAGCCGAGGATGACCTGGTCTTTCGACGAAGGTTTGTGCCCCATGACCTTCCACCACTTCTTGACCTGAAACTCCTCGTCGAAATCGACTCCGACGAGCAGCGCCTTCTTATTCTTGACCTCGATTGCCTGCAAGACCTTGGGCGATATGGCCGTAATATCATCCGCGCTCCGAATCCGGCGTGCCTTCTCGATATCCGCCTCGGTCAAGGTCTCGACCTCGAACGTGTCGACGCCCGAGATGTTCATACCACCGTAATTTAGCGAGAGGCTCGAAGAGGCGGGGTAAACCACGATATTGAAGCCATACGCGTCGAGCTGGGTGTCGATGCTCTTTTCGAAAGCGAGCATCAAGGTGACGATAGAGACCATCGTCGCAATACCGATGGCCAAACCGACGACGACCAGCGCCGCCTTCCCTTTTCGTCGCGCGAGATTCTTAAAAGCAATCGTATCTAATCTCATCAGAACATCCTATATCATAGAGTTTAACGCCTCGGACGGGTCGAGGCGGGCGGCGACTATCGCCGGATACAAGCTAGCCAGCAGCGAGAGAACCACTACACTACCGACAGCAATAGCCGCAACGATTGGGTCGAAGACAACACCGACGTCCATACCGGTGGCGACCGGCGCGATATAGCCCGCCGCTAGAAAACCGGCGAGATACCCGCTGACGCCGGCTACCAGCCCGACTATAGCCGATTCCAAGAGAACTATCAGGGCGATGTGGGATTGGCGGTAGCCGACCGCGCGAAAGACCCCTATTTCCCGGCGCCGCTCACGAACCGCGCTCAACGTGTTAGTAAAGACTATGAGCGCGGCAACGACACCCATGGTAACCGAGAGTATGAGGCTGAAGAGGTTGAATTGGCCGATGACGGCGTCGCGCGTCTCGGCGGCTTGGCGCACCGCCGCGACCTTGGCTCCCGGCAATTTCCACTTTATCTGCTCGACTATGTCGTCGATGGGGCAATCTTTGCACCACGCCGAGACCTCTACGAAGCTGACCTCGCCCGGCCGCTCAAGAATAGTCTGAGCCTGCTTTATGCCTATAAATATTAATTGGTCTTCTTCCGTGCCGAGCTGTCCGAGTACACCGGCGACCCGAAACTTTTCGCCGGAGATGTTCAGGCTGTCCCCAGCGCCCGCCCCGAGTCTGCGCGCCGCTTTGCCGCCCAGCAAAATCTCGCGGTCGTCGGCAGGACGGACACCCTGCTTTATCTCCCACCACTTCTTAAGCTCCAGCTCATCTTTGAAGCGAACCCCGGCGAGCATCATCTTCGACCCGTTTACCTCGACTATACCGAGGAGTTTCGGCGAGACGACCTTTACATTGGCGCTATTCTTTATAGTGCGGATCTTCTCGAGGTCTTTCTCGGTGAGCAATTGCGAGCCGTACTGCAAGCCGCCGACGGTCACACCCGCGTATGTGAGAGGCAAGCTCTCGCTCTTGGGCGTTATGACCATATTGGCGCCGTACTCATCTATTTTGTCCTGCAGGTCCATGTGCATGGCCTTGGAGACAGTGTAGAGTCCGACGATGACCGCCACGCCGACAGCGAGCCCGGTCACCAATAGCGCGACCTTCGCGGGATGCGTCTTTATATTCTTCCACGTTATGTGGTGGAGCCTCACAGAATTCACCTTTACATTATCTTTTATCTTAAACACTCGTCGTCGGCGCTAGGGCTTTAGGGGTCCAAGCTCCCTCTTTCAAGCGCTTTCAGCGCGCCCGCCGGCCATGCGACGATTACTTCATCTACCAGGGACGCAACGATGTAAACTGACCGTTTCTCAAAGAAAGCTCAGTGACTGCTTTGCCGTCCTTCTTAATCGTGATCTCGTGATGACAGCCTAAGCTTTTAGCCTCGGCGGTGACTTCACGGTCGCCGGTTTTCTCGGCATAATAATCGATGGCGGCCTTCTCTATCGCAGCAAGGTCCGTCGAAGCTACTTGCGCACCGGTTTGCGAACCGCTAGCGGAGGCCTGGGCCGCAGGAGCGTCACAGCATTCGCCACCGCAAGCGCCTGTGCCGGTGCCGGTGCCTGCGACTGTGCCCGCGCCCGGCTCGAACGCGGCTGGTTGCCCCGCGCTAAAAGAACCGGCGCTATTGTTGGATGTGGCTGCCTGGTTCGACGCAACCGACTTAATAACGTTGTTGAACACGAGAAAGAGCGCGACAACCGCGACCCAAATCCCCACATACTTGAGAACCTGGCTCTTCGTGTTTCGCCTGGGGCTCACCTCGTCTGCTTCGCTCTTAACCTCTTCAATCCTGCTCTCGTCCATGAAGGCCTCCTTACACTTTCGTACACACAAACTCTGATAATTCCATCGTCTCTATTCTATGTTGCAAGACCGGTGTGCGCTTGCACCGTTCGATTATTCCGCGCCGACCGGCCTGTCAAGCGGCTGCGACTCCCAGTCGACCAGGTCGGCCTCGGCTAGTTCGATGTTTTCACCGACAAGCTTGTGCGCAATCTCGTCGGCCGGATATAGCTTGCACGCGCCGGAGATGCCGGCTTCGGTCTCAGGGTCGCGTTTGGTGCCGCAAGAATTACATGTCAGCGTCCCGTCGGCCTCAAAATGGTGATATTTGGCCCCACAGGGCGGGCAGAAACTGACTCCGGTAAAGAGATTGCCCGAGGGCTTGATGTAGGCCATCATCGAGATTATTTGGCTATCCTTCGGCCGGAGATACTCGAAATATACGATACGGCTACTGATAACATCTCCCGCTTTGATTATTACTTTGCCGTCCTTGACCTCAGGAGTAATCGGGACCATGTCTATCTTGCGGTCGTAGACGACCGGCTCGGTCAGCTTTGCCGGTTTAAAGTCCGCCGGCAAATACCTGCCGATATACTTTGCCTCGACATCTGTCGGTTGCCCCCCATCCGGCGTCTTGCCTGAGCTTGCATAGACGGCTATAAAAGCTACTATTGCTATAACCGCGACGCTAAGCACAACATAGAGCAGCGCCGGTTTTTTATTCTTCGGCTCGACAAACTGAGCGCGCTTGCCTTTGAGCCTTTCATTAGCGTTGTTCTTATCCACAACTCATCACCTCTCTAAATGCTTTTATATCTAATCGGCCGGCAATGCCTTGACCTAATGCTCATGTCTGCTCGAAAAATAAACCTTGCACGCGAGCACATCCATCTTAACACATCTACTACAACTCATAGTAGTTCAACACAAAAAATTTTCTCTACTTACAGCATTCGTAATTCATGACCGCGCATTCCGGTCCCATTCCACAACTACCGACCGCATTAGCATCTACCGCCGGCTGCGCATATGCAAAGCCCGCAACGATAAGAACGATGGTTGCGCTTACGGCAATGCTAAGCATCAGCTTATAGATGGAGGGGCGCCCCTTTATCTCCGGGTCGAGAAGACGTTGAACCCGGTCCTTAGCGGTCGCTTTTCCGGAGAAAAACGTCGCGTACGCCGGCGAGAACGTCATACTGCGCTGGGTAGCTCTGGCCACGGAGACGATAGCCTCGGCCAGCTCGACCGGTTTTGCGGTAAGCTCGACCGCGAAGTCATCGGCGGCATACTCCTTCTCACGGACAAACAGGGCAAGCAAATAGTGGCTTATCGGGAGAGGCCAGAGAAAATCACGGACGAAGAGCGCGGCAAAAATCGCAAGGTTGTCGCGGCGCCGAACGTGGCCGATTTCATGGGCGAGGAGCGCCGTCAGCTCATCATCTTCTAATTTTTCAATAAGTCCTTTAGAGATACATATCGAGGGAGCAAGAAGACCGTGCGTAAACGCCGCCGGCGCCTCGTCATCGGCTACCCGGACCTTCATGTCTTCGGCGTTCAGCCCTATCAAGAGACGCTTAATGCGCGGCAATTCCTCCCCAATACTTATATAGCCCGCCGCCATCCTCCTGGCTGAAGCGAGCACAAAAACAGCTTTGACCAGCGCCGCACTAAGCGCCACTATGGCCAGGCTTATCAGAAGGTTCTGCGGGCTTCCTATGATTTGAGCAATAGACATATAGGCGTCTTTGCATCCGGTCCCGAAACCCGCGCAAGTCTCGGCGACACGTTTTACCGCAACGCCGTTCGCAAGCCACCGGTCGATGTTATATCCGATTGCCGCAAACGCGGCGGCCCCCAAGACAAGAAGACCTATTATACTGATGCGCGTATTTCGCGAGGGCGTCTTGGTCATTCCTCTATCTGCCTTCTCTTCTGCTGAATCAGGCGCTCGAGCTCGTCGAGGGTCGCTGTGTCTTCGGTGATGTTCTCGACAAAAAAACTCAGTGCTTGTTTTCCGAGATCTTCCTGGAAACCGTTGAATACCGAGGCGAACATGGTCTGGTTGAACTCTTCTTTGCTTAGAAGAGCCTTGTAGAGGTATTGCTTTCCGTTACGCTCCTGAAAAAGAATGTTTTTCTCGGCCAGGCGGCTCATGACCGTCATTACGGTCGTGTATGCGATTTCCCTGTCTCTCTCGAGGATACCGTGGATCTCTCTTACGCTTGCGAGATCTTTCTCCCACACAAGCTCCATTATATCGGCCTCAAGATCACCGAGCATCTTTCTAACGCCCGATTCGGACGGTCGGAAACTCCCCAGCTTAAACCGCTTCATAGAAACCTCTCAAAAAAAAGCGTAAACGATTTACTATGCTTTGTAGTATATCCTTTTTTTGTCAGTTTGCCAATATTAGACACGCCTTTTGTGTGAAAAATCTCTTCACTTCCGGCATTCTTGTGATAGAATGATTGAAGAATACTGATACCGGTAGGGGGTATATATGGGCGGCAGTCCCGATATTGGAATACTTATAGC